>NZ_WBKR01000057.1 GCF_008868155.1 Micromonospora sp. ALFpr18c
CGGTCAGGAGTTTGGTGCAGAAGCCGGTCACCTGCTGACGACCGCCGGCCGCGGTGATCAGGGCGGACAAGCCCGGGCTGTCCAGGGCGCGGCCGGGGTTTTCCCTGCTGGTGGCCTGGTACGCGCGGCACAGGCCCGGCAGAGCTTGGGACTCCGGGGCCGGCGGCAGCGGCCTCGACGGCGCGGCCGTGCCGGGGGTGGGCCGGTTGTCGGTGACCGGTGGGTTCGCGGCGGACGCGTCGGTGGACGCCGGTGCGGTGGGCGCGGGCCGATGCGGCGGCCGGGGTGCCGTGCCGGTCGCGGCGGCCAACGCCACCCCGCCGACGGCGGTGAGCGCCAGGGCGGCCACGGTGGTCCGGCCACCGAACCGGGCGAGCGTGTGGGACCGGCGCACGGCCCGCCGAGGCGCTGCCGGCGTGACCTGGGCGCGGCGAAAGCCCTGCATGGCGAGGCCCTCGCCAGCCAACTCGTCGGGGCGCGGCGCGGCACGCACCGCGCTCAGCAGCAGCACGACCGGGCGCGGGCCGGTCGACGGGTCGACGATGCCGCCGCCGAGCAGCCGCTCGGCGGTCTCCTGATCCATCCGGTCTGCGTTCATCTCGTGTCCCTCAGCGCCACCCACCTGCGCG
This sequence comes from Micromonospora sp. ALFpr18c, assembly GCF_008868155.1. Taxonomy (GTDB): domain Bacteria; phylum Actinomycetota; class Actinomycetes; order Mycobacteriales; family Micromonosporaceae; genus Micromonospora. The sequence goes on from NZ_WBKR01000057.1 coordinate 630, forward strand.
ATGTCACATCCGCCCTGGCGAGGGCGGGAGGCGGGCGAGGGGCCGGGGCACCCGGCGAACGCGGGCCGGCTCAGCCCATGGTCTTGGCGCCGTCGACCGCCTCACGCAGGATGTCGGCGTGGCCGGCGTGCTGGGACGTCTCGGCGATGAGGTGCAGCAGCACCCGGCGGACCGTCCAGCTCGCCCCCGGCTCGAACCAGGGCGCCACCGGCAGCGGGTGCGCCGCGTCCAGATCGAGGGTGCCGATCAGCTCGTCGGTGTGCGCCGCCACCTCCTGGAAACGCTCGACCAGGCCGGCCAGGGTCTCGCCCGGCGCCATCCGGAACTGGCCGACCCAGTCGATCTCGTCGCGTTGCATCGCCTCGGCGCCGCCGACGGCGAAGAGCATCCACCGCTGCTCGGTGCCGGCGACGTGCTTGATGAGGCCGCCGAGGCAGAGCTCGCTGACGGTGCTGCGGGTGGCGGCCTGCTCGTCGGTGAGCCCGTCGACGGTCTGCAGGAGGAAGCCCCGGTGCCGGCGCAGCGTCTGCAGCAGGTCGGCCCGCTCCCCGGTGAGCTGCTCGGTGCTGGTCATGGTGTCGCCCCTCCGTCGAAGACCGGTCGGCGCCAGCCTAGGACCGGACACCGACACTTTCCGGTCCGACACGACGGCGGCGCGGGCCGCCAGCGGTTGCCGATCGGCGCGCGGGACTGTCCACTGAATGACATGGGTGTGATCAAGGTGGGCACGTCGTCCTGGGCCGACCAGTCGTTGCTGCGCTCCGGCTGGTGCCCGCGCTCGGCCAACACGCCGGCCGGCCGGCTGGCCTTCTACGCCGGCCGGTTCCCGCTGGTGGAGGTGGACACCTCCTACTACGCCGTCCCGGTGCCGGAGACCACCCAGGGCTGGGTCGACGCGACGCCCGACGATTTCACCTTCGACGTCAAGGCGTTCAGCCTCTTCACCGGTCACCCGACGCCGATCGCCGCGCTGCCCCGGGACCTGCGGCCGGCCGCCGGCCCCAGCCGGATCCGCCGCCGCGATCTGCCAGAGCAGGCGTACGACGAGTTGTGGGCCCGTTTCCGGGCGGCGCTGGACCCGATCGCGGCCGCCGGCAAGCTGGGCGCGGTGCTGTTGCAGTTCCCGCCATGGCTGGTCCGCGGTGCCGCCGCCGAGCGCCGCACCGTGGAGTTGGCGCAGCGCTGCCGGCCGTGGCGGGTGGCGGTGGAGTTGCGGCACGGGTCCTGGTTCGACGGTGCCTCCGCAGCCGAGACCCTGGACCTGCTGCGCGCGCACGACCTCTCACTGGTCTGCGTCGACATGCCGCAGGGGCATCCGTCGTCGGTGCCGCCGATCCTGACGATGACCGCGGAGCCGGCGATCGTCCGGTTCCACGGTCACAGCGACGCGTGGCGCGACGGCGACAAGCAGGACAAGTTCCGCTACGCGTACGCCGATTCGGAGCTGCGGGACTGGGCCGGGCGGTTGGCCGAGATGGCCGACCGGGTCGACGACCTGCACGTGCTGTTCAACAACTGCTGCGCCGGGCAGGCTCAGCGCGACGCCACCCGGCTGGCGCAGCTGCTCGCCGAGGCCATGTTCGCCGATTCGCGGGTGCCCGCCGGGCCGCGTGGACCGGTCGACGGCCAGGCCGTACCGGCGCGGGCCACGTCGAGGAGCTGACGGCGTGCTGCCCACGTGCCATCCGTCGAGCCGGGGCAGGCGGGCAGCGCGGTGTTCAGGAGCGTCGGCCCCGGCTGCGCAGCGCGTCCTGGGTCCGATCGTCGACGTCCGCCTCGTCGGGAAAGGTCCGGCCGCTGGGCGCCGGATCCGGTGGCGCGCCCGGTCCGGCCATCGTGGTCCGGGTCGGCTCGACCGAACCGAAGCCGTGCCGACCGGCTGAACCGTAGTCCCCGGCCGGGGCGCCCGCGCGCCGCTCACCGCGCCGTCCCTCGGGTACCGCCGTCTCTTCGCTGCCCTCGTCCATCGGTGAGTCGTCGCCGGCGCCCCAGGGTGCGTCGGCGTCGAAATCGTCGCCGGTGCCCCACGGGTTGACCGCCTCCGGTTCCGGCCGGTCACCGCCGCCACTGCTGCGTCCCTCGTGTGCCGTCATGGCCACCTCGCTCGTCGGTCCGCCGCTGCCGGCGGACGGATTGCCCGTCCCGGGCCGGTCCCGCCCGCTCGGTACGCGGTACGCCGTGGCGGGCGCGCAGGGCCGGCCGGTGCCCCGCCGTCGACGGTCCGGCGGGACTCCGGCCGGCCCGACGCTCAGCGCCCGGCCATCGCCATCTGCCGCTTGCCGACGCTCATGCCCATCTTGGCCATGCCGATCGGCGCGCTGCGCATCCCGCCGGTGCGGCTGAGGATCCCCCGCAGCACCTGCCCGGGCTTCTGCTGCTCACCCATGTACGCGGTGACCACGACCAGCGACCCGGTCAGCGCCGGAATCGCCCACTGGAGCAACTTCATCTGTCGTTGCGAGGAGGCGACGCTGGCCGGGGTCTGGTGATTGGGCTCGGTGGCCCCGTTCACCGGTGGGCTGCCCGCCTTCTCCAGGCGCATGCCGACCAACCGGCTGTAACCGGTGACGGCGAGCGCGCCGATCGTCAACGCCGTCTTGAGGGCACTGGCCTTACCGACCCCACGTTGGGCCGCCACCCGAGGGCTTTCCGTCACCAGTTCGCCGACCGCACCGGCCAGGTGCGCGCCGATCGCTGCCGCGTTGACCGGGGTCCACTTCGACCATCCGGCCGACGCGATCGGGAGTCGCTGGGTCGAGTCGTTGATTTTCGCCGCTGCGCCGTTGACGCCGAAGGCACCCATGAGGGAGCCGCCGAACCAGGCCGCCAGACCCAGATCGTGCATCGAGCGCAGTGCGGTGTGTCGTTCGGACATGTGATCCCCTTCCGCCGTGTCGGGCGCTGCGGCTTACCCGCCGCCCGGGTGGCTAACCCCCGTCGCCCGTCTGCCGATCCGCGTCGCACCGGCACGACGGGGACATCCGGGCATCGCGGTCCCGGATCGCCGCCGGGAGGAGTCGTCCGCCCGGTGGCGGGTAGATCCGTCGGACGCTGACGGAGAGGGGAACGGAATGTCGCAGCCGGATGAGGTACGCGAGAAGACCCCCAAGACCGACGCGGTGCTCATGCACCCGGGCAACGATCCGCACCGGAACACCGCGGAGGTCGCGCCGCGTAAGGACCACGCGGAGATTCAGGTGGAGCGCGACGACGAACTGGTGCCGTTGGAGCGGGACGAGTGAACGGACCGGCCGGGCGTGCGGCCCGGCCGGTCCGGATCAGCGGGGTGGCAGGCCGGCGGCGAAAGGGGCGATCCGCCCCGCCAGGGGCGCACTGGCCCGGACCCACGTGAAGTGGTCAAGTGCCCCACCGGGCTGCGCCACCGTGTACCGCTCCCGGGCCACCGCCGCCCCGGTGAGCTTCGCGCAGAGGTGATCCATGGTCTCGTGCGGTGTGTACTGGTCGTCGTCGACGCTGACCGCCAGCATCGGCGTCCGTACCGCCCGCACCGCCGCTTCGGTGTCCGTGCCGTCGAGCTGGGGGAATCGGCCGGTCCGGGCGGTGTGCGCCCAGTCCCGGATGACCCCGCGCGCCTGCCGGCCGCCGAAGCCCCCAGCCCGGCCAGACGCCGAGCAGCGCCGCGGTGGCGGCGATTCCCTGGGTGTACGGCAGGACGCCGACGCCGCGCAGGCCCGGATACGCGCGCCAGTAGGGGATGCCGACCGCGACCAGGACCAGCCCGTGCACGTCGTCACCGCCGTGCACGGCGAGGTGCAGCAGGGCGGCCTGCCCGCCCAGTGAGTGGCCGAGCAGCAGTCGGGTGCGGCCGTCCAACCGTGGCTTGAGGGCGGCCAGGACGGCACCGATGTCGCCGGCCAGCTCGGTGTAGCCGTGCCGGTCGGCGCGACTCGGCGCGGGGGTGCTCGTCCCGGTGCCGCGCAGGTCGGCGACGATCACGGCCAGCCCCGCGGCGCGCAGCGCGGCGGCGAACGGACGGTAGTAGCGGGCGCGTACCCCCATCGCCGGCCAGATGAGCACCATCGGCGCGCCGGGAGGTCCGGCCGGCTCGGGGTACACCTGCACACCGAGTCGGGCGCCGTCGACGTCGACGAACTCCTGCGCGTACTCCGGTTCCCCGTTCACCGGCTCAGCGTACGGCCCGATGTTACCGACGGGTAGTCATCCGGCTGGACACGACGGAGGCCCCCCGCCGGCTGGCGGGGCCTCCGGTGGCGCGGCCGGTCAGGAGACGGAGATCGTCCCATTGCCGGCGCGGACACACGAGACCGCGCGGGCGGCGGTGACGGCGGCGCCGGCCAGGCACTGGCCGAGCACCTGGTGCCCGGTGGCGTTCGGGTGCCACGACTCCTGGCAGGTCTGGAAGTAGCTGACGCAGGTGTTGGCGATCCGCTGGATGGCGATCTTGTCCTTGCCGGACAGGCTGGTCACGAAGGTGCCGTTGGCGCCGTCCTGCAGGCGGATCGGGGTGGCCAGCGCGCCGGTCGGGCTGCTCGTCGTCTCGCAGCGCCGCGCGCCGTCGAAGGCCCGCTGCACGTTGAGATAGACCAGGTCGTCCGCGGGGAACTCGGCGGCCAGGGTGTCCCGGGTGGACTGCACGATGCCGCCCAGGCCCTGGGAGAAGCGGTGTCCGGGCGCGAGGCTGGCCCGGTGGATCGGGCAGCCGGCCGCGTACCGCTCGGCGCCGAGGTCGCGGAACTTGTCCCGGGTGTCGTCGCGGCCGTCCTCCTCGTGGAACACCGGGTTCAGGTCCAAGGGCAGCGGGTTGGTGTAGTCCTGGAACACGACCCGGTGCTGCCCGTCCGCGTCCACCTGGTCGAGGGTGGTGAGGATCTGGCGTACGGCGGCGGTGGTCTCCGCGGTGGCGGCGCTGAGCTGCGCGGCGGTGGCCAGGTCGGCGTCGCTGCACGGCTTCTGTTCGACCGGCCCGTTCAGGTACGCCCAGAACTCCCACCAGCCGGTCCAGGCGTCGGCGATGAACCGGTTGGCGCACGTCTCCGCGACGCTGCCGAAGGTGAACGAGCTGTTGTTGGAGCCCAGGCCGATCAGCACCAGGTCGATGTCCTGGGTCTGCGCGACGGCGCGGAGCTGGTCGAGCTGGGCGGCCACGGTACGGCCCTTGGCCCGTGCCTGCGAGGCGTTGGCGATGTCGTGTGGCTGGCCGCCGGAGCAGGCCAGGTTGAACCGGTTCTGGATGCCCGGGAGGTTCGCCTGGTTCAGCGACGCGTTCGCCGAACGGTGGCAGAAGTACGCGTTGTTGTTCGGCGCCGTCCAGCCGGGGAAGCCCTGGGCGACGCCGTTGACGTCGACCACCTGGGTGTACGCCCCGGCGCCCTCGCCGCTGATGAAGCTGTCGCCGAGCGCCACCGCGGCGGTGGGCAGCGCGGCGGTCGCGGGGGACGGCAGCGCGACGGCCGTGGACAGTGCGGCCGTGACGATCGTGAGTGCCGCGGCGAGCGCGGCACGGCGGAACCTGGGCATGGGGCTCCCATCCATCGAAAGATGAAAGATTCTCTGAGAGCGCGATCAGATCACCCTCGTGCAACGGGCGTCAATGGCCCGTAACAGAATCGTTCGATGAAAGACACGCCTGCCCCGGCGCCTCGCCGTCCGCGCCGGTGTGTGGACCCGCTCAGCGCCCGCGGCGCCCCAGCACGGCCGCGCCGACGGCGTTCAGACCGACACCCCAGATCAGCAGTACGCACAGCCACTGCGCCCACCGCAGCACGCTCATCTCGCCGGAGAGCAGGTTGCGGACGCTGCCGAGCGGGGTGAGCCACGGCTGCGCCGGGCGGAGGGCGTCCACCGCGCCCAGCAGCCCGAACAGGCCCAACGGCAGGACGATGGTGGCGAGGAACGCGACCACCGTCGACCGCAGCAGCAGACCCAGCCCGGTGCCGACCAGACCGGCGACGATCTGCACCAGCACGCTGCCCACCGCGACCGTCCCGGCGTGCCGCCACGGTTCGTCGGCGACGGCGGCCGGGGTGAGCGCCAGCGTCGCGGCGCAGATCAGCACCCCCACGACGCCGATCACGACGGCCGGCAGCAGCACCGCGAGCACCGTGGGGGCGACCCCGACGGCGGTGGGCGCCCGTCGCAGGTCGTGCACGAGCAGGATGCCGAAGAGCGGCGTCAGGACCGATGTCAGGCTCTGGACCGTGTCGGAGAGTGCGGCGAACGTCCGGTCGGCGGGAGCCGCGGCGGTCACCAGTGCCACGGCGCAGAGCAGCCCCGCCAGCAGCGTGCCCGCGAGCAGCCATCGCCGGGCCGGCGTCCCGAGGGAGCGCCGCAGGGCGTCGCGTGTCGTCTCATGCACCGTCGATCGCCTCCGGCCGGTTGGTCGTACCCCGCTCTGGTCGTTGATCTGCTCGACCCGGACCGGAGTGAACCCGGGCGCCAACTCCCACGCTCGACCGGCCGTGATCATGGCTGAGCGTACCGACGACGGTGCCTGGGCGTGGTCCCGTGATCACCGGCCGGCTGTTTCGTGGCTCACGTTCGGGGGCTGCCGCGCGGCGGGTCGCGTAGGTCCTCCGGGAGTTGTCCTAGCCTCGGGCTAGGCTCGCTGCGGCGCGCCACGCCGGCTGATGTCGCCGGTGACCGGCAGCACACCGCCGAGACCGGGGAGTACGACCAGTTGACCGCAGAGCCTGACACCCTGTATGGGGCCGATGACCTCACCCACCTTGAGGGGCTGGACGCTGTCCGCAAGCGGCCCGGCATGTACATCGGTTCCACCGACAGCCGTGGCGTGGGTCACCTCGTCAACGAGATCCTCGACAACTCCACCGACGAGGGTGTCGCCGGTCACGCCAGCCACGTCGAGGTGATCCTGCACGCCGACGGTTCGGTGCAGGTCGACGACGACGGCCGGGGCATCCCCACCGACGTGCACGCCAAGTCCGGCATCTCCGGCGTCGAGCTGGTGCTGACCCGGCTGCACGCCGGCGGCAAGTTCGGCGGCTCCGGCTACAAGACCTCCGGCGGCCTGCACGGCGTCGGCGCGTCCGCGGTCAACGCCCTGTCCCGCCGCTTCGACGTGACCGTCCGCCGGGCCGGCAAGATCCACGCGATGTCCTTCCGGCACGGCGTCCCGGGCATCTTCGACGGCGACGGGCCGGACGCGCCCTTCACCGCCGGCCCCGGGCTCCAGGTGATCGGCGCCATGAAGCGCGGCCAGCGCACCGGCACCTCGATCCGCTGGTGGCACGACGCGCGCTACTTCGAGACCGGCGCGGCGCTCGACGTCGACGCGGTCCGGATGAAGCTGCGCAACACCGCGTTCCTGGTCCCCGGCGTGACGTACCTGCTGCGCGACCTGACCGGCGAGGCGCCCGCCGAGGAGAAGTTCCACTACCCCAACGGGCTCAGCGACATGGTGGAGTTCCTCGCCCCGGCCGGCGACCGGCCGGTCTCCGGCATTCTCCTGGTCAACGGTGAGGGGACGTACCGGGAGAACGCCGCCGACGCCAACGGTGTCATGCAGTCCAACGTGCAGCGTCGCGCCGAGGTCGAGGTGGCGTTCCGGTGGGGCACGGGCTACGAGCGCACCGTCGAGTGCTTCACCAACACGATCCGCAACGCGCACGGCGGCGCCCACCGCAAGGGCTTCGAGCGGGCTCTGGTCCGCACCCTCGCCGACGCGGTCCGCAACACCCGCGGCCTGCTCAAGGCCAAGGAGGAGCCGCCCACCCTGGACGACGTCCTGGAGGGGATGACGGCCGTGGTGCACGTGCGGATCCCCGAGCCGCAGTTCACCTCGCAGACCAAGGACGAGCTGTCCACCACCGGCATCACCAAGGTGCTCCAGACTCTCGTCGACGCGCACGTCAAGGCGTGGCTGGAGGACCGGCGCACCAAGGCCGAGGCGCGCACCGTCCTGCAGAAGATCGTCGACGCGGCGCGGGTGCGGCTCACCCAGAAGCAGCAGAAGGACGCGGCCCGGCGCAAGACCGCCCTGGAGGGCGCGTCCATGCCGCCCAAGCTGGTCGACTGCCGGGCCACCGGCATCGACCGCAGCGAGCTGTTCATCGTCGAGGGTGACAGCGCCCTCGGCACGAGCCGGATGGCCCGCTCCTCGGAATACCAGGCGCTGCTGCCGATCCGGGGCAAGATTCTGAACGTGCAGAAGGCCAACCTCCAGCAGGTTCTGGACAATGCCGAGTGCGCGGCGATCGTCCAAGTCCTCGGGGCCGGCTCGGGGCGCACGTTCGACCTGTCCGCGCTGCGCTACGGCCGAGTGCTGATCATGGCCGACGCCGACGTGGACGGCGCCCACATCCGTACCCTGCTGATAACCCTCTTCGCCCGCTACATGCGACCGTTGATCGAGGCGGGTCGGCTATACGCCGCGATGCCGCCCCTGCACAAGATCACCACCAAGGGGCGTAACCCGCAGACCGTCTACACCTACACCCAGGTCGAGATGGAGACGACGGTTCGCAAGCTGGAGAAGGCCGGCAAGCAGATCGTCACGCCCATCCCACGCTTCAAGGGTCTCGGTGAGATGGACGCCGACGAGCTGTGGGACACCACGATGAACCCGGCCACCCGCGCCGTCCGCCGGATCACCCTCGACGACGTGGACGCCGCCGAGCGCATCCTCGAACTGTTGATGGGCGAAAAGGTCGAGCCGCGCCGCAACTGGCTGATCGACTCCGCCGACCGGGTCGATCGGGAGGCGATCGACGCATGACCGCCCGTTCCGTTCCAGTTCCCGTTCCAGTTCCAGTGGAGAGCTGAGTCATGGCACGCCGTAAGGAAAACAAGGTCGATCTCTCCTCGTTCGACCAGGCCGGCGCGCGGGTCTTCGACAATCCGCTGGTCACCGAGGTCTCCGACTCCTACCTGGAGTACGCCTTCTCGGTCATCCACTCCCGTGCCCTGCCCGACGCCCGCGACGGCCTCAAGCCCGTGCACCGGCGCATCCTCTGGTCGATGTACGAGCAGGGCTACCGCCCGGATCGCGGGCACGTGAAGTCCGCCCGAATTGTCGGGGACTGCTTCGTTGCCGGCACGCTGGTCTCCACGCCTGATGGCCTGCGGCCGATCGAGGAGGTCGAGGTCGGAGACCTCGTGCTGGACGGTGAGGGCGCTTCGGTCCCGGTCACCGCTGTGTATCGAAACCCGACCTCTGACCTTGTTCGAGTGACCTGGAGCAATGGGCACACGATGCTCGTCACCCCGGGCCAACGCTTCCGGGTGGTCGCGAACGACCTCTCGGTGCAGTGGGCCGAGGCTCGGGATCTCGCGGGACGCCTTGCGCTGGCCTATGGGAGCCACCGTAGCGAGGTGTCGACGCCACCTGGCGACGTCTACGACTACGTGCGCGGGCTGCTGGTAGCCGAGGGCTTCCCGGTCGACCGGAACCGTGCGGCGGACGGTCGGGTTCGCATCCACATGTGTGACATCGAACCGCTCGATGTCGCTCACGGCTGGGCTATCGCCAGTGGGGTGAACGTCTCCCGCGGAAAGCGTGAGGCCACCAATCCCCGTCATCGTGATCAGCACATCCTGACGTTCAGCCGGCACGAAGGGCTGTTGGAGGCTACCGAGCCACTCAGCCGCGACAAGTACGTACCACGCAACATCATGAGCGACCGGTCAGCGTGGGCACCGTTCCTCGCCGGCTTCTTCGACGGTGACGGCTACGTCCGCAAGCGGTTCCGAGAGGTGGTCTTCGTCAGCACCGGCAAACTCCTGGTCCGGCAGATCTACGCCATGCTTGCCGACCTGGGTTTGCACGGGCACTACTGGACCAGCGGTCTTCGTTCTGATGGAAACCCTCTTCACGGGCTCTCCATATCCGGGCGAGACGCTGCGGTCCTCGCGCGGATGCTGCTGCCGTGGGTGCGGATCGGCTACAAGCACGATGGCCTGCAACGGGTTGCGAACATCGACTACCAGTACAGCGGCAAGCAAGGCAATGACCGGTTGCCGTACGCCTCGGTGATGGCGGAATTCACCGCAGCGCATCAGGGCGGTGGATGGTTCCGGGATCAGGCCGGACAGGCGTTTCGTGCCTCGCTCTCGGCGAGCGGTGGCCCGAAGGTGCGGTATGGCGAAGACCGCAATGGCGTCCCGCTCGCGGACCGATCGTTCCAGTTGGAGCGGGCGGTACGAGACGGCTGGATCGACAAACTCCGCCGCATCGGCTCACCGCTCGCTGCTCGTCTCGACGCGTTGGTCGGCAGTTCGTTCCTGCGGGTCACCTCGGTTGAGGCGGTTCCGCCCGACGTCACTTACGACATCCAGGTCGGCAGTGACGAGCACGCGTTCGTCGCCGAGGGCTATGTCGTTCACAACTGCATGGGTAAGTACCATCCGCACGGCGACACGGCGATCTACGACGCGATGGTCCGCCTCGCGCAGGACTTCTCCCTCAACGTGCCACTCATCGACGGGCATGGAAATTTTGGTTCCCCAGATGATGGTCCGGCAGCCTCGCGTTACACCGAAGCACGGATGTCCCGCGAGGCCATGCTGCTCGTCGGGGAGCTGGGCGAGGACACCGTCGACGTCGAGCCCAACTACGACGGGTCGCTGACCCAGCCGACCGTGCTGCCGGCCGCGTTCCCCAACCTGCTGGTCAACGGCGCGTCCGGGATCGCGGTCGGGATGGCCACCAACATGATCCCGCACAACCTCGGCGAGGTCGTGCAGGCGGCCCGTTGGCTGATCAACCACCCGGACGCCACTCTGGACAAACTCATGGAGTTCGTCCCCGGCCCCGACCTGCCCACCGGTGGGGTGCTGCTCGGCCTCGACGAGGTGCGCCGGGCGTACGAGACCGGGCGCGGCGTGGTGCGGATGCGCGGCAAGGTGGAGATCGGCCCGATCGAGGGCAGCCGGGGCCGCCAGGCGATCACCGTGGTCGAGCTGCCCTACGGCGTCGGCGCGGAGAAGGTCATCGCCGCGATCACCAACGAGGTCACCAAGACCAAGCGGCTGACCGGCATCGCGGACGTCAAGGACCTCACCGACCGGGAGAGCGGCACCCGGCTGGTCATCGAGTGCAAGGTGGGCGTCAACCCGCAGGCGCTGCTCGCCGACCTGTACCGGCTGACCCCGCTGGAGCAGTCGTTCGGCGTCAACAACCTGGTCCTGGTGGACGGGCAGCCGCGCACCCTCGGGTTGAAGGCGCTGCTGGAGGTCTTCCTGGCCCACCGCTACGAGGTGGTCACCCGCCGCACCTCGTACCGTCGGCGCAAGCGGCAGGAGCGGCTGCACCTGGTCGACGGCCTGCTGATCGCGTTGCTGGACATCGACGAGGTGGTCCGGCTGATCCGGGGCAGCGACGACGCGCAGGCCGCGAAGGACGGGCTGATGAGTCGGTTCGGCCTCTCCGACATCCAGGCCACCTACATCCTGGACACACCGCTGCGCCGGCTGACCAAGTTCGACCGGATCGAGCTGGAGGCCGAGCAGGAACGGCTGCGCACCGAGATCGCCGAGCTGAGCACGATCCTCGACGACGAGCGGGTGCTCCGGAAGGTGGTCTCCGACGAGCTGGCGGCCGTGGGCAAGCAGTTCGGCAGCGAGCGGCGTACGACGCTTGTCGACGGTGACCTGAAGGAGGTGCTGGCCGCGTCCGCGCCGGCCGGCCCGCTGGAGGTGGCCGACGACCCGTGCCAGGTGATCCTCTCCGCGACCGGGCTGGTCGCCCGGACCGCGGCCGAGTCGGAGGAGAGCGCCGAGGGGCGCCGGCGCAACGGCCGGGTCAAACACGACACGGTACGCGCGATCGTGCACTCCACCGCCCGTGGTCGGGTGCTGCTGATGACCAGCGCCGGCCGGGCGTTCAAGGTCGACGTCCTGCCGCTGCCGGTGCTGCCCGAGCAGGCCGGCACGGTGTCGTTGCGCGGAGGCATGTCGGCCGCCGAGCTGGTGCCGTTGGAGGCGGGGGAGACGGTGGTCGGTCTGGCCCCGCTCGGCGGGCCGGCGGAGGGCTCGCCGGGGCTGGCGTTGGGCACCCGGCAGGGCGTGGTCAAGATCTGCTCGCCGGAGTGGCCGGTGCGTTCCGACGAGTTTGAGGTGATCGGCCTGCGCGACGGTGACGAGGTGGTCGGGGCGACCTGGCTGACCGACGGTGCCGAGACGTTGACGTTCGTGTCCTCGGAGGCGTCGCTGTTGCGGTTCCCCGCCGGGCTGGTCCGCCCTCAGGGCCTCAAGGGCGGCGGCATGGCCGGCATCAACCTGCCGGCCGGAGCGCACGTCGTGTTCTTCGGGGCGGTGCGCACCGACGACCCGGGTCACGGCGAGCCGATGGTGGTCACCTCGACCGGAGCGACGGTGAAGGTGACGCCCTTCAAGGCGTACCCCTCGAAGGGTCGGGCGACCGGCGGCGTGCGCGCGCACCGGTTCCTCAAGGGTGAGACGGACGTGGCGGTCGCCTGGGTGGGGCCGCGCCCGGTCGGCGCGACCGGCACCGGCGACCCGGTGGAGCTGCCCGCGGCGGACCCGCGCCGCGACGGCTCCGGCTTCGCGGTGATGCTCGGCCCGACGGTGGTCGGCCACGTCATCGAACGCGACTGACCCCCCGGCGTGCCCGGCGCGCGCTATCCGCGCCCGGCGCGCGCACGGCCCCAAGATCCGCGCAACTTCGAGGAAGTTGCTGCTTGCGGGATGCCGCAGGCAGCACTTTCCCTGAAGTTGGGCGGATCCTGTCGGTGATCTGCCCGCCGCTCGGGGCCGCACCGTGGTGCTGCTGGGGCACGAGGCGACCGGTATTCCGCCCGAGGCGCTCGACCAGGTGGACGCGGCGCTAGGCGACGTTGATGGGGCGGAACTGGACGCTCACCCTCGGGCCTACCGGGCGCGTGGTCTTGGGGACAGCATGTTCCCAGGTGCGTTGGCAGGAGCCGCCCATCACGATCAGGTCGCCGTGGCCCACCGGGAAGCGCAGGCTCTCGCCGCCCCCGCGTGGGCGCAGCAGCAGTGGTCGGGGTGCGCCGAAGGAGACGATCGCGACGATGGTGTCGGTGTGCGCCGACCGGCCGATGGTGTCGCCGTGCCAGGCCACGCTGTCGCGCCCGGACCGGTAGAGGCACAGGCCGGCGGTGACGAAGGGTTCGCCCAGCTCGGGGGCGTAGTGCCGGGTCAGCGTCGCGCGTGCCTCGGTGAGCACGGGGTGGGGGAGCTGCCGGTCGGCGCCGTACCAGCAGAGCAGGCGGGGCACGTCGACCTCGCTGTCGTACATGGTGCGTCGTTCGGCGCGCCAGGGCACCTCGGTGAGCAGGGTGTCGAGGACCGTGTCGGAGCCGCGCACCCAGCCGGGGAGGTGGTCGACCCAGGCGCCCCGGCTGAGCTGGTGCCGGCGGATCTGGCCGGGCAGTGGCCCCAGGGTCGGCCCGGCGTCGGCCAGGTCGAGCATCGACGGCTGGTAGGCGACCTGCGTCATGCGGCCACCCTAGCAGGGAGTTCGTACACCCGTGCCAATCGACGGGTCGGTGGCGCGTACGGCGTCGAACACCGCGTCCACGACCCGGCCCCGGCCCTGCCCGTCGACGGTGGACCAGGCCCGCGCGGCCAGCGCGGTGCGCCGCTGCGGTGAGCTGAGCAGCCCGTTCAGGGTCCGCGCCGCGGTCGCGCGGGCCGCCCGACCGGCGACGCCGGCGGCGGTCAGCTCCGGCAGCTCACCGAGGCCGGCGGCGAGGCCGTGGCGGATCACCCGGTCGTACGACTCGCGCTGGTTGTCGACCACGCAGACCAGGGCGGCGGGTGCGCCGAGGCAGCAGAGTTCCCAGGTGGAGGTGCCGGCGGCGCTGATCACCAGGTCGGCCCCGGTGATCAGGGTCGGCAGCGAGCCGGTGGGCGGGACGGGCCGGATGATCTGCCCGCGTCCGGGAGTGATCTCCTCCAGCTCGGCCTCGATCTCGGGTCGACCGACGACGACCGTGAGGTCCATCGGATGGCCGGCGGCGACCAGCACCCGGGTGAGCACCGGGGCCGCGCCGACGGCGTCGGTGCCGCCGAAGAAGGCCAGCACGCGGGGCCGGCCGACGGCCGTGGCGGTCGGGGGCGCCGGCGGCCGGGCGGTGATCACCGAGTCGCGCAGCAGGGCGTACGCGCTGCCGGCGAGCAGCCGTCCGGGCAGCTCCGGGTGCCGTGCACCGAAGTTCTGGTCGAGGTAGAGGTCGGCGTCCTGGCCTCGGCTGTCCCCGTCGATGATCGCGAGGGTGAGCACGCCGGCGGCCCGTAGTGCGCCCGCTCCGGCTGGGTCCAGCTCGTAGGAGTCGAGGACCATCACGTCCAGGTCGTGTCGTTGGGCGGTCTCGACCAGCTCGGCCGGCGAGTCGGGGCCGGGGTGCAGTCCGATGCCGCGCGCGGCGAGTTCGGCGAGCGCCCAGTCGAGCCGTTCGACGGTGCCGAACACCGCGACGTGGGCACCCCGGGCCTGGAACTCCTCGGCGAGGGCCAAGCAGCGTACGAGGTGGCCGACGCCGCGCCGCGGCCCGGCGTCGCAGCGCACCCCGACCCGCAGGGTGCTCAGGACTCCTCCAGCTGCTTCTGGCGGACGTCGGCGTTGAGCGCGCGCAGCCGGGGCTGCCCGTCCAGCCAGTCGGCGAGCTTGGCCAGCGGCACGCTGACGTCGCCGAAGTGGTCCACGACGGCGCTCACCAGCGCCCAGTCCTGGTCGGTGTCGAGGGTCAGCCGCAGCGCCGAACGGTCCGGGGTGAGCGTCACGCCGAGCACCCGGAACAGGTCGGGGTGGGTGTACGCGTACGAGGTCACGTGCACCCGGTGGTGACCGGTGGCGAGCCGGTCGAGGGTACGCAGCGCCTCCGCGCGGATGATCTCGACGTCCAGCCCTCGGGGCAGCGTCCGGGCGATCGACGTGCTCGCGTAGTCCAGTCCGGGCACCGCCCGGTAGACGGAGGCGACCAGCGTGATGATCTCCGGGTCGAGCAGGGGGCAGTCGGCGGTGAACCGCATGACCGCGTCGCCCGGGTGGGCGGCGAGGGCACCCACGAAGCGGTCCAGGACGTCGTCGACCGGCCCGCGGTGACACGGCACGTCGAGCCGTTCGCATTCGGTCACGACCGCGTCGTCGACCGGGTCGGTGCTGGTGGCGACCACCAGGTCGGCGAGGACGCCGCTGTCCCGGGCGGCACGCACCACCCGGCCCAGCACGGACCGTCCGGCGAGCGGGCGGAGCACCTTGCCGGGCAGCCGTGACGATCCCATCCGGGCCTGCACGATCCCGACGATCCGTGACCCGGGCACCGGTACGCCGGTCATTGCTGCTCCTCCTGCTTCGGGGCGAGCACCGTGCGGGCCCGGCGCTTGGCGGCGCGGGCACCCCGCTTGGCGAGCCGGGCCGGCGTGATGGCGAGCCGGCCGACCCGGTAGCTGAGCGACCCGCTGAGCAGGCCGATCGTCGTCTCGGCCCGGCGCAGGGCCCGCTCCCGGGAGGTCAGCAGCTCCTCGGTCCAGGCGGTCAGCGCGGCGAGCCGGCTGAGTTCCTCGCGCTGGCGCAGCCACGCCTCCCGCAACTGCTGGTAGCTGTGCGCGCCGACCGGCGGGTCGGTCGGCTCGACGGCGTGCAGCCGGGTGGCGAGGGTGGCCCGGCCGTCGATGTCGAGCTCGTGCAGCGCCGCGGTGATCTCCGCCTCGGCGTCCACGGCCGCGGCGACGGTCGCGCGGTCCAGGTCGCGCCCGGCGAGGCCGCCGAGCACCACGGTCAGGCCCGCCACGTCGAGGGTGGACGACCACGGGTGGGCGTACCCGCCGGTGAGCAGGCCCGCCGCGAAGCGCCACAGGCCACGGGCCAGCACCACGTCGGCGGGAATCGAGCCGGTGGCCCGCCAGCTCGGGTCGAGCACGGTGTACCGCGCACCGTCGACGACCACGTTGTCGGTGCTCGCCACCGCGGTCGCCCCGAGGACCCGTCCGTCGGCGTCGCTATGCCCGGCGAGCCAGTCCGCGTACCCCCGCAGGAGCGTGCGCAGGGTCGCCAGGTCGCGGCGCAGGGCCGCGTCGAGCAACAGGGTACGCAGCAGTCGCCCGGACGGCACCGGCCCGCTCAGCGCGCCCGGGTCCCGGTACGCGGCCGGGCGGCGGGCGTTCGGCGCGGCCGGCAGGCCCGCGCCGGTGGCCGGGATGAGCCCCCAGCGCCAGCCCGACGGGCCGTCGAGCACCTCCAGCACACCGATCCCGGGCTGCCCGGTCTGCGCCAGTGCCACCGGCAGGTCCCCGGTGGGTGCCGGCGCGGGCGTCCCGGGCCGGTGGGCGAGCATCAGCCAGCCCGGCGCGAGGTCGGCGGCGCGTCCGGCGTGCAGGGCGTCCACCGCCAGCCGGGCCGGGTCCTGGAGCACCGGGGCGCCGGTGAAGCCGCCGGCGCAGGCGCCGTGCAGCACCGCGTCGAACAGACCGGAGGCGGCACCGCGGTCGAGCTGGTCGGCGTCGAGCAGCGCCGTCGCGGTGCCGGTGTCGGGGTACGCGGCCCAGCAGGTGCCCGGCAGCAACCCGACGCCGCTGAGCCGTTCGCGGAGCTGGTCGCGGTTGGCCGGGTGGGCACCGTCCAGCACTCCACCGATCACCCAGGCGGAGTCGTCCCGGTCGGCGTACCAGGGGGTGGTGGAGACGAGGCGGTGCAGCCCGAGCGGGTTGTCCAGGCGCAGCAGCAGCGCGCCGCCCGGCCGGAGCGCGGCGACCAGTCGCGCCAGCACGCCGTCCCAGCCCAGCCGGGTGCCCTCCACCGACTCGATCGGGTCGAGTCCGGCGCCGGCGATCACCACGTCGTACGTCTCGTCGGTGGGCAGCCCGGCCGGGCCGCCCACCACCACGCGGGCGGCGCGCGGGGCCAGCGCCACCGCGTCCGGGTGGCTGCGCAGCAGGCAGGTCACCTCGGCGTGGGCGAGCCGGTCGAGCAGCGCCGGGTCGTGCGGCCCGGCCAGCAGGACGCGGGCACCGGGCGGCACGATCCGGGCCGCCAGCGCGGCGAGGGGGCCACCGTCGGCCAGCCGTTCGCGCGGCAGGTCGGACCAGGCCAGCATCTCGCCGCCCGGCAGGGTGATCCGGCCGGCGGGTGCCGTCTCAGTCGTCACGGTCTTCCTCTTCCTCCTGGAGGTGCGCCCAACCGAGCAGCTCGCGCAGTTCGGCCGGCGAGCAGCGGTGGTCGGTGCCCAGTTCGGCGCGGGCTATCTCGACCGCGGTGGGCAGATCGACCGCGGTGCCGTGCAGTTGCGGCCACTGTCGCCGGATCCGCGCGGTCCCGCCGAAGGTCGGGTCCTCGTTGGACAGGACCATCGGGTCGCCGTACACCGCCGGCTCACAGCCCGCCGCGATGCCGTAGAAGATCGCGCTGGTCAGCCGGTTGGATGCTACCCGGCGGTGGCGGCGCAGCTCGGTCAACTGCTTGTCGAGGAACTCCGGGTCGGTGTCCTTCCACCAGTGCCCCCGGTACCCGTGGCAGATCACCCGGAAGCCGGCGCGCTCGTACAGTCGGCGGACGTTGCGCATGCCGTACTCGTGCCAGTACAGGCACACCGTGACCGGGCCGGGCTCGGTGTCCCGGATCAGGGCGATCAACGTGCGGTGGTCGCCCTTGACGTGCTGGCCCTCCCAGCCGTGGAACGGGTACCAGATGGTGCCCTCACGTTCCTCGGCCGGCGGATCCTCCGGTCGCATGGCCAGCAGGTAGACGAACGGGGCGCCGATGACGACCACGTTGCGCCGCCCCACCGACCAGGCCCGTCGGCGGGTCTGCTCCGACCAGAGCAGGCTCGGGGTGCGATCGGCGTACGGGTGCCCGGGGGCCAGGCCGTCACCGATGTTCCAGCCGTGCTGCACGTACCCGTTGATCCGCGGTGGATGCCGGTCGCCGAGGCCGGCGTAGCGGGCCAGCACGTGCGCGTGACCGTAGAAGTGGTTCGCGTGGTGCATCAGGTTCCCATCAGGCGGCGGAACGCACCGAGCCGGCTCGCAGGGCGGCCGTCAGCGCGTCGATGACGCGGTCCTGGTCGGCGTCGCGGAGACCCGGGTAGAGCGGCAGCGACAGCTGCTGCTCGTAGAACGACTCGGCCACCGGACAGGATCCGCGCCGGTAGCCCAGGTCGGCGAACGCCGGGTGCCAGTGCACCGGGACGTAGTTGACCTGCACACCGATGCCGGCGGCGCGCATCCGGTCGTACACCTCGCGGCGACGGCCGTCGAGCACCCGGATCGGGTAGAGGTGCCACGCCGGGTCGGCCCACGACCGGCGGGTGGGCCGCAGGACACCGTCCAGGTCGGCCAGTGCCTCGTCGTAGCGGGCGACCAGGGCGGCCCGGCGCGCCTTGAACTCGGCGAGCCGGCGCAGCTGGCTGCGGCCCAGCGCGCAGAGCACGTCCGGCAGCCGGTAGTTCAGCCCGAACTCGGGCACCTCGTAGTACCAGCCACCCTCGTCGCCGAAGCGCAGGTCGTCGCGCTCCCGGACCACGCCGACGCCGCGGAACCGGCGGGCCCGCTTGAGGATCCGCGGGTCCAGCGCGGCGACGGCGCCGCCCTCGGCGGTGGTCAGGTTCTTCGTGGGGAAGAACGAGAACGTGGTCAGGTCGGCGAGCGAGCCCACCGGCCGACCGTGGTACGTCCCGCCGATCGAGTGCGCCGCGTCGGCGAGCAGCAGCGCGTCGCTGCCCACCATCGACTTGCGCAGGGCGTCGTAGTCGGCGGGGTGCCCGGCGTAGTCGACCGCGGAGACGACCCTGGTCCGGGAGGTCACGGCGTCGGCGACCGCGGCGGGATCGAGGCAGAAGGTCTCGTCGTCGACGTCCGCGAACACGATCTTCGCGCCGAGGGCGACCGCGCTGCTCGCGGTCGCCACAAACGTCATCGGCGGTACGACCACCTCGTCGCCCGGCCCCACCCCGGCTGCCGCGTACGCCACGTGCAGCGCCGCGGTGCCGTTGGAGACGCTGGCGACACCGACCCCGCCGGTCCACTCGGCGAGTTCGGCCTCGAAGGCGTCCACCTGCGGCCCGGTGGTGAGCCAGTCGCCGCGCAGCACGTCGGCGACGGCCGCGATGTCGTCCTCGGTGACCGACTGCCGGCCGTACGGGAGCATCCCCGTCATGCGGTGAGGCCGAGCATGTCGCGCAGCTGCTCGACGCTGAGCCACTCGTCGTTGGTGTCCGACTGGTAGGCGAAGCCGTCCGGCACCGGCTCGCAGTCGACCGGCGGCTGGTAGCCCCAGCCGGCGATGGTCGGCTGCACGATGTAGCGGTCCTTGGCGCGCAGCGTCCGGCGGCTGTCGTCCGGCGCGATCATCTCCTCGTGCAGCTTCTCGCCGGGCCGGATGCCGATCTCGTGGGTGGTGGCGTCCGGCGCGACGGCCTCGACCAGGTCGAGGATGCGCATGCTCGGGATGCGCGGCACGAACAGCTCGCCGCCCTGCATCTGGTCGAACGAGTCCATCACGAACTGGACGGCCTGCTCCAGCGTGATCCAGAACCGGGTCATCCGCTTGTCGGTGATCGGCAGGCTCTTGCCCTCGGCGGCCAGCCGGTGGAACAGCGGCACCACCGAGCCGCGGCTGCCGACCACGTTGCCGTAGCGGACCACCGCGAACCGGGTCGGATGGTGGGCGGCGTAGTGGTTGGCCGAGACGAACAGCTTGTCGCCGACCAGCTTCGTCGCGCCGTAGAGGTTGATCGGGCTGGACGCCTTGTCGGTCGACAGCGCGATGACCTTCTTGACGCCGGCCTCGATCGCGGCGTCGACGACGTGCTGCGAGCCGGTGATGTTGGTGGCGATGAACTCGGAGGGGTTGTACTCCGCGGTGTCCACCTGCTTCAGGGCGGCCGCGTGCACCACGTGGTCCACGCCGTGCATGGCACGGGTCAGGCGGTGCCGGTCGCGGATGTCGCCGATGAACCAGCGCAGCCGCGGGTCGTCGCCGAGCTGCTGGCGCAGCTCGTACTGCTTGAGCTCGTCGCGGGAGAAGACCACCACCCGGGCGGGGTCAGCCTCGTTGAGGATGTGCCGGAGGAAGGTCCTGCCGAAGGAACCCGTTCCCCCGGTGATCAGAATGGACGATCCATTCAACTCACTCAATTTGGTGCTCCCGTGATCGTGGATGTTCGGGCGGCCCTCGGCCGGCCGACCGGGGTGACACGCTAGCCATGGCGGGTTAACGCCCCGGCGCTCGCGGGTTAACCGCGACCGCTGCTCCCGTGAATGCCGGACACCGCGCAGGCGAACACTTACGACCGCGCGTGAAGCGGGCTGACCAGGCCGGATCCGGCCGTTACAGTGGCCGCGCGAGCGACCCGGCCGCCCCCGCGAGCCACTGGTTACCGCGTCCACCCGACATCCGCGCCGGCTCGGCGCGAACGGTTCACCCCCGAGCGTCACCGGCCGGCACGTACGCCATCCGGCCCGCACGGACCCGGCCCGGCCGGCGAACTCAGGAGGCGTTGATGGCATCCGGCAGCGACGTGATGGAACGGCCGGCGGCCCCGGCCGGTACGCCGCCCGCCGCACCCGCGCGGCGCTGGCTCGTGCCCCTGCTCCTGCTCGTCGGGTGGGTGCTCAGCGTCGCCTGGCGGATGTGGCTGTCCCGACACATCGTGCTGCCGATCGCCCACACCGACGAGGACAGCTACCTCAACACCGCCCGCGCCCTCGCCGGCGGGCCGGGCGGGTTCAGCAGCGAGAACGACCTGCTGCGCCGGGTCGGCTACCCGATGCTGATCTCGCCGGCGTTCCTCGGCGACCGGGACTTCGGCGACAGCTACCGGCTGGTCCAGCTGATCAACGCGATGGTGAACTCGACGCTGCTGCCCCTGGCGTACCTGCTGGGCCGGCGACTGCTCCGGCTGCGCCGCTCGTACGCCCTGCTCGCGGCGGTGGTGGCCGCGACCCTGCCGGCCACCGCGTTCTACGCCGGCGTCGCCATGATCGACACGGTGATGGCGCCGCTGGTGGTGGCCTGGCTGCTCGCCGTGCACCGCTGGATCGAGCGACCCGGCCCGCTCGCCGCGGCCACCGTCGGGGTGTTCGTCGGCGCCTTCCACCTCCTGCACTCCCGCGGCCTGGTGATCGTCGGGATCCACGCCGGTCTGGTCCTGCTGCTGCTCGTCCGCCGCCGGATCACGCCCGCCGGGGTGCTCGCGGCGCTGCTGCCGGTGCTGGCCCTGGCGCTGGTCAACGAGGCCGGCATCCGGCTGCTCGGGGACAAGGTCTACCTGCTCGGCAGCACCCCGGGCGGCAGCGTGGTCGACGCCGTCGCGTCCGCGCAGGGTGTGGTCCGGGTCGGCGCGGCGGTCACCACCCAACTCTGGTACCTCGTCGTGATCACGTTCGGGATGGCCGGCGTGGCCTGGGCCGCCGCCGTCCGGGAGCTGTGGCGTCCCCGGCACGGCGACGCGACCCGCTGGACGATGGGCGTCGCGCTGGTCGCGAGCGTGGGCGTCGCCAGCGGCGCCTCGGTGATCCTGGCCGGCATCACCGGCAAGCCGTTGGACGCGATCTACGGGCGCTACGTGCAGATGCTCGCGCCGTTCTGGATGCTCGTCGGGCTCGGGGTGCTGCTCACCGCGGGACGCCGCGTGGTGCTGCGCCGCGCGGCCGTCGCGGTCGCCCTGCTGGTCGCCGGCGGCGCGCTGGTCGCGGCCCGACTCGCGTACGTGGCCAGCCGGGGACACTCGCTGCGCTACGGCGGTTTCGGCGCTCCGGACCTGATGGCGCTCACCGGCGGTTGGCGGGAGATGCGGCCGGTCGTCGGGTCGCTGATCGGCATCGCCGGCTGCCTGCTGCTCGTCGCCGTGGTCCAGGTGCCCCGCCTGCGACTGCCGATCCTCGGTGCCCTCGTGGTGGTCAACCTCGTCACCATGCAGGTGATCGACCAGCGCCTCGTCCGCCCGATGGTGGCGAGCACCGCGCCCACCCCCCGGGTCGCCGACGTCGGGGTACGCCCCGGCGAGCGGGTGTGGGCCTCCACCGGCGTGCACTACATCCAGCGGTTCAACCTCAGCCACCAGGTGACGTGGACCGACGTGCGGTGGTTCCGCGAGCAGCCGCCGGCCGCGGCGCAGGTGGTGTTCGCCCGCTGGGCGCCCGGCCAACCCGACGACTGGGACGGCGCGAAGTACGGCTTCGTCCGGCTCGGCGGCAATGAGCGCCAGCACTGGGCGGCCTGGCGGCGGGCCTGACCCGCTCGACCCCTGGTGAACGGTTGATGTCCACCGGACACATTCGTGGTTAATGGCGTCGGGCCATGACGCGAATGTGTCCGGTAATCATCGCCGCCGGCGGTCGGCCTGGGCGAGGGAAATGGGGATGACGGTGATTTCCCGGCCGTCGGACAACTCTCGGCGGCCGGTGCCCTCGACAAAACGGAAACGCCGGTTCATCTGCCGTACGACGGTGTTGTGCTCCAACACCTCGCCGTCGAGCCGATCCAGGTGCAGCCCGTCGAACGCGTACTCGACGGCCTCCCGCATGATGCCCAGCCAGGCGGGCAGCGTCTCGCCCCGCTCGGCCAGCCCGTCGGCGTCCAGATAGAAGCCCCAGGCACCGGTCCGCGGACCGTCCAGCCGCAGGTCGAAGAAGGTGACCACACCGCAGGGACGGTCGTCGCGGACGTACACCAGCACCCGCCGCGACGGGTCGTCGCGGACCGCCGCCCACCACCGGGCGTGCTCCTCGGCGCTGATCTCGTGGCTGTTCTTGCTGACCTGACGGTTGGTTTCCTGATTACGCCAGGACAACATCAGGTGAACGTCGTCCGCCGTTGCTCCGCGCAGCACGTGCCTCTCGCTTTCAATCTGTTAACACCTGGTCCGGGAACCTTACCCGGACGCACCGGGAAATCAGATATGCATTCGTTGGGTTGTAGACTCCGGCGCATGAACGAATTGAGTCGCGCGCAGATCCGCGACCTCATGGCTCAGGTGCTGAAGAACCAGGACAAGGAGCTGCCCGCCGACGACGCGGCGCAGCTGCGGGAGATCGGCTTCCGCTCGCTGGACTTCTCCGAGCTGGCCCTGCGGGTCGAGGACGAGACGGGGGAGGAACTCAACTTCGACGCCCCCGGCCTGCGCCGCATCGCCACCGTCGGTGACGTCCTCGACTTCCTCGTCGAGCTTCAACACCAGTGACCGTCGCGACCCCCGACCCCGCCACCGCCGCGCACCCCGAGCCGGCCGGCGTCGACAACCGGGTCGTCGTCGGCGGTGCCGCGCTGACCTGGCGGACGCTGCCGAGGCCGGCCCTGCCCGACCCGGCGGCGGTGCTGGCGCAGTCCGCCGTGCACGCGCTCGCCGCCGCGCGGCAGCACGCCGTGCACGGCACCGAGCTGCTGCTCAGCACCGCGAGCCGGGTGGACGAGGCGATGCGCGCCGAGCTGTCCGAGGCCGGATTCTCGGTCACCGTCGTCGACGACGACGGGGCACACCCGAGCGCGCCGGCCCGAGCACGCGACGCCGACCCCGGCCGGCTGTGGCTTCTGACGTCGGGCTCGACCGGCCGTCCCAAGCGGGTCGGGCACACCCTCGACACGCTGACCACGGTACGGGCCGACCAGCCCGAGCGGACCTGGCTGTGCCCCTACGCCCCCGGCACGTACGCCTGGTGGCAGGTGGTCACCCTGTCGCTGACCCAGCCCGGGCAACACCTGGTGGTGGTCGAGCCGGACGAGCTGGACGACTGGCCGGCCCTCGCCGCCGCGCACGGGGTCGACGCCGCCTCCGGTACGCCGACCTTCTGGCGCCGCACCCTCTACCGGGACGCCGCCGCCCTCGCCCGGGTGCCGCTGCGCCAGATCACCCTCGGCGGGGAGCCGGTGGACCAGGCGATCCTCGACCAGCTGCGGGACCTCCTCCCCGCCGCCCGGATCTCCTGGATCTACGCGTCCTCCGAGGTGGGGGCGTCCATTGTGGTGCACGACGGGCGGGCCGGGTTCCCGGTCGACTGGCTCGACCGGGAGACCGCCGGGCGGCCGACGCTCTCCGTCCACGACGACGAGCTGGTGATCACCTCCCCGTACCACGGCGCCGGGCTGGCCGGCCCGGTCCGTACCGGGGACCGGGTGCAGGTCGTCGACGACCGGGTGCTGATCACCGGCCGGCTGGACTCCGACGAGATCAACGTCGGCGGCAGCAAGGTCTCCGCCGGTGTGGTGCGTGGCGTGCTGACCGGGCATCCCGCGGTGGCCTGGGCCCGGGTCACCGGCCGACGCGCCCCGGTGCTCGGCCGGATGGTCGTCGCCGAGGTGGTGCTCGCCCCCGCCGACGGCGCCGGCGTGCCGGACGAGGCCGCGCTGATGCGCTGGTGCGCCGACCGGCTGCCCGAACACGCCGTGCCCCGCCGGATCCGTGTGCTGACCGAGATCCCCGTCAAGGAGACCCTGAAGAGCGATGTCTGACCCCGCCGACACCCAGCTCGTACCCCCCAGCTCCGTCGTCCTCGTCTCCGGAGGCTCACGAGGGCTGGGCCTGGCCATCGTCACCGACCTGCTCGACGCGGGCGTACGGGTCGCCGCGTTCGCCCGTACCGTCACCCCGGAGTTGACGAAGCTCGCCGCCGAACGCCCCGACCGGGTGCACGTCGGCTCGGTGGACGTCACCGACCTGCGCGCCGCGCAGGGCTTCGTCCGCGAGGTGGAGCAGCGCCTCGGCCCGATCGACGGCCTCGTCAACAACGCCGCCATCGGGCAGGACTCGCTGCACGTCCACACCGCCACCGACGACATCGCCCGGATCATCGAGACCAACCTGACCGCGCCCCTGCAACTGACCCGGCTGGTCGTCCGCCGGATGCTCGGCAAGGGGCTCCGCGGGCGGATCGTCAACATCACCTCGATCTGCGCCCAACGTGGCTTCCCGGGCCTCGTCGCGTACTCGGCCACCAAGGGCGGCATGGACGCCGCCACCCGCTCGCTCGCCCGGGAGTTGGGTGGCCGGATGCTGGTCAACGCGGTCGCCCCCGGCTTCTTCGCCTCGGAGATGTCCGCGGTGCTCGGCCCGACCCAGCTCGACCAGATCGTGCGCCGCACCCCGACCGGTCACCTGACCGAGCCGGTGGAGGTCGTACCCGTGGTACGGATGCTGCTGCGCGAGCACACCAACATCAACGGCCAGGTCATCGTGGTGGACGGTGCCGCCTCCATCTGACCTGCGGCCCACGCCGGCGGCAGCGCCGGACCTGTGGCCGGAAGCCGCTGCGCCGGCGTTGCCGCCGGAGGCGGCCGTGGCGGCCCTGCCGTTGCGGGCGGGCGGCGCTGGCGCGCCGCGCCCGGTGCCGGGACTGCTGGCCGCAGCCGAGCAGCACCTGCGCATCGGTGCCCCGGCCGTGCTGGCCGACGCGGTGACCCGCAGCTACCTCGACGACGGACGCTGCGTCGGCTGGTACGGGCCGCCGGCCCCCGGCTGGCGGGTGGCGATCGACGCGGAGCGGGCCGACGCCCCGGTGCCCCCGGCGCTGGCCCGCCGCTTCGGCGCCACGGACTTCTGGGCCCGATGGACCCGGGCCGAGTGCTGCTGCAAGCTGGCCGATTTGCCGGTGGTCGCCTGGTGGCGTCGCTTCGGTCTGGGAACGCCGTCCGACGGCGCGGCGATCTGGCGCACGCTACGGCTGGCCGACCTGATCGTCACCGTCGGCTTCGCCCCGACGCCCCCACCCCACGATCTGGCACTTGCGGACGATTCGCGACTTACGCACCTTCTACCCGGGCAGTAACTGCAAGATCACCGCAGGATCTACGCCCCCACGCTCGCCCCGCGCGGCTTCGTCCTGCCGCTAGTGGCGACGGGGGCGGGGCGGGGCGGGGCGGGGGGTTAGATCAGGTTCCAGCTCAGCGGGGTGCCGCGGGGGACGTCGGTGGTGAAGGTGCGGCCCAGGACCCGGTCGATCTCCACCGGGGGCAGCCCGCCGGCCGGTCGGATCGACCGGACGTTCCGCGCGGTCACCGGGTCGCCGGCCCGCACGTCCTCGACCACGAACAGCGAACGGCGGAACCGCAGCCCCTCCCGCTCGGCCGGGGTGGGGCCGATCGCGGTGCCACCCAGTGCGGCGTACGCGCGGCCGGACTCGGCGACCAGCGCCGTCAGCTCGGCCGGGTTCAGCGAGAAATCCGAGTCCACGCCGCCGTCGGCGCGGTCCAGCGTCACGTGCTTCTCGATGAAGCAGGCGCCCAGCGCCACCGAGGCGACCGCCACACCGATGCCGGGCGTGTGGTCGGAGAGGCCGACCGCCACGTCGAAGGCACCGGCCAGCACCGGCAGCCGGCGCAGGTTGCTGTCGGCGGGCGGCGCCGGGTAGGACGCGGCGCAGGCCAGCAGCACGATGCCCGCCGCGCCGCCGTCGCGGGCGGTCCGCACCGCGGCGTCGATCTCGGCGACCGTCGCCATCCCGGTGGAGATCACCATCGGCTTGCCGGTGCTGGCCACCAACCGGATCAGCGGCAGGTCGACCAGCTCCGACGACGCGATCTTGTACGCGGGCGCGTCCAGCGACTCCAGCAGCTCCACGGCCGTCGCGTCGAACGGTGACGAGAAGACGGTCAGACCCCGCTCGCGCGCCCGCTCGAAGATCGGGGCGTGCCACTCGTACGGGGTGTGCGCCCGCTCGTAGAGGCGGTACAGGTTCTCGCCGCCCCACAGCTCGTGCCCGCTGGAGATGCGAAACGCCGGGGTGTCGACGTCGATCGTGATCGTGTCCGGCCGGTACGTCTGGAGCTTGAGCGCGTGCGCCCCGCTCTCGGCCACCGCGTCGACGATGGCCAGCGCCCGCCCCAGGTCGCCGTTGTGGTTGCCGGACATCTCGGCAACCACGAAGGGTCGCTCCCCGGCACCGACCGCGTGCGGTCCGATCTTGATTGTCGCCGTCATTCCGACCTCTGCTCAGGTACGTCCGCACCGGGGTGCGGTGGTGCTGTCATCGTCCCCCCGACGGGTGGACGACCTGGAAAACTGCGGTGCCGGGAGCCGACCCGGCGCCCGGCGTGGTGTGCGACATTGACGGTCACGACAGGCGGCCCCCGGCCAACGCGTCGGGCCGGTCGGTCGCCACGGCGGATTCGGCGTCCCGCGTCGTCGCGGCGTCGGGTCGGTTCGGGTCCTCGTCGGTGGCGCCGTCGGCGGCTCCCGCCGCGCCGGGGCGGCGCAGCCGGCCCGCGACCCGGTGCGCCTGGCGCAGCGCCGAGTACGCCAGCCAGTCACCGCGCCCGACCAGCCGGTGCTTGAGCCCGGTCACGCCGGAGGGCATCGGGTAGCCGCCGGCGGGCAGGTAGCGGCGGTAGTGCTCGGCGACCCGGTGGAAGAACGCCCGCCGCAGGTGCGGGTGCAGCCGGTCGTCGTTGCCGACCACCACCAGATAGTGGCTGATCATCAGTTGGAACAGTTCGGCCTGCAACCGCTCGTCCGGGTGCTTGCGGGCCACCCAGTCCATGAGCCGCTCGTACTGGCCGAAGGCGTCGAAGTGCCGGCCACTGCGGGTGGAGGTGATCGCGCCCTGGCGGCCCTGCCGGTACAGGTAGCAGACCCGGTCCAGCACGGAGATCTTCTCCGCGCCGATGAGCAGCGGATGGCTGAACGGGATGTCCTCGTACCAGCCGGGGAAGAACCGTAGCTCCAGCTCGTCGAGGAAGGCCCGGCGGACCACCTTGTTCCACGCGGTGTGCTGCACCCGCAGCAGCTGTGGCTGGTCGGCCAGCCGGGCCACACCCGGCACCCCGCGCAGCAGGTGACTGCTCGCGTCGACCTCGCGCCGGCCGTCCTCGTGCACCCGCAGGTGGTCCAGCATCAGCACGTCGGGCTGGTGCTGGCGCAGCCGGTCCAGCACCGCCGCGATGGTGCCCGGCGGCAGCCAGTCGTCGCTGTCGACGAACCAGACGTACCGGCCGGTGGCCACGTCGAGGCCGGCGTTGCGGGCCAGCCCCAGACCCACGTTGCTGCTCAGGTGGACGACGCGCACCCCGTCGCGGCCGGCGTACGAGCGCAGCATCGCGCCGCAGCCGTCCGGCGAGGCGTCGTCGACGGCGATCAGCTCGACCGCGTCCGACGCACCCGCGGGGATGTCGGCCCGGATCGACTCGAGGCACTGGTACAGGTACGCCTCGACGCCGTACACGGGCACGACGATGCTCAGCAGCGGTGCGTGCGTCGGCTCATTGACCACGTCGCCACCTTCGACGACCCGGGTGGCCGGCCCCGGAACCTGACGTGGCCGACGAAGGTGGAGTCCCTGAACTCCCGCCGAGCGGAAGGTTAACGACGGCCGTCCGGTTCACCCGGGAGTGACCCGGTAGGGTGCCTCGGTGCGGCCCTGCCGGGTCGTCGTGGGCGTCGCCGTCGCGCCGTCCGACGCCGCGCCGGGGAGGAGACGTACGTGCTGGTGACCCTGCGGAGTGTCAGGAGACCGGCATGACGAGCACCACCGACGCACCGACGGTCCGGTCCGCACCCGCCGCCCGGCTGCCCTCCCTGACCGGGCTGCGCTGGATCGCCGCGTTGCTGGTCTTCGGCTTCCACGCGGGCACCATGCGGATCATCGCCGAGCCGGACTACAAGGCCGTCGTCGACGCGTTGTTCACCCTCGGCCTGTCCGGGGTGCAGTTCTTCTTCGTGCTCAGTGGCTTCGTGCTGGTCTGGTCGGCCCGACCGGGGGACTCCCGGCGGACGTTCTGGCGGCGACGGGTCGCCAAGATCTACCCGAACCATCTGGTGCTGTGGGTGGCGGCGCTGCTGGTCGCCTGGTGGTTCGCCGATCCGGTGCTGCCGGCCGTCGCGCTGGAGAACCTGCTGCTGTTGCAGGCGTGGGATCCCCGGCCCGGTTGGTTCTACAGCGTCAACACGGTCAGCTGGTCGCTGTCCTGCGAGTTCTTCTTCTACCTCTGCCTGCCGCTGGTGCTGCCGCTGCTGCGCCGGGCGCGGCCGGCGCTGCTGTGGACGCTGATCGTCGTGCTGCCGCTGCTGATCCTCGCGCTCTGGCCGGCCCAGCAGTTGGTGCCGGAGGCCAGCCGCTGGTGGTTCACCCAGGTCTTCCCGCCGGTCCGGTCGCTGGAGTTCTGGTTGGGCGCGGTGGCGGCCGTGCTGATGCGTCGGGGTCTCTGGCGAGGGCCGGGGCTGACCGCCGCCAGCGTGATCTTCGTGGCCACCTGGGTCGCCGCCGCACAGTGGGTCCGCGCCGAGTTGTGGACCACCCTGCTCGCCGTGGCGTACCTGTTGGTGATCACCGCCGCGGCGGACGCGGACGTGCGGGGTCGCCGGTCGCCGTGGCGGTCCCGGCCGCTGGTCTGGCTCGGTGAGGTCTCGTTCGCGTTCTACCTCGTGCACGTGCTGGTGATGACCAGCGTCCTGCGGTGGACCGGGGACTGGGGGACCGGCTTCGGCGGCTGGCGCGGGCCGGCGGTGGTGCTCGGCTTCCTGCTGGCGAACCTTGTCC
>NZ_WBKR01000058.1 GCF_008868155.1 Micromonospora sp. ALFpr18c
ACCGCCTAACCCATCGCCGCTAACCCCCGCCCCGCCCCGCGCCGACCCGGAGGTCGACGCGGCGCTTGGCGGGGGTTTCTGGTCAGGCGACGGGGGCCTTGCCGAGGGCGATCTCGGCCTCCTCCTCCGGGGTGGCCTGCGCCGGTGCCTCGTTGGCGGTGCGCAGTGGGATCTCCTTGATGAACCAGGCGAGCACCGGGATCACGATGGTGAACAGCACCGCCCAGAGGAAGACGTGCGAGATGGCGTCGGCGAGACCGCCGAGCACCAGCTCCCGCGCCTGGGCGGGCAGCTGCTTGAGCATCTCCAGGTCCATTTCGGCCCCGGCCTTGCCACCGAAGGCGTCGCCCGCGGCGGAGTCGGCCAGCCGGTTGGCGAAGATCGCGCCGAACAGCGAGATGCCGAACGAACCGCCGATCGACCGGAAGAAGGTGGCCGCGCCACTGGCCGCGCCCAGGTCCTTCTGCTCCACGCTGTTCTGTGCGATCAGCATCGAGGTCTGCATGAGGAAGCCCATACCGACGCCGAGCACGACCATGTAGAGCGAGGACTCCACCTTGCTGGTGCCGGTGTCGAGCAGGGTCAGCAGCACCATGCCCGCGGTCATCACCACGCCACCGATGATCGGGTACGCCCGGTACTTGCCGTTCTTGGTGATCGCCCGCCCGATGACCAGCGAGACGACCAGCATGCCGAACATCAATGGCAGCAGCAGCAGACCGCTGTTGGTGGCCGACGCCCCCTGCACGGTCTGCTGGTAGAGCGGCAGGAAGTTCATCGCGCCGAACATCGCGAAGCCGAGCAGGAAGCCGATCACCGAGATCAGCGCGAAGTTGCGGTTGGCGAAGAGCCCCAGCGGCAGGATCGGCTCCGGAACCCGGCGTTCGACCAGGCCGAACGCCACCAACGCGAGCACCGCCAGCACGGCCAGGCCGAGGATCTGCGCGGAGGCCCAGGCGTACTGGCTGCCGCCCCAGGTGGTGATCAGCACGATCGCGGTGATGCCGACCGAGAGCAGCCCGGCGCCGAGCCAGTCAATCCGGTGCTCGGTGCGGTACTTCGGCAGGTGCATCGTGGTGATCAGCACGAGCAGCGCCACTCCGCCCAGCGGCAGGTTCACGTAGAACGCCCAGCGCCAGGACAGGTGATCGGTGATGAAGCCACCGACCAGCGGGCCAGCGACCATGGCGATGGCCATGATGCCGGCGATCATGCCCTGGTAGCGCCCACGCTCGCGGGGCGGGACCAGGTCGCCGATGATCGCCATCACGCCCACCATGAGGCCGCCGGCGCCCAGGCCCTGCACGGCCCGGAAGCCGATGAGCTGGACCATGCCGTCCTGCGGGCCACCGAACATCCCCGAGCCGGCCATGCCGCAGAGGGCGGAGCCGATGAGGAAGATGATGACCGAGGTGAGGAAGACCGACTTGCGGCCGTAGAGGTCACCGAGCTTGCCCCAGATCGGGGTGGAGACGGTGGTGCCCAGGACGTACGCGGTGACCACCCAGGTGAAGTGGTCGAGCCCGCCGAACTCGCCGACGATCCGCGGTAGCGCGGTGCTGACGATCATGTTGTCGAGCATCGCGAGCATCATCGCGATCATCAAACCGAACAGCACGACCCGTACGTTGGGTCGTGCGCCGGCCTGGGTTGCCTGAGTCATGGGTAAGCTCCCCCCGAGGATTGCCATACTTACTTGCCGCCCGGCTAGTCACCTTACTAGCCGCACGGTAAGTTGGGTAGCAAGTCACAGTCAAACCAATTGGAGGGCGTGGGTGAGGGAGAGCACAGGCGGGACGCGGGAGCGGATCAAGGCCGTCGCGCTCGAGCTCTTCACCGAGCAGGGGTACGAGAAGACGTCGCTGCGGGAGATCGCTGAGCGCCTCAACGTCACCAAGGCCGCCCTCTACTACCACTTCAAGAGCAAGGACGACATCGTCGCCAGCTTCGTCGAGGACCGGCTGGAGAAGATGGACGCGCTCACCGCGTGGGCCGAGTCGCAGCCCGCGATCCTGACCACCCGACGTGAGCTGATCTCCCGGTACGCCGACACCATGTTCGCCGGTGACCTGCCCACGGTGATGCGTTTCTTCGAGCAGAACCAGACGGTGCTCAAGAGCCTCGCCTCCGGCCAGCAGATGCGCGGCCGGATGATGCAGCTCGCCAACGCGCTCTGCCGGGGCGACGACTCCCCCGCCGCCCAACTGCGCGCCGCGCTGTCGCTGTTCGCCGTGCACACCAGCTGGTTCGCCGTCCGCGCGCCGGACATCAGTGACGACGAACGCCGCCGGCTCGCCCTGGAGGTGGCCGACGAGTTGCTGGCCGCCATCGGCTCCGAGCCGGGCGAGGACGCCAAGCCGGGTGAGGACGCCGACCCGGGTGAGGACGCCAAGCCGGGCGAGGACGCCGAGCCCGACGTCAGCGCCACACCGGCCAGCTCGGGCAGCCCGCAGGGCTGACCGACCGGCGGCTCAGCCGCGGGGCAGCTCCAGCCGCAGGCCGAGCAGGTCCACACCCTCCTCCGGCGACCAGTCCTTCTCGGGCAACCGGACGAATCCGAGCCGCTCGTAGAGCCGGTGCGCCGAGGCGGCCATCCCGGCCCGGACGCAGATCACCACGGCCGTGCAGCCCAGCTCGACCGCGCGGTCCACGCAGGCCCGGGCCAGTGCCGCGCCGACACCACGCCCCTGCGCGGCCGGGTCCACCGCGAGCATCCGGAACTCCGCCTCGCCCGGCCCGGACAACTCGGCGAACGGCGTGCCCGGCAGCACGAAGGTGACCGAGCCGAGCACCGCGCCGGTCGCCTCGTCCACCGCGACCAGCACCTCGCCACTGGCAGCGCGAATCGACACGTCGGCCAGCACCACGGCGTACCCGTGCTCGCCCTTGAGCTGACCGTCGGCCTCGTACGCGGCCACGGTCAGCCGGGCCACCGCCGCAAAGTCGCCCGGCTCGGCGCGCCGGACCAGCACGCCGGTCAACCGATCACCGCGATCAGGTCACCGTCCTGCACGACGTCACCCTCGTTGACGACGAGCTGCTCGATCACACCGTCGGACTCGGCGACGACCGGGATCTCCATCTTCATCGACTCGAGGATCACCAGGGTGTCGCCCTCGGACACGGTGTCACCGGTCGACGCGACGACCTTCCAGACGTTCGCCACCATCTCGGCGCGGATCTCCTCGGCCATGTCCAGGCCCTCCCTTTTCGCGATGTGCCTGCCGACGTATCCAATCATGCGGCAGCGGACGGTGGGCGCGGAGCGGTGCGGCCCGGTTGCCGCGCCCGCCCTGGGGAAGGCGGCGCGTGTCGACCGCACTACCATCAGCGGGTCGGACCCGACGCCGGGCGGCCGGAGGGTGCACGGGCGCCGAGGTTGTGCGCACGAGGGATCCGACCCATCACGAGGAGGTCAGCATGGCGAAGAAGTCCCGCAAGAAGAAGGCCCGTAAGAAGAGCGCCGCGAACCACGGCAAGCGTCCCAACTCCTGAGTCGGCGCGGCGGGCCACGGCCCGTCACCGATCAGCCCGAGCCCGGCGGACACCGGGTACACCGGTGGCCCGGGTCGACATCGACCCGGGCCACCGGCTTCGTCCGTCAGATGTGCCGACGCTCAGTCGGCCAGCTCGCGGGATTCACTGGTCTCGAAGACCACCAGCTCGGTGAGCTTGACCCGCAACCGCTCGCGCAGCTCGTTCGGCGCGGTCTCGTTGCCGCAGCAACGGGCGACCAGCGCACGGACCTCCTGCTCGAGGCCGTACTCGCGCAGGCAGGGCCCGCACTCGTCGAGGTGGTGCCGGATCAGCGTGCGCCGCTCGTCGGCGCACTCCAGATCCAGGTAGAGGTAAACCTCCGCGAGCACCTCGCGGCAGTCCGTCTCGTGCGGCTCCCCACAGCTCACGTCACACCTCCCGGCCGGCAGCGGCAGCGGTCGAGCCCTTCGACGAGCGGGCCGCACTGAAGCCCCGCTCCGAGGCGTAGCGCTCGAGCAGCTTTCGCAGATTACGACGGCCGCGGTGCAGACGCGACATCACGGTGCCGATCGGCGTGCCCATGATGTCGGCGACCTCCTTGTACGAGAAGCCCTCGACGTCAGTCAGGTAGACGGCCAGGCGGAACTCCTCCGGCAACTGCTGGAGGGCCTCCTTGACGTCGCTGTCCGGCAGCCGGTCGAGCGCCTCGGTCTCGGCCGAACGCAGACCGCTGGAGGTGTGCGACTCGGCCTCGGCGAGCTGCCAGTCGGTGATCTCCTCGGTGGGCGCCTGGATGGGCTGGCGCTGCCGCTTGCGGTAGGAGTTGATGTAGGTGTTGGTCAGGATCCGGTACAGCCAGGCCTTCAGGTTGGTGCCCTGCTCGAACTGGTGGAAGGCGGCGTACGCCTTCAGGTAGGTCTCCTGGACCAGATCCTCGGCATCCGCCGGGTTGCGTGTCATCCGCAGCCCAGCAGCGTAGAGCTGATCGACGAATGGCATCGCGTCCCGCTCGAACCGGGCCCTGCGCTCGTCCGTCTTCTCGGTGGTCAACCGCACATCCCCTCGCGTCGGATGCTTTCCCGCCGAGGATACGCGCACGGACCTGGCCACAGATTCACTTCCGGCCGGTGTGCCCGCGCTCACCGCGTCCAGCCCGCCCGGTTCCACCGTCGCGGGCCACTCCGGAGCGTCCAACAGCCGCTTCAGCTGCTGGGCATCCCTTTCGTCCCGTTCCCGGATCCGTGTCTCGGTCGGCACCGGTCACCCCCCTCGCAGAAAAGTCGTCCGGGGGTAGTAACGCGAGATGACGGGTGGGGCATTCCGGCCGCCTCTCCCGTTCCTGGTCCCGGCCCCGACGGGCGGCCGGCGCTGGGACCAGGAAGGGCCTGGGAGGGTCGGCACCGCCCGTCCGGAACTGGTCTGGCGGCACCATCGGATGCAACGACCCGCGCCCGGCACCGGACACGGTCCCCCCGGCCCGCCGGAACGAGGATCGCCGATTCAGTCGGCCGTCCAGCCCCGGGTACGCAGCCAGTCCCGCACCACGTCCGCCGTGCCGGCCGGATCCCGCCGCAGGTCGTGCGTCTCCCTCGGACGGGTCACCACGTGCACGGCCGGCCCGGGCTGCGGCACCCCGAAGGGGTCGCGGTCGCCGTTGACCACCAGCGTCGGCAGGCCGGTGTCCAGTTCGGCGGCCCGGGAGCGTTCCGGGCGACCGGGCGGGTGCAGCGGGAACGCCAGCGCCACGACACCGGCCGCGCCCACCGCGTGCGCCGTCCGGCACGCCACCCGCGCGCCACTGGAGCGACCGCCGACCACCAGCGTCGCAGCGCCGGGGTGCCGGTCGCGCAGCACGGCGGCGAGCACCGCCGTCCAGGCCTCGTCGAGGTGGCCGGCGGGGGCCGGCGCGCGGCGGCCGGCGACCCGGTAGGGCTGGGTCACCCGGATCACCGCGAGGCCGGCCGAGACCGCCGCGTCGCGCACCGCGAGCAGGTCGGGCGCGTCCACGCTGCCACCCGCGCCGTGCCCGAGCACCAGCAGCGCGGCGTACGGCCGGGCTGGCAGGTCGGTGTCGATCCGCGCTGGCCCGCGTGGGGTGTCGATCTGGTCGCTGAGCGGCACCGGCCCATTCTGCGCCGCCCCGCCGCGGGCCGGGCGGCGACCGGGCCGATGGTCAGCTCAGCGGGACCAGGGTGAGCAGGCGGTCCCGTACCGGTGGGCCCGCCTCGTCGGCGGCGGCTGGATCCGGTTCGACCTCGCCGCGCCAGGCGACGAGCATCGCTCTGCGCTCGCGGGGCGTGGTCGCGCCCCATACGCCGTGGCAGTCACCGACCTCCAGTGCCCAGGCCAGGCAGGACCCCTGCACGTCGCATGTGCGGCACAGTGCGACGGCGGCGTCCGCCGGCTCGTTCGGTGCCGGAAAGAATGTCTCCGGATCGACGCTCTGGCAGGTGCCTCTGGTGCGCCATGCGTCGTCCTGCCGCCTTTCCCGCAAGGCCCGCAGCAGTCTCGGATCTCGCTGCGCCGCGGCCACCTCGTGCGGGCGGGGCATACGTGCCCGTGTCATCCACCCACCTCCCCCGTGGGACCGGCAAGATCGATGGTTGTCGTCCGCCCCGTGCGAATCGACACCCACTACCGGCGCTGTGTTCTATCGCACTTATGGACGCCGGGACAAGGGGCTGCCGGGAACATGGCTGAACGGCCAGGAGACGAATCACGCGCAACCCTGGCAAATCGGTGCCCGACGATGCGTGGTCGTCAGAACAGGGTCAACTCCTGCGGTGCCGGCTCCATCGGCACGCGGGCAGTCAGATGCGGACCGTCGTTGCGGACGTCGCCGACCGCCGGGCCCACCGGACGGATCTCCAGACCGGCCAGCCAGTCCGGCGACGGCGTGGCGAGCAGATGGTCCGGCTCGTCGGTCGGCGCCAGCCAGGAGGACCACCGCTGCGACGGCAGCAGCACCGGCATCCGGTCGTGCACCTCGGCCAGCTCGCCGAGCGCCGCCGTCGTCAGCACGCTGAAGGTGAGCCGGGTGTCGGTGCCGGACTCCCAGACCGACCAGATGCCGGCCAGCGCGAGCACCGACCCGTCGGCGGGGGTCATGTAGTACGCCTGCCGGCCGCCGTCGGGCAGCCGGACCCACTCGTACCAGCCGTCGGCCGGGACCAGGCAGCGGCGGCGCGCGAACGCCCCGGCGTACGCCCGGCTGGTGGCCACCGTCTCGGCCCGCGCGTTGATCATCCGGGCCGCCCCCGCCGCCGAGCGGGACCAGTGCGGCAGAAACCCCCAGCGGCCCACGCACAGGCTGCGGTGCCCCTCCGGGGTGAGCCGCACCAGCGGCACCGGATCGGTGGGCGCGACGTTGTGATCCGGCCGCACCTGGCCGTCGGTGTCGTCGGACGACTCGAACAGCGCGCTCAGCTCGCCGGAGCTCCGGGTCGTCGCGTACCTGCCGCACATGGTGCCCACGCTAACCCGCCGAGGGCCCCGTCGACTGTGCCGCCAACCGGGAGTACGAGCACCGACCGACGCCGTGCACCGGCCGACACGGCAGAATGTAACCGTGGGGAACCTGACCGCGACCCGGCCACCGCAGCCGTGGACCGCACCGACCGCGTCCGACCCGGTGGCGGTGACACTGCGCCTGCCCGGCTCCAAGTCGATGACCGCCCGCGCCCTGGTGCTCAGCGCCCTGGCCGCCGGCCCGTCGACGCTGGCGCGGCCGCTGCGCGCCCGCGACACCGAGCTGATGGCGTCCGGCCTGCGGGCGATGGGCGCGCACGTGTCGATCAGCGACGACGAGCGCTGGCTGGTCCGACCGCACCCGCTGGTCGGCCCCGCGCACGTCGACGTCGGGCTGGCCGGCACGGTGATGCGGTTCGTGCCGCCCGTGGCGGGCCTGGCCGACGGGCAGGTCACCTTCGACGGCGACCCGTACGTCCGCACCCGGCCGCTCGGTCCGCTGGTCGACGCGCTGCGCTCGCTGGGCGTGCGGATCGACGTCACCGGCTCCGGCAGCCTTCCGTTGACCGTGCTGGGCACCGGCCGGGTCACCGGCGGCGAGGTGGTGATCGACGCGTCCGCCTCCAGCCAGCTGGTCTCCGGGTTGCTGCTGGCCGCCCCGCGCTTCGACCGGGGCGTCGTGGTGCGCCACGTCGGCCCGCCGGTGCCCTCCGCGCCGCACCTGCGGATGACCGCGCAGATGCTGCGGGCCGCCGGCGCGGCGGTCGACGACTCCACGCCCGACGTGTGGACCGTCGAGCCCGGCCCGCTCACCGGGCGCGGCTGGGAGATCGAGCCGGACCTCTCCGGCGCCGTGCCGTTCTTCGCTGCCGCCCTGGTCACCGGCGGCGAGGTGACCCTGCAGGGCTGGCCGCACAGCAGTGCGCAGCCGGTCGAACAGCTCCGCTCGCTGCTGCAGCGGATGGGCGGCGAGGTCACCCTCTCCACCGACGGGCTGACCGTGCGGGGCACCGGCGTGGTGCACGGCCTGACCGCCGACCTCTCCGACGTCGGCGAGCTGACGCTCGTGCTGACCGCGCTGGCCATGCTGGCCGACTCGCCGTCGGTCTTCACCGGCGTCGGGCACATCCGGGGCCACGAGACCGACCGGCTCGCCGCGCTCGCGCGAGAGTTCGGCGGGCTCGGGGCGGACATCACCGAGACACCGGACGGCCTGGAGATCCGGCCGCGGCCGCTGCGCGGCGGGACCTTCCGCACGTACCACGACCACCGGATGGCGCACGCCGCCGCGGTGGCCGGGCTCGCCGTGCCCGGCATCGAGGTGGACGACGTGGGGTGTACCTCCAAGACCATGCCCGAGTTCCCGGCACTATGGTCAGCGATGGTGACCGGCAAGAGCTGAGGCGAGAAGAGGACAGGTCCTGGCGACCAGACGGCGGGAGTACGACGAGGACGACGTACGGGTCCGGCCCGGGAAGTCGTCGCGTCCGCGTACGCGCACCCGACCCCAGCACGCCGACGCGGTGGACGGCTTCGTCATCGCCGTCGACCGGGGGCGATACCAGTGCGTGCTGGCCGGAGCCGAACGCGGCGTGGTCGGGGCCGAGCTGCCCACGATCACCGCGATGCGGGCCCGCGAGCTGGGCCGCAAGTCGGTGGTGGTGGGTGACCGGGTCAGCCTCGTCGGGGACACGTCCGGCGCGGAGGGTGCCCTCGCCCGCATCGTCCGGATCGCCGAGCGCCGTTCGGTGCTGCGCCGCACCGCCGACGACGACGAGACCACCGCCGAGGGTCGCCTGGAGCGGGTGGTGGTGGCCAACGCCGACCAGCTGGTGATCGTCAGCGCGTTGGCCGACCCACCACCGCGCACCGGGTTCATCGACCGCTGCCTGGTGGCCGCGTACGACGCGGACGTCGAGCCGCTGCTCTGCCTCACCAAGGCCGATCTGGCCGGGCCGGAGGAGGTGCTGGGCTACTACACCGAGCTGGAGCTGCCGTACGTGCTCAACCGCCCCGACTCCGACCTGGACGCCCTGCGCACGCTGCTGAGCGGCAAGGTGTCGGTGCTGGTGGGGCACTCCGGGGTGGGCAAGTCGACGCTGGTCAACCGTCTCGTGCCGGACGCCCTGCGCGCGGTCGGCGTGGTCAGCGCCATCGGCCGTGGTCGGCACACCTCCACCAGCGCCGTGGCGCTGCGACTGCCACCGGTGCCCGGTGTCGACACTGACCCGGGTTGGATCATCGACACCCCGGGCATCCGCAGCTTCGGGTTGGCGCACGTCTCCGCGGACAGCCTGCTGCACGGCTTCCCCGACCTGGTCGAGGGCACGGTCGACTGCCCACCGAACTGCCCGCACACGGCCGACGAGGCCGACTGCGGGCTGGACGCCTGGGTGGCCGCCGGCAAGGCCGATCCGCGCCGGCTGGCGTCGTACCGCCGGTTGCTCGCCTCCCGGGCCGGCGAGGGTGACGCGCGCGGCGAGAGTGACCAGCGCGGCCCGGGCGAGGGTGACCGGCGCGGGCCCGACGAGTGACCCGGCGGGCGTCGGCTAGGTTGCCGGGATGACCGGGTACGCCGACGACCTCGCTCTCGCCCACCTGCTCGCCGACCGGGCCGACGCCATCGCCACGGGCCGGTTCCGGGCGCTCGACCTGCGGGTGGAGGCGAAGCCCGACCTGACCCCGGTCTCCGACGCGGACACCGCCGTGGAGCGGGAGATCCGCGCGCTGCTGGCCGAGCACCGGCCGGGCGACGGGCTGCTCGGCGAGGAGTACGGCGCGCGGCCGGCCAGCGACCCGGACGGCCGCCGGTGGATCGTCGACCCGATCGACGGCACCAAGAACTTCGTCCGGGGCGTGCCGGTGTGGGCCACCCTCATCGCGTTGTACGACGGCGACCGGCCGGCGGTCGGTGTGGTGTCCGCACCGGCGCTGGGCCGGCGGTGGTGGGCGAGCGCGGGCGGCGGCGCGTACGCGGGGCCGGGCCCGGACGCCGGCGTGCGGATCGGCGTCTCGGCGGTGCGGCAGATTGCCGATGCCAGCGTCTGCTACTCGTCGCTGACCGGGTGGGAGAGCGCCGGACGGCTCGACGCGATGCTCGATCTGCTGCGGGCCAGTTGGCGCAGCCGCGCGTACGGCGACTTCTACGGTTACATGCTGCTGGCCGAGGGCGCACTGGATGTGATGGCCGAGCCGGAGTTGTCGCTGTGGGACGTGGCGGCGCTGGTGCCGATCATCACGGAGGCGGGTGGCACGGTCACGGATCTGGGTGGTCGACCGGCTCCGACCGGCGAGCCGGGCACCGAGAGCAGCGTGGTGGCCACCAACGGTGCACTGCACGCCGACATCCTCGCTCGGCTGGATCGACCAGCCGAGCGCTGACCCCCGGCAACCTCTATCCTCGCCAGGTGGTCTCCTCCGGCTGGTGCTTCCTCGCGGCGATGATTGTCGCGTACGGCTTCGCCAACCTGCTCCAGTCGGTCGCCGCGGCGCGCACCACGGTGCACCACACCTTCGATCCGGGCCTGCTGCTGCGGCTGGCCGGGCACCGGACGTACCTGGTCGGGTTGAGCTGCCAGATCGGCGGTTTCGTGCTCGCGTTCCTGGCCCGTCGGGACCTGCCGTTGTTCCTGGTGCAGGCCAGCGTGGCGGCCGGGCTCGGGGTGACCGCCATCCTCGGTGTGGTGGTGCTGAAGTGGCGGCTGCCGGTGGCCGAGGTGGCACTGCTGGCCCTGCTCTTCGCCGGGATCACCGCGCTGGTGCTGGCCGCCCGACCGGCGCCGTCGAAGCAGCTCGGCACCGCCGGCTCGGTGGCCCTGCTGGTGGCGCTGGCCGTCATCGCGGTGCTCGGCGTGTTCGCCGTCCGGTTACACGGCGCGCCCGGGTCGGTGGCTCTCGGTTCGCTGGCCGGGCTGGCCTTCTCGTCGGCCGCGGTCGCGGCCCGTCCGCTGGCCTCCGCGCCGTCCGCCGAGGCGTTCCTCGCCAACCCGCTGTTCTACCTGCTGATCGCCCACTCGATCGTCGGCCAACTGCTGCTCGGCCTGGCCATGCAGCGCGGCTCGACGACCGCCGCGGTCGCCGCGATGGACGCGGCCGGCGCGGTGCCGGCGGCGATCGTCGGCCTGCTGCTGCTCAACGACAAGATCTGGCCGGGGCGTGAATGGCTGGCCGGGGTGGGCTTCCTGGTCACTCTGGCCGCGGTGATCGGGCTGACCCGGTACGCGCAACCCCAGCAGCACCGGTCGGTGCCGCGCCGCCGGGATCCGGCCATGGTCGGCGCCGGCCGGTCGGCCTGACCGCTCAGGCCTCGACCGGCTTGCGGCGGCTCACCACCCGCTCGTAGAGGCGTTCCAGCGCGCCCGCCGTCCGGTCCCAGGTGTAGCTGCTGCGGACCCGGTCCACGGCCGCGTGGCCGTAGGCGAAGCGGCCGGCGTTGTCGGCGAGCAGCCGACGCAGCGAGACACCGAGCGTCCGGACGTCGCCGGGGGGCACCAGCCGACCGGTGACCTCGTCGACGACGGCGTCCGCCAGACCGCCCATCGCGTAGCCGACCACCGGCACCCCGCAGGCCATCGCCTCCAGTGAGACCCGCCCCGCCGAGGAGTAGTGCGGCGTGCAGGCCACCACGTCGGCCGACCGATACCAGGTGGCCATCTGGTCGTGCGGCACCGCGCCCACCAGGCGTACCTGGTCGGCGACCCCGACCTGCTCGGCCAACTCTCGCAGCCGGCGTGCCTCCGCGTGGTTGGCCAACGCCTCGGCCGGTGGCCCGCCGGCGATCACCAGCTCGGCGTCGCCGACCAGCCGCATCGCCCGGATCAGGTCATCCTGGCCGTGGCCCGCGGCGAGCCCGCCGACGGAGAGGATCCGGGACCGCTGCTCGCGCGGTGCGGCCTCGCCGTCGGGGTGGAACTGGTCGGTGTCCACCCCGGCCGGCACCATCGCCACCGAGCTGCGTTGCAGACCCATCCGGGTCAGCTCGTCCACCTCGTCGTTGCTCTGGGCCACCGCGATGTCCACCGCCCGGGTCAGCGCCCGCTCCAGCGGGATCCGCTCCCCCGGCCCGTCGTACCGGCCGCCCAGGTGCCGCAGTTGCTCGACACCGAGGGAGTGGAAGGTCTGCACCACCGGGATGTCGGTTTCCCGGACGGCGTGCGCGGCGGCCAGCCCGCCGACCCAGTAGTGGCCGTGCACGATCTCGGGTCGCCAGGGGCCGGACCACTCGTCGGTGAGCCAGCGGCCGAACTCGGTGACGTGCGGGATCAGCTGGGCGGTGGGCAGCGGGACGGGTGGCCCGGCGGACACCCGGTGCACGTGATAGCCGTCGACGTCCATGGTCCCCGGCAGCTCGGAATCGTCCCGGCGCTCGTAGATCCGGACGTCGTGGCCTCGGCCGGCCAGCTCGGCGGCGACCCGCGCGATGTGCTGTTGGGTGCCGACCGGCGGGCCGTCGGCGTGCCGGTACGAGCTGGTGTGCGCGCAGACGAGGCCGACGCGCATGGGTCACCTCCCTGCGATCTTGTCCCTCGGCGGTGGTCCTCCCGGTCGAGCGTCCCATTAACCCGGTGGCCCGGAGTCGAAACCTGGCAGATCGGGAACAGTCCCCGCAGGTGCCGCCGACGGTTGCGCTACGACAATCATGAGAACCCGCGCCATGATCTGCCACCCTCCGCTGGTATGAGCAGGCCCGTGCGGGGGTACCGCTGAAGAATGCCGTTGACCCGCAGCCTCGACGATTCGACCGTGGTGATCACCGGCGCGTCCAGCGGGATCGGTACGGCCACCGCGTACGCGCTGGCCCGCCGGGGCGTCGCCGTCGTGCTCGCCGCCCGCAGCGAGCCGGCCCTGGAGCAGGTGGCACAGCGCTGCCGGGCGCTCGGTGGCCGGGCGCTGGTCGTACCGACCGACGTGACGGACCTGGAGTCGGTGCGGGAGCTGGCGGACCGGGCGGCGGCCGAGTTCGGGCGGATCGACGCCTGGGTGAACAACGCCGCGGTGAGCGCGGTGGGCCTGTTCGACGAGATTCCGGTCGCCGAGTTCCGCCGGGTGCTGGAGGTCAACCTGCTGGGGGCGGTGCACGGCATCAAGGCCGCGCTGCCGTACCTGGGAGCGGCCGGCGGCGGGGTTCTGGTCAACAACGCGTCGGTGCTGGCCGAGGTGGCGATGCCCTACCAGTCGGCGTACAACGCCACCAAGCACGGCATCCGAGGGCTCGCCGACACGGTCCGGCAGGAGCTGCGGGTCACCGGGCGGGGGCAGATCTCCGTCTGCACCGTCCTGCCGGCCACCATCGACACCCCGTTCTTCCGGCACGCGGCCAACCACACCGGCCGGGAGCTGGTGCCACCTCCGCCGGTCTATCCGCCCGAGGTGGTCGCCGAGACCATCGTCCGGGTGCTCCGCCGGCCACGCCGCGAGGCGTACGCGGGCGGCGCCGCCCGGCTCGTCGGCTTGCAGTGGCGGCTGGCGCCGGCGTTGGTCGAGCGCACCCTCGCCTGGTACGCCCACCGCACCCAGTTCGGTCCGGGCGCGCGGGTGGACAGCAGTGGCAACGTGTTCGGCACCGACGCCGAGGCGCGCCGGGAGGGCGGCTGGCACGGTCGGCGTCGGCAGCTGGTGCGGATGACGGCCGCGTTCGGTCTCGCCGCCGCGGGCACCGCGGTCGGCACGATGGCGGCGATCAACCGGCGCTCCCGGTTGGCGCGCTGATGTCGGCCGTCGACCGACCGGATGCGCCACTCGTCACCGGCGCGCACAATGGGGCGATCATGTCGACCGGTGTGCGGTGCTTCGTGGAGATCGACGAGTCGTCGGCGGTGGTCCGGCTGACCGGCGTGCTCGATGCCGGCGCGGCGGGCACGGTCCGCGACGCGCTGCTCGCGCGGCTCAGTGACCGTCCCGGTCCGGTGGTGGTCGACGTGACCGGGCTGCGGTTCGCCGACCCGGCCGTGCGGGGCGTCTTCGCCGAGGTGCGCCGGGAGGTTGCCGACTGGCCGGCCGCGGATCTGCTGCTCTGCGACCCGACGGTCGCCGGCCCCGACCCGGTGGGCGCCGCGGTGGCGGGCGTGCCGGCCTGGTCGACCCTGGACGGCGCGTTGGCGGCGGTCGCCGAGACTCCGTTGGCGGCGGTGCTCACCGCCGAGCTGACCCCGACGGTGGGTGCCGCACGGGAGGCCCGCGAGCTGGTCACCACCGGGTGCGAGCGCTGGGGTGTGCCGACGCTCGCCGACCCGGCGTGCATCGCGGTCACCGAGATGGTCAACAACGTGGTGGCGCATGCCCACACCCCGATGACGGTGCGGCTGGCCCCGCACGAGGACAGCACCCTGCGCCTGGCGGTCCGGGACCACTCCTCGCGGCGGCCGACGTTCGCGGGGCTGTCCCCGCCGGACCGGGTGGGCGGCCGGGGGCTGCTGCTGATCGACACGGTGACCCGCCGGTGGGGCAGCAGCGCCGT
The DNA here is from genome assembly GCF_008868155.1 of Micromonospora sp. ALFpr18c. Lineage (GTDB taxonomy): Bacteria > Actinomycetota > Actinomycetes > Mycobacteriales > Micromonosporaceae > Micromonospora. Next base: position 14,402 of record NZ_WBKR01000058.1, read on the forward strand.
ACCGGACGGCAAGGTCGTCTGGTGTGTGCTGCACCCCGACGACGAGGTCGGCTGACGGGGCTTTCCCACCCCGATGCCCGGTTCGGCTGGCGGTGGCCCGGTTACGGCGGGAGGGCAGCGGGTAGTGATCAGACATGCGCGACAACGAGTACCCGACCCCCGTGTCCGACACCGAGGCCCAGGGTTTTCCCGACACCGCCGATGACGACTCGACCGCCAACGACGACGTCCTCACCGGGCGCGAGGCGGACGGCCCGGACCCGGCCCAGCTGCCGGGTGACCGGACGCCGATCGCGGTGGACCGCTTCGGGACCACCGCCGAGGAGCAGCTCGACGGCGAGTCGTTGGACTACAAGCTGGACCGGGAGGTCTACGAACGCCCGGCGGACGACCCGCTGGCCGGGACGATCGACCCGAAGATCGCCTTCGAGGCGGACAACCTGGAGGCCGCGGCGGAGGCCCAGCTGGACGCCGACGTGATGGACCCGGGGCCGACCTCGGACCCGAACTCGCCGGTGTCGCTGTACGACCACGGCCAGCTCGGCACGGTGGCCGACGCGACGGTCGGTCGGCTGGTCGAGCCGGACGAGGGGGCGCACACCGATCAGGAGACCGACTCGGTGGCGTACGACGCCGGTTCGGCCGGTGGCGGTGCGACCGCCGAGGAGCTGGCGATCCACGAGACGGAACCGCCGCGCTCGGTCTGAGCCGGGTCAGTCGTCCAGGCCGCGTTCGATGGCGTACCGGGTCAGCTCGACCCGGTTGTGCAGGTGCAGCTTGCCCAGCGTGTTCTGCACGTGGTTCTGCACGGTGCGGTGCGACAGCCCGAGCCGCTGGGCGATCTGCTTGTACGACATCCCCTTCGCCACCAGCCGCAGCACCTCGGTCTCCCGGTCGGTGAGCCGGGGCGTACCCGGCTCACCGCCGTCGCCCGGGTCGACCCCCGGCCCCGGTCCGGCGGCCAGCCGGCGGTATTCCCCGAGGACGAGCCCGGCGAGGCCGGGGGTGAAGACCGGGTCACCGGCCGCGGTACGACGGACCGCGTCGAGGAACTCGGCCGGCGCCGTCGACTTCACCAGGTAACCGGTGGCACCCGCCTTGACCGCGTCCAGCACGCTCTGCTGTTCGCCGCTGGCGCTGAGCATGAGCACCCGTACGTCGGGCAGCGCCGCGCGCAGCCCGAGGATCACCTCGACCCCGGAGATGTCCGGTAGTTGCAGGTCGAGGACGACCACGTCGGGTCGGGCGGCGGCGGCCACCCGGATCGCCTGCCGCCCCTCGCCGCTGGTCGCCACCACCAGGAAGCCGGCCTCGGTCAGGTCGCGGGCCACACCCTCGCGCCACATCGGATGGTCGTCGACCACCATGACGCGCACCGGGGTCACCGCTGCGTCCTCGGTACGGTCAGTTCGATCTCGGTGCCGGCCTCCGGCACCGACATGATCCGGACCGTCCCGCCCAGGTCGGTGACCCGGCCCCGGATCGACTGGGTCACGCCGAGCCGGCCCTGCGCGGCGGCCTCGGCCAGCCGGCCGTCCGGGATCCCCGGCCCCTCGTCACGGATCGACACGGTCACCGTCGTCCCCTCGTCCTCGATGAGCACCCAGGCCCGTCCACCGGCGTGCCGCCCCACGTTGTCCAGGGCCGCGCCGGTCGCGGCCGCCAACTCGCCGGCCACCTGTCGGGGCAGGGGCACCGGCGTGGCGGGGGCCGAGAGCGACACCGCCGACGACGCGTACCGGCCGAGCAGGCCCCGCAGGTCCACCGCGTCGCCGTCCGACCCGCCGGGAGCCGGGGCGTTGCCCGCGATCAGTGCCCGCAGGGCGGCCTCCTGTTCGCCGGCGAGCCGGGCCAGCTCGCCGGCCTCCCCGGGCAGGTCCGCGCCACGCCGCTGGACCAGCGCCAGCACCTGGAGCACCGAGTCGTGGATGTCCCGGGCCAGCCGCTCCCGCTCCCGGGTGGCCGACTCCAGCTCCACCGCGTGTTGCAGCCGCTCCTCGGCGGCCACCGCGAGTCGGGCCACGTGCCCGACCACCACACCGGCGAGCAGCATCAGGATCAGCCCGGTGAACGAGGACTGGCCGACCCGTTCGCGGGTCGCCAGGTCCGCGCCGGCGACCAGCAGCGCGGCCACCGTGCCTCGCCGCCGGCCGCCGGCGACGGCCCAGGCCAGCACCGGGCCAGCCATCCAGGCCACCCCCAGGGTGGGTACGCCGTGGGTGAGCGCCTCCCGTCCGACCACCCAGGGCGTGGACAGCACGATGGCCATCACCACCCCGAGGTCGGCCAGCAGCAGCGGCCAGCGCCGCCAGGCCGGACGGGCGTAGCCGACGGCGGTCGCCACGGTCCAGGCGATCATGACGAGGACCAGGGCGCCGGCGGCGTACGGGTGGGCGTACCGGTCGGCGTCGCGCACCGAGAGCGCGCAGACGTACGCGAGCGACGCGAACCGGAACACCGCGAGGGCACGCCAGAGTGGCACCTCGAAACCACCGGGCGGCGACGACATGGCGGTCAGGATGCCACAGCCGGGACGCGCGCGCGGTAGGCAACGAGTGCGCTTCGGGAAACCCTGACGTACGGTGGAAATGCCGCGAAATACTCCGAGATTCGCCGTCGGGACGGGGCCATGACGAATGCAGATCCGCACGCACCGCGTACGGTTGTGCCCATCGAACCATCCCTCCTGATCGCCGAGGCCTTCGACCAGGCCCAGGTGACCGAGATTCGACACTCGGTCACCTCCTGCGCGCACGCCTCCGGGCTGGCCGGCCAACGGTTGGACGACTTCGTGCTGGCCATCAACGAACTGATCACCAACGCGGTGCGGCACGGCGGAGGGCGGGGCTGGCTGCGGCTCTGGCAGGAGCCGGGGGCACTGGTCTGCGAGGTCGCCGACCACGGGCACGGGATCAGCCCGCAGCGGCTGGGCGACCGCAGCCGCCCGGCACCCGACACGGCCGGCGGCTGGGGCCTCTGGCTGGCCCGTGAGCTGACCGACGACATGGAGGTCGCCACCAGCGCCGCGGGCACGACCGTCCGCATCACCAGCGCCCTCACCAACCACACGTCCCGCTAACCCACGCCGGGCCGCCCCCACCCCGGCCCGCCACCCCTCCGATCTTGCACAAACTGTCCCGACGAATGACGCAAACCCGCCCATCACGGGGACAGAAACTGCAAGATCGCGGGACGGGACGGGACGGGGCGAGGTCGGGGCGGCGCGGGGTCAGGCGAAGAGGGCGGAGACGGACTCTCCGTTGTGGATCCGGCGCATCGCCTCGGCCAGGGCGGGAGCCACCGAGAGCACCTGGAGTTTCGGCACCCGCTTGGCGGCGGGGATGGGAACCGTGTTGGTGCAGACGATCTCCAGTACGCCGTCCTGATCGCTGAGCCGGTGCAGCGCGTCGCCGGAGAACAGGCCGTGCGTGCAGGCCAACCGGATCGAGCGGACCTTCAGGCCGCGCAGGTGCTCCATCAGCTCGACGACCGTGCTGCCCTTGGCGATCTCGTCGTCCAGCACGATGACGTCCCGGTCGGCGACCTCGCCGATCACCGCGCTGATCTTGACCAGGTCGTCGCTGAACCGTTGCTTCGCACCGGCCGCGACCGGCGTGCCGAGCAGCCGGGCGAAGGCGGCGGCCTCCTTGGCGTTGCCCAGGTCGGGCGAGACCACCACGGTGTCGCTGAGGTCGTAGCGCCGGAAGTGGTTAGCCAGCTCCCGCAGGGCGTGCAGGTGGTCCACGGGGACGCTGAAGAAGCCGTGCACCTGCGGCGAGTGCAGGGTCATCGCGAGCACCCGGTCCGCCCCGGCCGAGGTGAGCAGGTCGGCGACGAGCCGGGCGCCGATCGAGATCCGCGGCGCGTCCTTCTTGTCCGAGCGGGCGTACGCGTAGTGCGGCAGCACCACCGTGATCCGGCCGGCGGAGGCACCCCGCGCCGCGTCGATCATCAGTAGCAGCTCGACCAGGTTCTCCTGGACGGGCGGCACCAGCGGCTGGATCAGGAAGACGTCCCGCTCCCGGCAGTTGGCCTGCAGCTGCACTTCCAGACAGTCGTTGGCGAACCGGGAGACCCGCACCGGATGCAGCGGCACCCCCAGGTGGGCGCAGATCTCGGCGGCGAGGTCGGGATGGGCGGTTCCACTGAAAACGGCGATGTCGCGCACGTTCGCACATCGTAGGCGAAGCGGAGGCCCGCGTGACGTCGGTCGCTCCGCGCCGCCGGTTTGGGTACGGTGCTGCGGTGACCCCCCAGTACGTCGCCGCCATCGACCAGGGCACCACCTCGTCACGGTGCATCGTCTTCGACTCCGCCGGGGAGATCGTCGCCGTGGCCCAGCGCGAGCACCGGCAGATCTTCCCCAGACCCGGTTGGGTGGAGCACGACGCCGAGGAGATCTGGGACAACGTCCAGCAGGTGGTCTCCGAGGCGCTGCGGGCCGCCGGCACCGACACGGCCGGGCTGGCCGCCGTGGGTATCACCAACCAGCGGGAGACCACCGTCGTGTGGGACCGGGCCACCGGCCGCCCGGTGGCCAACGCCATCGTCTGGCAGGACACCCGCACCGGGCCGCTGCTGCGCGAGCTGGCTTCGGCGTACGGCGAGGAGCGGTTCCGGACCCGCACCGGCCTGCCGCTGGCCACCTACTTCGCCGGGCCGAAGCTGCGCTGGCTGCTCGACGAGGTCGACGGCCTGCGCGAGCGCGCCGAACGCGGCGAGGTGCTGTTCGGCACCATGGACAGCTGGCTGATCTGGAATCTGACCGGCGAGCACGTGACCGACGTGACCAACGCCAGCCGGACCATGCTGATGGACCTCACCACCCTGAACTGGGATCCGGATCTGCTGGACGCGATGGGCGTGCCGGCGGCGATGCTGCCGGAGATCCGCTGCTCCGCCGAGGTGTACGGCACGGGCACCGGCGTGCTCGCCGGGGTGCCGGTGGCCAGCGCCCTCGGCGACCAGCAGGCCGCTCTGTTCGGGCAGACCTGCTTCCAGCCGGGCGAGGCGAAGTGCACCTACGGCACCGGCAGTTTCCTGCTGCTCAACACCGGAGCCAGCCCGGTCCCGTCGACACACGGCCTGCTCACCACGGTCGCCTACCGGATCGAGGGCCAACCCCCGGCGTACGCCCTGGAGGGCGCCATCGCGGTCACCGGCTCGCTGGTGCAGTGGCTGCGGGACAACCTCGGGCTGATCTCGTCGGCCGCGGAGGTGGAGGATCTGGCAGGCACCGTGGACGACAACGGCGGCTGCTACGTCGTGCCGGCGTTCTCCGGGCTGTTCGCTCCACACTGGCGCAGCGACGCGCGCGGCGTGATCGCCGGCCTGACCGGCTACATCACCAAGGGGCACCTGGCGCGGGCGGTGCTGGAGGCGTCGGCGTGGCAGACCCGCGAGGTGGTCGACGCGATGAACGCCGACTCCGACGTGGCGCTGCGCCGACTCCGGGTGGACGGTGGGATGACCGCCAACGGGCTGCTCATGCAGTTCCTCGCCGACGTGCTCGACGTGCCGGTGGTCCGCTCCCGGATCACCGAGACCACCTGCCTCGGCGCGGCGTACGCGGCCGGTCTCGCGGTCGGCTTCTGGCCCGACCTGGCCACCCTGCGGGCGCAGTGGCGCTCCGACGCGCAGTGGGAGCCGGCCATGGCCCCGGAGCTGCGCGAGCAGGAGCTGCACCAGTGGCGCAAGGCCGTGCAGCGCACCCTCGACTGGGTGGAGTGAGCCGTGCCGGTGACCAACCCGTGGCTGGGCGGCCCCAGCCCCCGGGAACGCCTCGACCGTCCGAGGTTGCAGGAGCGGATCCTCAACCTGCTGTCCTCGCAGAACATGTGCGTACTGGCCACCACCGGCCCGGACGGCCCGTTGGCCACCCCCGTGCGGTATTTCCACCTCGACTTCGCGCTGCTGTTCACCGCGGCGGCGAACTCGCCGAAGATGCGCAACATCGCCGCCGACCCCCGGGTGTCGATCGGCGTCTTCGCCCCGCTGGTCGGCCAGGCCAGCAGCCGAGGCGCACAGCTCTTCGGCCGGGCCCGGGTCCTCGATTCACAGGATGAGGACTTCGCCCACTACTGGCCGGCGGTGCGCTGGCAGTCCGACCACGTCGAGCGGTCACGCAGTCTGGACGACCCGCCCGACGGGCCGCTCGTGGTGGTGGAGGCGGATCGGATCGTCTACACCGAGCACTGGCTACGCCGCGACGGCTACGCCCCGCGCCAGTTCTGGAAGCGTTAGCTCTCCTCGTCCGACTCGGCGTCCCGCGCCTGGTGCGGCCGGTGCTCAGAAATCCACGCCTCTACGTCCGTGACCAGCCACACCGCTCCCCCGGCCAGCCGATCGAACGGCTCCGGGAAGTCCGGTCGACTGGTGATCTGCACGACGCGAGCGCGGGACACCTGGAGACGTTCCTGTAGCTCGGCGCTGCCGTACAGCCTGCGGACCATGGATCGGACGCTATGCGCACCCGTCAGTGTCACATGTGGCAGCTGTCAGACTTGACACTGTCGGGTATGACAGGGAGGCTCTTCCCGGGGCCGGTGGCACCGCGCCAGCTCGGCCCTCGGGGAAGCGGTCCGGCTGCCTGACCAGGGGCCGGTGGCCGGACCTGCCCTTCTTGGAGGTGCGATGCTGGAGCGCGAGCTGCCCCGCAGCGAGTGGGTGCCGTTGTTGGCCAGGCGGATCATCACCCAGCATCACGTCGACGGCGGGTGTGGGCGCTGCCGATCCGACGGGTGCGACGCGCTGCGGTGGGCGCGGGACCGGGTGCGGGCCGCGCGTACGGGCAACAGTCGGCCGGACCGGTTCTGAGATCCGCGTGGTTCAGCTCCAGCGGTTGCCGGTGAGCTTCTCGTAGACCTCGACGTAGCGGGCGCGGGTCGCCTCGACGACTTCGGCGGGTACGTCCGGCGCCGGGGCCTGCTTGTCCCAGCCGGTGCCGGTGGCCCAGTCGCGCACGTACTGCTTGTCGTAGGAGAACTGCACCCGACCCGGCTGGTACGACTCGGCCGGCCAGAACCGCGACGAGTCGGAGGTGAGCAGCTCGTCGGCGAGGACCAGGGTGCCGTCCGGCGCCCAGCCCAGCTCGATCTTGGTGTCGGCGATCAGGATGCCCCGGTCGGCGGCCAGCTCCGCGCCGCGCCGGTAGATGTCGAGGGTGATCTGCCGAAGCCGCTCGGCGGTGGCCTCGCCGACCTTGGCCACCACGTCGTCGTACGTGATGGGTTCGTCGTGCTCCCCCATCGGCGCCTTGCTCGACGGTGTGAAGATCGGTTCGGGCAGGATCGACGCCTCGCCGAGCCCCCGGGGCAGCGACACACCGGAGACCGTGCCGGTGCGCTCGTACTCCCGCAGGCCGCCGCCGGTGAGGTAGCCGCGCGCGACGCACTCGACCGGGACCATGTCGAGCCGCTGGCAGCGGATCGCCCGCCCGGCGAACTCGGCGGGCACGTCGGTGGACGAGATGACGTGGTTCGGCACCAGGTCGGCGAGCTGCTCGAACCACCAGAGCGAGAGCGCGGTGAGCAGGCGACCCTTGTCCGGGATCGGCGTCGGCAGGGCCACGTCGTAGATCGAGATGCGATCCGAGGCGACCAGGATCAGGTCGTCGCCGTCGGCGTAGACGTCCCGGACCTTGCCCGAGTGCAGAAGTTCCACGCGCCCTAGTACACCACGCGGCACCGGAGAGGCTGATCCGACTACCCACGCCGAGGGGCGACGCGGGGTGACCGGACGGACGTTGACACCCTCCTGCGCCGCCTGCGTGAATGGTCCGACCGCTGCCCACGCAGGTGCCAGGAGACCCCCGTGCCCGTTGTTCGACCCCCGATCGACCGCCTCGGCGCCGACCCGGGCCGGCGCCGCCTGCTCACCGCGATGCTCGGCGCTCCCCTGCTGGCGTCCGGCGGGCTGGCCGGTTGCAGCGACGGCGCCACCACCTCCAGCCAGAGCGGGCCGGTCGAGCTGTCGGTCTTCTGGTGGGGCAGCGCGAAACGGGCGGAGCTCACCGAGAAGGCGCTCCGGCTCTACTCGGACCGCAACCCACAGGTCACCTTCCGGGTCACCTGGCAGGGCATCGACGGCTACTACGACCGGCTGGCCACCCAGGCGGCCGGTGGCAACGTGCCGGATCTGATCCAGCTCGACGACTCCATGCTGACCGAGTACACCCAGCGCCAGATCGTCCTCGATCTCACCGACCGGGTCACCGACCACCGGTTGGACCTGCGCGGCCTGCCGGAGGGCCTGATCCGCTACGGCACGGTGGACGGCCGGACGATGGCGGTCGCCAGCGGGCAGACCCTCGCCGGCGTGGTCTTCAACCGGGACCTGCTGCGGGAGTTGCGGGTGCCGGAGCCGCGCGGCGGGATGACCTGGGCGGAGTACATCTCCTGGGCGGAGCAGGTCACCGAGGCCAGCGACGGCCGGGTGGCCGGCACCATGGACGCGTCCGGCGACTACCGGGCGCTGTGGCTGTGGCTGCGCTCGCAGGGCGGCGAGTTCTACCGGGGGCGGCAGCTGGGCTTCGGCGCGGACGAGCTGATCAGCTGGTTCGAGCTGTGGCAGCGGGCCCGCGCCGAGCGGGCGACGCCGGGCGCGGCGCTTGTCGAGCAGGCCGACAGCGGCGAGCCGGCCCGGCAACCGGTGGTGACCGGGCTGACCGCCACGTCGTTCGCCTGGTCGCATCAGCTACCGGAGCTGCAACGCCTCACCAAATCCGAGTTGGGTGTGGTCGGCTTCCCCGGCCCGCCGGGAGCCCAGTGGGCGCGGGCGTCGATGTACTGGGCGGCGTTCCGGGGCACCCGGCACCCGGACACGGTCACCGACGTGATCAACTTTCTGACCACGAACGGCGAGGCCGGCACCGTCCTCGGCCACGAGCGGGGGCTGAACGCCAGCCTCCTCGTCCGCCGCTACGCCGAGGGCAGCATCACCGACCCGGCCCAGCGGCGCGCCGCCGCGTTCGGCGCCAGCATCGCCGACCTGCTCGGTCCGGCACCGGCGCCACCGCCCAAGGGGCACGCCAAGGTTCGTACCCTGCTGGTCACCGCCGCCGAGCGCATCCGCGTCAAGCGCGACGGCACCCGCGAGGCCACCGCGCGCTTCCTGTCGCAGGCCATCGCGGCCCTCGCGGTGTGAGCACCGGCGGCCGGCCCAGGGCCGGCCGCTGGTGACCTCCCGTCGCCCCCGGTCAGCGCTGCGGGCCGCGACGATTGCGCACCAGTCGCAGTACCAGGAAGACGATCACCGCCACCACCACCAGGCAGCAGAGCAGCCCGAGGAATCCGAACCCGCCGCCGCGGGACCGCCGTCGGGCCGCCTCCACCACCAGCTCGCCGGTGCCCGTGGACGCCCAGGCCGCGACGGGCACGAACACCGCCAGCACGACCGTACCGAGGACCGCGCTGAGCCGGCCCCACCACCTACCGAATGAAGACATGCGCCCATCCTCGCCGAAGGGCGCAACCTCGGCACGTGGGTCCGCGCCGAATTCACGGGACCGGGGCCCCAGGTGAGCCCACCGGTACGCAACGATCCCGCAACCTCCCGGCAAAGTTGATGATCTTTACATGAATCCCCCGAGGTGATCGGATCCCTCCAGGTTCAACTCTGGAGGCACTGTGCGGCTCTCTCTCACCCGAAGATCTGCGGCAGCAGCGGTCGGCGTCACCCTCGTCACCGCTCTGGTCACCCCCACGACGGCCCACGGCGCCCCCGCGTCCCCACCGCCGCCGGCGCCACCGGCCACGACCGGCACCGCCGACCGCGCACCGGTCACGGTCACGCTGATCACCGGCGACACGGTGACGGTGACGCCGGGACGCGACGGGACGCCGCCCGGCGTGGACGTGGAGCGCGCGCCGGGCGCCACCGGCGCCGTCCGCGTCGCCACCGAGGGTGGGGACACCTATGTGTACCCGGACGAGGCGATGCCGTACCTCGCGACCGGTCGACTCGACAAGCAGCTCTTCGACGTCACCCAACTCGTCGCCCAGGGCTTCGACGACGCGCGGACCAGCGCACTCCCCCTGATCGTCACCCGTACGACGGGTGCGGCGGCCCTCCGGGCCAGCGCCGCGCTGCCCGGCGCGCAGACCACTCTGGACCTGCCCTCGATCGGCGGCCAGGCGATCCGTACGCGTCGGGCGCAGGCCGCCGACTTCTGGTCGGCCCTCACCGGCGGTGCGGCGCAGGCGGCTCCGCCGTCGAGCGGCCGGAGCGCCGGCACGGCCACGCCCTCCTTTACCGCCGGCGTCGACACGGTGTGGCTCGACGGCCGGGCGAAGGCCGCCCTCGCCGACACCACGGCGCAGGTCGGTGCCCCCGCCGCCTGGGCCGCCGGGGGCACCGGCAGCGGCGTCCGCGTCGCCGTGCTGGACACCGGAGTGGACACGACCCACCCGGACCTCGCGAACCGGGTGGTGGCGTCGCGCAGCTTCATCCCCGGCGAGGACATCATCGACCGCAACGGACACGGCACCCACACCGCCTCCACCGTCGCCGGCACCGGCGCCGCCTCCGGCGGCAAGGAACGAGGGGTCGCCCCCGACGCCAGCCTGGTGATCGGCAAGGTCCTCGACAGCAACGGAAGCGGGTCGATCTCGGGGATCATCGCCGGCATGGAGTGGGCGGCGCGGACCGAACACGCCAAGGTGATCAACATGAGCCTGGGGGTCAACGCCTGGCACACCCAGGACGATCCGCTGAGCCAGTCCCTGAACCAGTTGACCGCCGAGACGGGCGCGCTCTTCGTCGTCTCCGCCGGCAACAGCGGACCCGACCCGTACACCCTCGGAGCGCCGGGAACCGCGGACGCCGCGCTCACCATCGGCGCGGTCGACGGCTCCGACCACCTGGCCGACTTCTCCAGCGCCGGCCCGCGGATGGCCGACGACGCCCTGAAGCCCGACATGACCGCACCCGGCGTGGACGTGCTCGCGGCCCGCTCGCAGCACCTCACCTGGGGTGAGGGCTTCTACCAGCTGGACAGCGGCACCTCCATGGCGGCGCCGCACGTCACCGGGGCCGCCGCCCTGCTGGCCCAGAAGCACCCGCAGTGGAGCGCGCAGCAGATCAAGGACGCCCTGATGGGCACCAGCGTGCGCACGCCCGACTACAACGCCTACCGGGCCGGCAGCGGTCGGCTGAACGTGGCCGCCGCCTACCACCAGGACCAGATCATCGCGACCGGGTCGGTGGACGCCGGCCTCGTCGGCTGGTCGCCCGGCATCCAGCCGCAGCGGATCACCCGGAAGATCAGCTACACCAACACCACGGGCAGCCCCCTCACGCTCGATCTCTCCGTCGATCGCGGCGACTCCCCCGCCACGACGTTCACGGCGAGCGCCGCCCAGGTCACGGTGCCGGCGCACGGCACGTCGACGGTCGACGTGGTGGTGGACCCGGAAGGGCTCGCCGCCGGCCGCTACTCCGCCCAGGTCACCGCCCGCCACCCGGCCGGTGAGGTGCACACGGCCGTCGGGGTCGCCGTGGAATCCAAGAAGTACGACCTGACCATCAACCTCAAGGACCGCGCCGGACAGCCCGCGAGCGGCGAGGTGGAGATCGTCAGCGCCGACGGGATCTCCACCTTCATGTGGGTACGGGACGGGAAGCTCACCAGCCGCTGGGACCCCGGCTCCTACACGGTCGTCGCCGCCACCGACGTAAAGGGTCTGCACGGCGCCCACTCCCTCGGGCTCGCGATGCTGACCGCCCCCGAGGTGGACCTGACGAGCAACCGGGTCGTCGACCTCGACGCCTCGAAGGCCCGCCAGGTCACAGTCGCGACCACCCAGCCGACCGCCGTCACCAACAGCCGCATCGACGTCTACCGCTCGTTCACGTCCCGCGAGCCGACGCCCAGCGACGGAAGCGCCCTGCGCGAGACGTTCTGGCCGGGCACCACCTACGACAGCCTGTGGGCACTGCCCACCAGGGACAAGGTGACGAAGGGCAGCTTCGTCTTCACCACCCGGATCCGCGCCGCACAGACGCCGCTGGAGATCATCCACAACGGCCACCGAGTCGGCGACCCCCTCGTGCAACCCGGCTCCCGACCGCTGCCCGACGGCACCTCGCGCCTGGACGCCGTCTTCGCCGGCACCGGCTCGAAGGCCGACTACACCGGCGTGTCCGCCCGCGGCAGGGCCGTGGTCGTACGCGACAGCGACGCCGTGACCCCCGCGGACCAGGTGGCGGCGGCGCAGGCCGCCGGCGCGGCGATGCTCCTCGTGGTCAACGACGGCGAAGGCCGCACCAGCGGCTGGTACGGAAACGCCGACGGCACGACCGCCGGGCCGGTCCCGGTCGCCTCGCTGGTCAAGGGCGAGGGCGAAACCCTGATCACGACGATCACCGCCGCCGGCCGGAAGGGGGTACGACTCACCGTCACCGCCCACCCCTCGCCGAAATACCTGTACGACCTGGTCGACTACCACCGTGGCGGGGTGCCCAGTGACCCGTCGGCCAGGACCGACCCCCGCAGCCTCGCCCGGATCGACCTCCAGTTCACCCCGCCGCCGGGCAAGCGGTCCGCCGAGACGCGGGTGGACTTCCCGCCGTACGAGTGGTCCGCCGCCCGCTCGTTCCCGTTCGATCCGGTCACCCCGGGGCCGCGTACCGACTGGGTCTCCGCCGGTGACGGCATCAGGTGGAAGCAGGACGCCTACGTCGACGGCTGGACGCGATCGCACACGGACGAGATCGCCTACCGGCCGGGCAGCGTCCAGAAGGACCGCTGGTTCGGGCCCATCACCCGGCCACGTCTGCTCACCAACGAGATCCCATTCCGCAGCGAGGGCTACCTGAGCGCCTACATCCAGGGATTCGGTGATGCGGGCGCCGCGCACAGCGGCGGCAGCGGCATGCTCCAGCGGATCACGTTGTACCAGGGCGACAAGCAGCTGGTTCAGTTGGAGGGGTGGCCGAAGTTCAACGCCAGCGAGTTGTCACCGCAGAAGCTGCCGTACCGGCTGGTCGTCGAGACGGAGACCAACCCGGACTACAGCCCGTACTCCAGCAGCGGGCGCACCGAGTGGAACTTCCTCTCCGGTGCGGCCGAGGACGTGCAGGCCATCCCACTGGTCCAGTTGGACTACGGGACAGATCTGGACCTGGCAGGCCGCGCTACGCGCCGGACCGACCTCGCCATCACGCCGGTGGTGGTGGGCAGCACCGCCGCCCGGGACGGGGTCTCCGCACTCGGCCTCGAGGTCTCCTACGACGACGGGCGCACCTGGCAGCGGCAGGACCTGAAGGAACGCAAGGGCACCTGGACGGCGTCCCTGAACGCGCCGCACCGCGCCGACTACGTGTCCATCCGCGTCACCGCCAAGCAGCGCAACGGCGGCGGTGTCACGCAGACCGTCATGCGGGCCTTCGGCCTCAGGTGACATCCGCGGGGGGCCGGTGCCCGGTCGGCACCGGCCCCCGCGGTGTGACATGGCAACGAGTAAGCACAGGGAACCCGGAGTGGGCGTGTGTTGATATCGCCCATGATCTAGTCATGGTGTCTCGCTCATGGTGCGACCATGTTCAAGCCCACGAAGACGCCGGTGTCGCCGCCGCTATCGAGGAAGCTGTCGTAGACCTTGAGCGCCTGGCCTACGAGCACAGCCCCTACATGGAACCTGTCTATCGTTCGTAGCTGTTCGACGCCGGTATTTCATCCCTTGAGAAGCACTCACGCGAACTTGGGCGTAGCTCCTGTCTCACGCCCGCCGCCGTCGATTCACTGACCCCTGACAGGGAGACAGGGCCCACGTCGCCCTGAAGCTGATCTCTCGGCGTAACGCCGACGAGATCCAGCGGGTGCCCTTCCGGCGCGAGGTCGAGGCGCTTCACCGAGTGGACCATCCGAACATCGTCTCATTGCTGGCCTTCGGCGGGGACTGTCTCGCCAACGGCTCTGACTCACTTGCGGGTGGTGACTGGGAGTAGTGGCCTATCTTCGTGTGCGTACAGCTGCCCAAATTGGTGCAGTCAGGGCAAGCGGTGTAGCGGATTGTGGTTGTGGCAGCCAGGCGGGGACCGATCAGCACCTAAGCGCGAGCACCGGAGGCTTGGGCGGACGCTGGCGATGCCGTCACGAAATGTCACCACCGAATGTGAGCCAGAGCCGAATGCGAGACAGAGCCCTTAAATCCACAAACCCTCTCGAACGCATCAACCTGGGTAGTGCCAAAAGGGTGGCTCTGAGTTACCCCCACTTTGATGGAGCGGTGGTCACCTGCTGCCGGTTGGTGCAGGGGTGGCGATGGGTGACTCGGCTGGGTTCCACCGGCGCCCCAACCGCTCGACCCAACATCCACCTCAGGTAACCCCACAGAGCAGAGAAAGATGACGAACGCGACAAACCACCGCCAGGATGAACCTCTGGTTCAGGATGTGCGTTGAACATACAGGCCATCCCGGAAGTAACACCTTGTTCCCGAAAGGGAGTTAAGAACAAATGGACGATCATTTTCGACCCGATAGCATCGGCGTTTGGGACGCATCAGATGCTCCCCCCAAGGGTGCCATATTCACCGATAGTGCCATCATTCTCGCCGACATCCTTGAGGCCGAGACTCTCCGTGCCGCATCCGCATTTCCTAAAGACGCCGGGACGTTGCGGGTTTTCGCACATGCCATGCTAGTTCAGCGCAATGGACGTGCACAGCACATGCCGGTGGTCGAGGGTGGTGTCGTGCCGGCAAAGACACTTGCTGCATGGATAGCTCGATATGGGTCGAAGGCGAAATCGATCGAGCTGATCGTTTGTCACGCGGGATCCGGCGGCAAGGATTCTTACGCGGTTTCTTTAGCCCGAATGATTCGGGGTCGCACTGTACACTATGCGGATGGGGCCGTGACGACGACTCGTTCCGGCCGAGTTTTCATCGGTGAAGGCGCTACTGCGTGGCGCTCTTCGAACGTCACGGCCGTTTCATGATCACGATGTGAGGCCGAGGATGGTGAATGGCCTGGTCATGTTGCGGGCTGCCCAGCGGGTGGCTTCGGTGATGTCGGGTCGGCCGGCCAGGCGTAGGGCGTTGATGGCGAGGTTGCGTAGCGAGGCCAGGA
>NZ_WBKR01000059.1 GCF_008868155.1 Micromonospora sp. ALFpr18c
GACCCGCCGCCCACCACCACCCCGCCCCCGACGGGGACGAAGGTGGACAACCCGTACGCCGGAGCGCGCGGCTACGTCAACCCGGAGTGGAAGGCCAAGGCCGACGCCGAGACCGGCGGAAGTCGCGTCTCCAACAACCCCACCGCCGTCTGGCTGGACCGGATCGCCGCCATCAACGGCACCCCGGACAGCAGCTCCAACGGCGCCTTCGGGGTACGCGACCACCTGGACGAGGCGCTGCGCCAGGGCGCCGGGTACATCCAGTTCGTGATCTACAACCTGCCGGGTCGGGACTGCTCCGCGCTCGCCTCCAACGGAGAGCTGGGTCCGAACGAGCTGCCTCGCTACAAGGCCGAGTACATCGACCCGATCGCCGCGATCCAGAGCGACGCGAAGTACCGCAACCTGCGGATCATCAACGTCATCGAGATCGACTCGCTGCCCAACCTGATCACCAACACCTCCGGCCAGGCCGGCGGCACGGCGATGTGCGACACGGTCA
The DNA here is from genome assembly GCF_008868155.1 of Micromonospora sp. ALFpr18c. Lineage (GTDB taxonomy): Bacteria > Actinomycetota > Actinomycetes > Mycobacteriales > Micromonosporaceae > Micromonospora. The sequence goes on from NZ_WBKR01000059.1 coordinate 503, forward strand.
AGGCCAACGGCGCGTACGTCAACGGTGTCGGCTACGCCCTGGCCAAGCTGGGCGCGATCGGCAACGTCTACAACTACATCGACGCTGGCCACCATGGCTGGCTCGGCTGGGACACCAACTTCGGCCCGACCGCCGACATCCTGAAGACCGCCGCGGTCGCCTCCGGCAGCACGGTCAACAACGTGCACGGCTTCATCACCAACACCGCCAACTACTCGGCCCTGCGTGAGCCGTACTTCAAGGTCACCGACACGGTCAACGGTCAGACGGTGCGGCAGTCCAAGTGGGTCGACTGGAACTTCTACGTCGACGAGCTGTCGTTCGCCCAGGCGTTCCGCGACAAGCTGGTCTCGGTCGGCTTCAACTCCAACATCGGCATGCTGATCGACACCTCCCGCAACGGTTGGGGCGGCTCCGCCCGGCCCACCGGCCCGGGTGCGACGACCAGCGTCGACACCTACGTCAACGGTGGCCGCATCGACCGCCGGATCCACCTCGGCAACTGGTGCAACCAGTCCGGCGCGGGCATCGGCGAGCGGCCCCGGGCGAACCCGGAGCCGGGCATCGACGCCTACGTCTGGGTGAAGCCCCCGGGTGAGTCGGACGGCTCCAGCAAGGAGATCCCGAACACCGAGGGCAAGGGCTTCGACCGGATGTGCGACCCGACGTACGGCGGCAACGCCCGCAACGGCAACAACCCGTCCGGAGCGCTCGCCAACGCGCCGATCTCGGGTGCGTGGTTCTCCGCGCAGTTCCAGGAGCTGATGCGCAACGCGTACCCGGCGCTCTGACCGGATCGCTCCCGCACCCACCCGCCGCCGGCAGTAGGTGAGGCACTGCCGGCGGCAGGTTCCCCCGGGTCCCCGACCCGACCGTGACGGTCGGGTCGGGGACCCCCCTTGTCACGCGCGGATCAGGGCACCGTGCGCTCGATCGCCGCCCGACCCTGCTCGGCCAGGTCGCGGCGGGCCTTGTCCAGGTTCTCCGGCGTGAGGTCCTGCCCGCGGGCCATCACCAGATCCTCCGGCTCCCACGGCTGCTCGGCGCCGGTACGGATGTTGTCCCCGCCGGCCCCGGTGCCCGTCCCGGTCGCCCCGGTGCCCGCGGCGTACGGGTCGCCGATCAGCTCATCGGTGTCCGGCGCGAGGTCCGGCGGCCGATTGCGGGGCTCGGCGAAGCCCGGGGTGTCCCGGTCGGGCCCGCCCCCGCCGCGCAGCTGCGGGACGGTGCTGTCGTCGTCCGCCGCGGCGGCCATCTCCGGGCTCTCCTCCAGCGGCGGTCGGCGGTCGCGATCGGTCATGGTGTCGCCTCCTGTGTCCGGCGCGTTGCCCTATCCCCCTCGGCTACCCGGTGCGAGGGCCGCCATGCGCGCGGGTCGGTCGATCAGGCGCCGGGCTGCTGCTCGTTCGGCGGCGGCGGTTCCGCCGGGCGCAACCACTGCCAGAGCAGCATGAACAGCCCGAAGGTGAGCATCACCAAACCCGCCCACAGGTTGATCCGCACCCCCTCTGCCTTGTCGATCTCGGCCCGGCTGTCGAAGATGCCGATCAACGTCACGACGATCCCGTACGCCACGAAGAGGCCCCCGATCACCCGACGGATGTCGAACAAGCGGGCGGCCGCGGAACGACGCTGCTCCGCCTGCGTCTCGTCGATCAGCGGATCCTGCGCCGGCTGGCCGTCGTTGCTCATCTGCCGACTCCTTTCCTAGAAGACCGGGATGTAGAAGAGAGCGGCCAGCACGACCGCGATCACGCCGAGCAGAAGGGGGGAGCGGTACCAGACGGCGTCCCCGGCGAGCACGTCGCCCTTCAGGTCGACGCCGCCCAGCCCGTACACCAGGCCACGCAGTTCCTCGTCGCGCTTGGGCGCGGTGAGCGGGGTCATGATCACGGCGACCACCGCCACGGTGACGAACGCGATGCCGGCCCCCCAGAAGCTCTCCTCCAGGTCGGAGTTGAAGTCGATGACACCGCCCTTGTAGAGCAGGTAGGTGGCCAGCGACGCCAGGGTGCCCAGCAGCAGCGACCAGAAGCCGGCGAGGGCGCTCATCCGCTTCCAGAACATGCCGATGATGAAGGTGGCGAACAGCGGCGCGTTGAACAGCGAGAAGAGCGCCTGGATGTAGTTCATGATGTTGCTGAAGCCGGCCGCGATGAACGCGGTGCCGATCCCGACCACCACGGCGGCGACCGTCGCCCACCGACCGATCCGCAGGTAGTACTCGTCCGACCGGCCGGGACGCAGGTACGCCTGCCAGATGTCGTAGGTGAAGACGGTGTTGAAGCCGCTCACGTTGGCCGCCATGCCGGCCATGAACGAGGCGAGCAGGCCGGTGACCGCCACCCCGAGCACGCCGTTGGGGAGCAGATCACGCATCAGCAGCGGGATTGCGTTGTTGTACTGCAGGTCGCCGCTCTCCGCGCCCAGGCCCTTGACCGTCACCAGGGCCACCAGGCCCGGGATGATCGTGACCAGGGGGATGAACAGCTTCGGGTACGCGGCGATGATCGGCGTACGCCGGGCGGCGCTCATGTTCTTCGCCGAGAGGGCGCGCTGCACCTCGGCGAAGTTCGTCGTCCAGTAGCCGAACGACAGCACGAAACCGAGGCCGAAGACGATACCGATCCACTGCGCACCCAGCGGGTTGGCGGTGCTGCCGGTGTCCTGCCAGGCGTGCAGGCCCGCCTCGCCGAGCTTGGAGTCCCGCACCGCGTCCATCAGGCCGTTCACCCCACCGACCTTGACCAGGCCGATCACGGTGACCGGGATGAGTCCCGCCAGGATGACGAAGAACTGGAGCACCTCGTTGTAGATCGCCCCGGACAGACCACCGATGGTGATGTACGCCAGCACGATCGCCGCGCCGACGACGACCGCGGTCCAGAGCGGCCAGCCGAGCAGCGCCTGCATCACCAGGGCCAGCGCGTAGAGGTTCACGCCGGCGATCAGCACCTGGGCGACGGCGAAGCTGAGCGCGTTGAGCAGGTGCGTGGGGCGGTTGAACCGCAGCCGCAGGTACTCCGGCACGCTGCGGACCTTGGAGCCGTAGTAGAAGGGCATCATCACGATGCCCAGGAACACCATCGCCGGCACCGCGCCGATCCAGTAGTAGTGGACCGTCATCACGCCGTACTGGGCGCCGTTCGCGGCCATGCCGATGATCTCCAGGGCGCCCAGGTTCGCCGAGACGAAGGCGAGACCGGTCACCCAGGCCGGGAGGGACCGGCCGGAGAGGAAGAAGTCGACGCTGGTCCGGATCGCCCGTCGGGCCGCGAAGCCCACCCCGAGGACGGTGACGAAGTACAGCGCCAGAATCAGGTAGTCCAGCCCGTTCATGTTGAGCCGAAGACCGCCGCCGTCCATCCCGTCACCCCTCGTCCCGACGCTGGCACCGGTTCGATGCGCGCGCCCTATTACCCGGTACGCGCGGTTTCACGCCTGCACGGCGGTTCCGGTTGTGTTCCGGCCCGCTCGGGCGGTCTCGCGACCCGCGACCGCACGCCGAAGGGGCCCGGCCTGACGGCTGGGGCGCCCTTCGGGTCGGGTGACGTCAGCGACCGAGTACGCGGTCCAGGAAGTCGCGGTAGTTGCGGACCGCCATCCGTAGCTGCTCGGTGTCCGCCGAGCCGGCGTCCTGCCAACCACCCAGCGTGCTCTTCTGCGCGGCGAGCGCCGAGGAGAGGGCCTGGATGGCCTCCTCCACCAGTGACTGCGCCTCGCCGGCCGCGGCCTGCGGGTCGTCGACGAACCGCAGCTGCACGTCGCGCCACCGGTCCCGGAAGCCCTGCGCGGTGTCCCCGTCGAGGAGCGTGGCCGGCTCGGCCGCGACGGTCGACCCGGCGGGCCGGGACGTGCCGGCAGACTCCAGCGAGGTGCCGCTGGCCTCGGTGGTGACCGGTTCGGCGTCCGCGTCCGGGTCGACCATCTCCGGTGTCGCGCTGCCGTAGCCGACCGCGCCCGCGGTGGCGATGTCCGAGCCGTCGGTCAGGTCGTCGCGCCGCTCCGGTGCGCCGTCCGTCGCCCCCGGCGGTACGACCGTCCGCGCGGACGTGTCCGCGTCGGCGCGGCCGTCGCCGTCCGTGTCGTAGCCATCCGTGTCGGGCCGGTCCGCGTCGTGCCGGTCCGCGTCGTAGACGTCCGTGCTGTCCACGTCCGCGTCACGGCGGTGCAGCTCGGCGGTCGGGTCGGCCCGCAGGCCCTCACGCTCGCCGTCCTCGGCACCGTCGCCCGGCTCCGCGGTCCGCTCGGCCCGAGGGTCCGGCTGGTCCTGTCGACGCGGGCTGGCCAGTGCGGAGGCGGCGACCGCGTCGCCCACCGTGGTGGCGCCGAAGACCGTCGGCAGCGGCCCCGGCTCGTGGAACCCACCCTCGTCGGTGGACCGGTCGTCCCCCCGGTGGCGGGTGTCGGTGTCGTCGGTCAGGTCCTCGTCGGCGGGGTCGTACGCGGCGTCCCGTCCGGTGCCGTCGGTGGGCTCGCGGCCGGCGTCCGGGTCGTCGAAGGCACCCCGCTCGTCCAGGGCGTCCTCGGGCGAATCGGCACGGTCGGCACGGTCACCGGTTGGCGGTACCGGAACCGGCGTTGACCGTACGGCCTCCGGGTGGTCGTTGCTCACCTGCTGCTCTTCCTGGCGCATCGGCGGCCTCCTCAGCGGCTCGTGGCGTCGTGCGGGGTGTCCGGGTGGCGCTGTTCGGGTGCGCGGTGACCGACCGGTTCCTCACCGAGCAGGTCGGTGAAGAGGGACCGGTAGTGCACCACCGCCTGGCGCAGTTCCTCGGTGCTCGCCTCACCCCGGGTGTTGCGCAGGTGGATCTCGTGCGCGTCCCGGTAGTTGGTCAGAGTGCGGGCGTGGTCGACGGAGAGGTGGGCGATGTGGTCGGAGAAGTCCCCGGTCGGGTAGCCCTGCTCCTCGATGAGCCGGGTGACCAGTTCATCCGCGTCGCCCACGGTCTCGCCCGGCGAGTCGATGAAGCGGACCTGGATCTCCTCCCAGGCGGCGGCGTAGCGGGCCCGGGACTCCGGGCTGAGCGGGGTGAGCGTGAGCTCGGCGTGCCGGCGTTCCCGGTCGCGCAGCTCGCGCTCCGCGGCGGACCGGCTGTCCTGCTCGGCCACCACCCGGTCGTACTCCGGCCCGAAACGGTTGCGCAGCGCGCGGCGCCGGCCGAGCGACCGGACGGCCACGGCCAGCGCGGCGACGATCACCAGCACGACGAGCACGATGACGATTACCTGCGTGGGCGACATGGGCTCCTCCTTCGTCACCTGGTATTCCCTCGGCGTACTGATCGCCAATCCCGTTCCGGGGCACTTTCCTCGTCGGCCCGCGTCCGCCGTCCGGAAACGTCCCTCCGGTCCGCTTCCGATTGCGGCCCTGACGTGGGGTGCCGCCCTCCCGCGAGGCAAAACTTGACTCGTTCCAGAAGTGCGTTTGGTGAAACGGCGCGCAGCGCCGACGACACCTGAGCCGTCCCGTACCGAAACGGGCGCCCCGCCGACCAACCGGCGTGGAGGCGGCGCATTCCGGAGCGTCGATGTCGGCGCGACGGGCGGTAGTGCAACCGGCCGCGATTACGTATCCTGCCCAAGGCGCGCGCGCCGATGTCCGGCGTCGCCGCCGGGCCCAGCCGGTCCGCGCGCTGCCCGGCCGGTGCCGGCGCCCCTCCTGCCACCCCTGTACGGGCGAGGTCTGATGAGAACCCGCGACTGGCCGATCCGCTCGAAGCTGACCGCGTTGGTCGTCGCTCCGGTGACCGCGTTGCTGGCACTGTGGATCTTCGCGACGACGTTGACCTTCGGCCCCGCTCTGAACCTGCTCTCCGCCCGCACCCTGCTCTACGACCTGGGGCGCCCCGGCGAGGCCGTGGTCAGCGAGCTGCAACGCGAACGCCGGCTGTCGGTGGTGCAGCTCGCCGGCACCACCGAGCTGCCGGCCCTCGCCGAGCAGCGTCAGCGCACCGACCGGGCGATCACCGAGCTGCGCCGTCGGGTGGACGGGGAGGCGTTGCGCGACGCCGCCGACGACCTGTTGGAGGACCGCGTCGACCGGCTGCTCACCGCACTGGCGGCGCTGCCCACCGGCCGGGACTTCATCGACGACCGCATGATGGACCGCACCGGCGCGCTGGGCCTGTACAGCGGCATGGTCTCCGCGGCCTTCCAGGCGTTCGCCGGGATGGCGACCCTGAACGATCCCGCCATCAACCGGCAGGCGCTGGCGCTCACCGCCCTGGGACGCTCGCGGGAACTGCTCGGCCAGACCGACGCCATGCTGGCCGGCGTGCTGACCGCCGGCCGGTTCGCCGACGGGGAACACGCCCAGCTCGTGCAGGCCATCGGCAACCAGCGGTGGCTCACCGAGAGCGCGGTGGCCGACCTGCCCGAGGCCGGGCGCACGGCGTACCAGCGGTTGACCGAGAGCGCCGCGTTCACCAGCCTGCGCGCCATGCAGGACGCGCTGGTCGCGGCCAACCGGTCCGGTCGACCACCGGTGGACGCGGCGGCCTGGCAGGCCAGCTACGACGCCGTCCAGCAGCAGTTGCGCGACTTCGAGCTGGCCGAGGCGGACGGTCTCACCGACCGCTCGGTGCCGATGGCGGTCCGGATCCTGGTCCGGCTGGCCGCCGCCGGGGTGCTCGGTCTCCTCGCCGTGGTGGTCTCGGTGCTGGTGGCGTTGCGGGTGGGCCGCACGCTGGTCCGACGGCTCAGCGGGGTGCGCACCGCCGCGCTGGAGCTGGCCGAACACCGCCTGCCGGACGTGGTGGCCCGGCTGCGTCGCGGCGAGCAGGTCGACGTGGCCCGGGAGGCGCCCCCGCTGGAGTACGGCCACGACGAGATCGGCGAGGTCGGGCGGGCCTTCACCGAGGTGCAGCGGACGGCCGTCCAGGCGGCGGTGGACGAGGTCACCCTGCGCCGAGGGCTCAACGAGGTCTTCCTCAACATCGCCCGCCGCAGCCAGGGCCTGGTGCACCGGCAGCTGCACCTGCTGGATCGGATGGAGCGGCGCGCCGAGGACCCGGACGAGCTGGCCGAACTGTTCCAGGTGGACCACCTGGCCACCCGACTGCACCGGCACGCCGAGGACCTGGTGATCCTCGCCGGCTCCGCGCCCGGCCGGGGCTGGCGCAACCCGGTCGCGATGGTCGACCTGATCCGGGGCGCGACCAGCGAGGTCGAGGCGTACGACCGGGTGGACATCACCGCCGTGCAGCCGGCCGGCGTGCTGGGCCGGGCCGTCGGCGACGTCATCCACCTGCTCGCCGAGCTGATCGAGAACGCGACCGCCTTCTCCGCGCCGGACACCAGGGTCACGGTCTCGGGGGAGCAGGTCGCCAACGGGTACGCCCTGGAGATCACCGACCAGGGTCTGGGGATGTCCGCCACGGCGCTGGAGAGCGCCAACAACCGGCTGACCAGCTCGCCCGAGTTCGACCCGGCGCAGAGCGCCCGACTCGGCCTGTTCGTGGTGGCCCGGCTGGCGGCCCGGCACGGCGTCCGGGTGCGCCTGCGATCGTCCGGGGACAGCGGGGTGACCGCCGTGGTGCTGGTCCCCGCCGAGCTGGTCACCACCGAGCCGCCGGCCGGTCCCGACCCGGCCACGCTGGGTGCCGCGCCGGTCCGGGCCGGCCGTACCCGGTCGCTCACCGTCGACGCCCCGCCGGCCAGCCCTCCGCCCGTCGCGGCACCGGCGCCGGTCGCGCCGACCGGCGAGGCATCGCCGGACGCGGCGGGCGACGAGCTGGACGGCCTGCCCCGCCGGGTACGTCGGCAGACCCCCGCCACCCGATCCCGCTCGACCGTCACCGACACCCCGTCGCCCCGCTCTCCGGAGGAGGTACGCCGGGTCATGGCCGCCCTCCAGGCCGGCACCGCCCGGGGGCGCGCCACCGTCGTCACCCCGGCGGCGGCGACACCGGCCCCGGAGAACAGCTCGGGCGACGCGGACACGCAGCCCATCCCAGCCGCTCCGGTGGGTCGCGCCAACCCGGCGAGCCCGGCCACCCGACCGAATCCGACCAGCCCGGTCAGCGCCGACCCGGGTACCGATCCGGCTGCCGAGCCGGGGGCCGTCGCACCGAGGCATCCCCGGCCGGTGCCGGCCCCCGAATCACCGACCGCGACTGAGAGGGACGCCTAGTGCCGCATTCGACGAAGCAGAGCGCCGGCCTCGACTGGCTGCTCGACGAGTTGGTGGAACGCGTCCCGGCCGCCCGGGAAGCAGTGGTGCTCTCGGCGGACGGGCTGCTGCTCGGCTCCTCGGCCGAGCTGGAGCGCTCCGGCGCCGAGCACCTCTGCGCACTCGCCGCCGGGTTCTCCAGCCTGGCCCGGGGCGCCAGCCGGCACGTCGACGGCGGTCCGGTCCGGCAGACCGTGGTGGAGATGGAGTCGGCGTACCTCTTCGTCACCGCCGCCGGCCAGGGCACCTGCCTGGCCGTGGTGAGCGACGCCGACGCGGACATCGGTCTGGTCGCGTACGAGATGGCGATGTTGGTCATCCGGGTGGGGGAGAACCTCACCGTTCCGGCCCGACCGTCGGCGGGTGCCGGTGACGTGGGCTGAGCCACCCGGCCCCCAGCACGAGTGGCTGGACAACGACGCCGGGCCGGTAGCGCGTCCGTACATCCTCACCGGCGGTCGGGTGCGCTCCGCCGCCGACGGGTTCGACCTGGTCGCGTTCGTGCTCGCCGGATCGGATCTCGACCCGGCGGCCCATCCCCGGCTGCTCCCGGAGCATCGGCGGCTGGTCGCGCTCGCCCGCCGACCGGTGTCGGTGGCCGAGTTGGCGGCCGAGCTGGATCTCGCGGTCGGGGTCGTCCGGGTGCTGCTCGGTGACCTCCTCGCCCAGGGCCTGGTCGCGGTGCACGAGCCGCCGGGCGCCGGCAAACTTCCCGACGACGACATTCTCAAGGCGGTGGTCAGTGGACTCCGTGAACTTTGACCATGCGGGCTCCGGCGTCACCATCCCGCTGGCACTGAAGATCCTCATCGCCGGTGGCTTCGGGGCCGGCAAGACGACCCTGGTGAGCGCGCTCAGCGAGGTCCGCCCGTTGCAGACCGAGGAGGTGTTGACCGGGGCGGGGATCGGCACCGACGACATCTCCGGTGTCGAGGGGAAGTCGACCACCACGGTGGCGATGGACTTCGGCCGCATCACCATCAACGATGATCTTCAGGTCTACCTCTTCGGCACCCCGGGCCAGGACCGGTTCTGGTTCCTCTGGGACGAGCTGGCCTTCGGCGCGCTCGGCGCGGTGGTGCTCGCCGACACCCGGCGGCTGGCCGACTGCTTCCCCTCCATCGACTACTTCGAGCAGCGCGGCATCCCGTTCGTGGTGGGCGTGAACTGCTTCGACGACGCCCGCCGGTTCAACCTGGACACCGTGCGCCGGGCGCTCGACCTGGATCCGGACGTGCCCATGGTGCTCTGCGACGCCCGCGACCGGCAGTCCGGCAAACTGGTGTTGATCTCCCTGGTGGAGCACGTGGCCCGCCAGCGTGGAGAGCCGGTGCCGGCCGCCTGACCCGCGCGCGTCCCACCCGGATCGGCGTCGGCGACCACGCGGCGGCGTCGATCCGGGTGCCGGAAAGCCGGTTAACGCGCGGGATTCGTGGGCAGCCTCTGGTTGGATCGACGAAGGAAAACCGGCGGAGGGGTGGGACGTGAGTGCTCAGGGCGAGGTCGTCCACATCGGGGGTTACACCGCGCAGAGCGGCGGACGGGGCAGCGGCATCGTCGCGGCCCGCCGCGACCCGGCCACCGGGGCACTGACCCCGCTCGGCACGGTCGCGGTCACCCCGTCCCCCTCCTTCCTGGCGCGGCACCCCACCCAGCCCGTCCTCTACGCGGCCAACGAGCTGAAGGACGGCGAGATCAGCGCCTGGCGGGTCGGTCATGACGGCGCGTTGGACCCGCTCGGCAGCCGGCCGACCGGCGGGGCCGAGCCCTGCCACTTGGCGGTGCTCCCGGACGGCACGCACCTGGTGGCGGCCAACTACGGCGGTGGCAGCATCGCGGTGTTCCCGCTCGACGAGCAGGGCGTCCCCGGTGAGCGCACCGACCTGGTGGTGCACGAGGGGCACGGTCCGGACCCGGAGCGTCAGGAGCAGGCGCACACCCACATGGTCTCGCCGGGGGCCGGCCGAGGGCCGCTGCTCGCGGTGGACCTCGGCACGGACTCGGTCTACCGGTACGACCTGGACGTCGCGACCGGGCGGCTGGTGCCCCGCGGGCCGCGGGTGCGGACGGCACCCGGCACCGGCCCACGGCACCTGGCCCGGCACCCGGACGGACGCCGGTGCTACCTCGTCGGCGAGCTGGACGCCTCGGTCACCGCGTACGAGCTGACCGAGGACGGCGCGCTGCATCAGCGTGGTCGGGTGGAGGCGAGCGAACGCTCGGGTCACGTCCAGCCGTCGGAGGTCGCGGTCGGCCCGGACGGCCGTTTCCTCTACGTCGCCAACCGGGGAGTCGGCACCATCGCCGTCTTCGATCTCGCGGGGGAGTTGCCCGAGCTGGTCGCCGAGGTGGACACCGGCGGCGAGTGGCCCCGGCACTTCGCATTGATCGGCGAGCATCTCTACGTGGCCGACGAGCGGGCGGACATGGTGCGCGTCTTCCGGCGCAACGTCGACACCGGTGTGCCGGAGCCGGTCGGGGAACCGGTGCCCGTGCCGAGCCCGACCTGCGTGCTGCCGTGAACCGTTATGCCGGCTTCGCAACACCACGGGACTGTGTCGTCACGCTGAGTCGTTAATCAGTGATCAACTGTCTCTTCAGTGTAACTTTAGTCCGAACGGTTATGGCACGGACGGCACGTTGTACGCAAGATGGTCACCGTGTCAGCAGGCCGCCATCGCATGCGTTCGAAACTCCATCTAGCAGCCGCCGCCGCGACGGCGACGGTGCTCGTCGTCACGACCGGTGTCTGGTTCGGCTATCGGGAGTTGATCCAACCGAGCTGCTCGGGCGAGATCCGGCTCGCCGTGGCGGTCGCACCCGAGCTCGCGCCGGCGGTGGACGCCGCCGCGTCCCAGTGGGTCAAGGACGGCGCCGCGGTGGGGCCCACCTGCATCCGGGTGGACGTGTCCGCGTCCGACCCGGTCGACGTTGCCGCCGTGGTGGCGGCGAAGCACGGTGCCGTGCTCGCGGGTGTGGGGCAGGCCAGCGGCACCGCCGTGAGCCCGGACGTGTGGGTGCCCGACTCCTCGACCTGGCTGCTGCGGTTGAAGAAGGAGGCGAGCGCGTTCGCGCCGACGAACGGCGCGCCCATCGCGCGCAGCCCGATCGTCGTGGCGATGCCCGAGCCGATCGCCGCCCGCCTGGGCTGGCCCAACAAGAAGTTCAACTGGACCGACCTGCTCAAGCAGGTCAGCAACACCAGCGCCCCGCTGCGCACCGGGATCGTCGAGCCGACCCGGGACGCGGCCGGCCTGTCCGGCCTGCTCTCGCTGACCGCGGCCGCCAGCGCCTCCGGCGGCGACACGCAGGGCACGACCGTCGGCGCGCTGCGGGCGCTGGCCACCGGGCGGTCCTCGCTGCGCAACGACCTGCTGGCCCGCTTCCCGACCGCGAACGACGCCACGTCGATCGCCAGCGGCCTCGGTGCGGCGGCGCTCTCCGAAGAGGACGTGATCGCCTACAACAGCAAGAAGCCGCCGGTACCGCTCGCCGCGCTCTACATGGAGCCGGCCCCGATGCCGCTGGACTACCCGTACGCGGTGCTGCCCGGCATCGAGCCGACCAAGGCGTCGGCGGCCCGGGTGCTGTTCGAGCTGCTCACCAGTCCCAGCTTCCGCGACCGCCTGGCGGCGCAGTCGCTGCGCGCGCCGGACGGCAACTGGGGTGACGGCTTCAATGCGCCGCAGGGTGCTCCGAGCCCCTCCGGCGGCGCGCCGACCGCACCGGCGAACGGCGGCACCGCGGCGGGTGGCCTGGACCCGGCCGCCATCCAGCGGGTCGTCTCCAGTTGGTCGATCGCCACCCAGTCCGGTCGGATGCTGGCCGTCATCGACGTGTCCGGCTCGATGAAGGACCCGGTGCCCTCCGCCAACAACCGGAGCCGCGAGGAGGTCACCGTGGACGCGGCGCGCCGCGGCCTCGGCCTCTTCGACGACTCCTGGTCGATCGGCCTGTGGACCTTCTCCACGAAGCTGGTCGGCAGCCGGGACTACAAGGAGCTGGTCGGCATCGGCCCGCTCTCCGGGCAGCGGGCTCAGCTGGAGGCGGCACTCGCCACCATCAAGCCCTCCGACGGCGGCACCGGCCTGTACGACACCACCCTGGCCGCCTACAAGGCGGTACAGGAGGACTGGCAGCCCGGCCGGGTCAACTCGATCGTGCTGTTCACCGACGGCGAGAACGAGGACAGCAACGGCATCTCCCAGGGCCAGTTGCTCGCTGAGCTGAAGCGGGTCGCCGATCCGGAGCGGCCGGTCCAGGTCATCATGATCGGTATCGGTGAGGGCGTCAGCAAGGCCGAGCTGGAGTCGATCACGAAGGTGACCGGTGGCGACGTCTTCGTCACGAAGGACCCGAACGAGATCGGCAGCATCTTCCTCAGCGCCATCGCCCGGCGCCCCCCGGCGCCGCGCTGAGCCGACGCACAGCAACGCACGGGCCCGTCGTACCTGATCAGGGGTACGGCGGGACCTTTCGGTCGTCCATCGCCGCTGAAGAAAAGTGACGGCAATACGTCCGAAGCAATCGGCCGCCATAGTTGTCGGGGCAGGATGTCGACGTGTTCCGGCATCGTCGGTCCGCCTCCGGTCCGACGCGTCGGCCGGGGCCGTCCTGAGCAGAGTGGGAGGGCCGGTGAGTGCGTCGACGCTGTTGACCCCCGCGAGCACCGCGACGCCGAAGCCCCGCCCCGCCGGGCTGGTGGAGCGCGCCGACGAACGGGCGTACGTCCGGGTCCTCGTGGTGCTGGACACCACCATCCTGATCATCGCGTTGCTCGTCGGGCACATCGCCCGGTTCGGTGACGAGGAACCGAGCGGCTCGAAGATCCCGTACGTGCTGGTGGCGCCAGGTCTGGTGCTGGCCTGGCTGCTCTCGCTCAAGGCGTTGGGCTGCTACGACGACCGGGTGGTCGGCTACGGCGCGGACGAGTACCGCCGGGTCAGTTCCGCCAGCCTGCGACTGGCCGGCGCGATCGCCATCGCCGGGTACATCGCCGACGTCGGTGTCTCGCGAGGCTTCCTCGGCATCTCCTTCGCGGTGGGCACCGCCGGGCTGGAGGTGGCCCGCTTCGCCGCCCGCAAGCGCCTGCACCGGGCCCGTTCCCGTGGGGCTGGCTGGTCCCGCAAGGTGCTGGTGGTCGGCGACACCGCGCACGTGCTGGAGTTGGTGCACACGCTGCGCCGGGAGCCGTACGCCGGCTACCAGGTCGTCGGAGCGTGCATCCCGGACGCGCTGCTGGCGCCGGTGGCGCAGCGACTCGGCGACGTACCGGTGGTGGGATCGTTCCGGGGCATCCCGGAGGCGGCCACCGCGATCGGCGCGGACACCGTCGCGGTCACCGCCTCCGGTGAGCTGACCGCGGCCCGGCTGCGCCGGCTCGGCTGGCAGTTGGAGGGGACCGGCGTCGACCTGGTGGTGGCGCCCGCGCTGACCGACGTGGCCGGCCCCCGCATCCACACCCGGCCGGTCGCCGGACTGCCGCTGATCCACGTCGAGGCACCCGAGTTCCGTGGCGCACGCAAGCTGGTGAAGGGCTTCGTCGACCGGTCGGTGTCGTCGCTGGCGCTCGCGCTGCTCTGTCCGCTGATCGCGGTCATCGCGTTGGCCATCAAACTCGACAGCCGGGGGCCGGTGCTGTTCCGCCAGGTCCGGGTCGGCCGGGGCGGGAAGGAGTTCGGGGTGTTCAAGTTCCGCACCATGGTGGTGAACGCCGACGCGCTGCTCGCCGAGCTGACCGCCCGTAACGAGACCGACGGCCTGATGTTCAAGATGCGCGACGACCCCCGGGTGACCCGGGTCGGACGGCTGCTGCGCAAGTGGTCACTGGACGAGCTGCCGCAACTGGTCAACGTGCTGCTGGGTCAGATGAGCCTGGTCGGGCCGCGTCCGCCGCTGCCCTCGGAGGTGGCCCGCTACGACGGCGACGTGGCCCGGCGGCTGCTGGTCAAGCCCGGCATGACCGGTCTGTGGCAGGTCAGTGGGCGGTCCGACCTGAGCTGGGAGGACGGCATCCGACTCGATCTCTACTACGTGGAGAACTGGTCGCTCGCCGCCGACCTCACCATCCTCTGGAAGACCTTCGGCGCGGTGCTGAACAGCCGGGGCGCGTACTGACGTCGTCGGTCAGGTCTGCGGGCCGGTCCAGTCCAGGCAGACCACCACCGCGTCGTCGACCAGGTCGCCGGCCACGAACGCCCGCAGGTCGCCGATCAACGACCGGACGGCGTCCAACGGCTCCATCGGACCGGTCCTTCGCAGGAACCGGTCCAGCGCCGTCTCGCCGTAGCGTGCGTCCTGCCCGGTGGCCTCCAGGACCCCATCGCTGACCACGAAGACCCGATCGCCGCGCTCCAGCGCGAACTTCTGCTCGTGGTAGTCCGTCGCCTCGAACATGCCGAGCGGGAACTGCGCCTCCAGGGGCTGCGGGGTGACCTCACCGTCGCGCAGCAGCACCAGCCGGGGAGAGCCCGCGTCGACCACGGTCATCACGCCGGAGCGCAGGTCCAGTTCCATCAGCAGCGCCGAGATGTGCTGCTGACCCCGGTACAGGTCGTAGATCGCCTGGTCGGCGAGGGCGGCCTGGTCGGCCAGGTCGAGTCCGGCCCGGCGGGCGTTGCGCAGCGCCTGGGTGGCCAGCGAGGTGAGCAGCGACGCCGCGACACCCTCACCGGTGCCGTTGACGGTCGACAGCCAGAGCCGTTCCCCGTCGTCGGACCAGTCGAAGCTGTCGCCGCGCACCGCGTACGCCGGTTCGAGCTGGCCGGCCAGGCTGAACGACGGTCGGATCCGGCTGCGGCCGGGCAGCAGGTCCCACTGCATCTCCGCGGCCAGAGTGAGTCGCTGGCTGCGCCGCGCCGCGCGGTAGACGTCGGTGCCGGCGGAGACGGCGGCCAGTTCGTGGGCCAGCGCGGTCGCGATCTCGTCCAGCTCGCTGAGGACGGCCGGGTCGTTCGGCACCGGTGACAGTCGCAGCACCCCCCGTCGCTCACCGCGCATGCTGACCGGGAACCAGCCGGTGTCGTCGGCGAGCAGCGGCGACTGGTGGTCGAAGGAGCGCCACGCGGGGTGCCCGGGGCCGGTGATGGGGTCACCCTCCGTGAGGGGTAGCAGCTGCGAAAGCCGGTAGTCGACCTGGTACAGCTCGGCGTCGGTGATCCCGTACGCGGTGGCGAGGACATCCGCGACACCGCCGACGATCCGGTCCGCGGGTGTCTCGTTCAGGGCACGTCGTGCCCGATTGACCGGTTCGCTCATCACCACTCCCTCGCTCAAAGCCCAACCACCTGTGGGTTCGGAGTAGTCTCGGGCCACCATGGCCGAAGTGAACGGTCCACCGGACCCTGAGACGAGTATGGCTGCCGCACTGGACGCGGCGGCGGCTGCCCTGCTGAGCGTGTGGGAATCCGCCCGGGAGGAGACCACCAACCGGTTGTCCGGAGTCCAGTTACGGGCTGTCATGGTGGTGGAGCAGTACGACGCTATCAACCTGCGTCGGCTCGCCACCCGGCTCGACATGCTGCTCAGCTCAGCGAGCCGACTCTGCGACCGGTTGGTCGCCGCCGGGATGTTGGAGCGGGAGCCCGGTCGCTTCGACCGGCGGGAGATCGCCCTGCACCTCACCCCGGAGGCTCGCCGGCTCCTCGCCGAGCTGCGGGCGGACCGTCAGGCGCGGCTGACCGCCGTGTTGACCGGGATGAGCCCGGCCGGCCGTGACGCACTGCTGCGCGGGATGCGGGAATTCGACGAGACCGCTCGTCGGCAGCAGGCGCAGAACGCGCCGGTACCGGGTGGACCGGAGGACCCGGACCGACCGACCGGCCGGGCGGACTGGCTGGACGACCCGGACCGGCCCCCGGGCCGGGCGGGGGAGTTGCCGCGCGATCCGGACCGGCAGCCCCGCGGGATGTGGACGAGTGCGCCCGGCACCCCGGACCGGCCGGTCGACACCCACCGGGAGTGGCCCACCGGCGAGCCGCCGGTGGCGCGGACCGCCTGATCCGACCGGTCGGGCGGCGACGACGACGACGACGACCGTGAGGCTCGTCGTCACCGGGGCGCCGACGCGCACACGGCCAGCATGGCGATGTCGTCGTGGGCCTGCCCGTCCTGCCACTCGTCGATCATCTGGAGCAGCCGCTCGACCAGCGCGACCGGCGGCAGCCCGGCCGCCGAGGCGAGCGCGGCCCGCAATCGGTCCTCGCCGAACATCTCCACGTCACGCCGGCCGCCACGCGCCTCGGTCACCCCGTCGGTGTACGCGAGCAGCAGGTCGCCCGGGTCGAGGTGCACCCGGGTCTCGGCGAATCGGGCGGTGGCCAGCGCGCCGACCGGCATACCGCCGATCGGGACCGGGGTGACCGTGCCGCCGGGTGTGACCAGCAGCGGCGCCGGGTGGCCCCCACCGGCGATCCGCACGTCCACGCCGGTCGGCCCGCGTTGCAGGGAGCCGAGCAGCAGGGTGGTGAACTGGCTGCGCCGGGCCGCGTCGGGTGCGTCGAACAACGCGCGGTTGAGCAGCCGGATCAGCTCCAGCGGGCGCTGTTCGACCAGCCGCAGCGTCTGCATCGACTGGCGGACCCGGCCGGTCAGCACGGCCGCGCCGACGCCCTTGCCGCACACGTCACCGAGCGCGAACAGGGCGCCGTCGCGGTGTGGGAACACCTCGTAGAAGTCGCCGCCGATGCGCAGGGTGTCGCCGGCGGCCCGGTAGCCGCCGGCCAGGCTGACGCCGGGCACCGTGGGCAGCTCCGGGGGGAGCAGGCTGGTCTGCAGCACCCGGGCCAGGTGGGCCTGTTCGCCGTACAAATCGGCGGTGGCCAGCGCGGCGCCGGCCCGGGCGGCGAACTCGCGGGCCAGGTCGATGTCGCGCCGGTCGAAGCCGGCCCGCCCGGCCTGGCGGATCAGCAGCAGGGCGCCGGCCGGGCCGCCGGCGGCGCGCATCGGGCTGACCAGCACGGTGCCGGGGCGGCCGAACCCGGGTGGCAGCACGGCGGCCAGGTCGGCGAGGTCGGCGTCCAGCCAGGGGCTCGGCTCGGTGAGGTCGCCGGCCAGCGCCTCGGTCAGCCCGGGGACGGTGTCGGTCAGCTCCGGCCCGGCGAGCCCGGTGCTCGGGGACGGCTCGCCGTCGGCGTACCGGACCCAGCGCAGGTGCGGCTCGTTTGGCGCGGACGGCCGGTGCAGGGCAACGGCGGCGTCGGCCAGGTAGGGGACGGCGAGCGTCGCGGTGGCCCGCAGCGTCTGGTCGCGGTGCAGGGACGATCCGAGTCGGCTGCCGGCCCGGGCGAGGAACGCGGTGCGGGACCGCTCGGCCAGCAGGGCCTCACTGCGGGCCTGCTCCTCGGTGACGTCCCGGATGTACCAGGCGTACCGGTGGCCGGCGAGCTGCCGCCGTGCGCCGCGCAGCCGGCGGCCGCGATGATCGCCGTCGAAGCGCTCGGCGTCGTCGGTGACAGCCCGGGCCAGTGCCGGCACCGGGCACCGGCCCAGCTCGGTGCCGGCGGTGATCTCCGGGAGCAGCTCCGCCGCCATCGCGTTGACCAGGGTGACCCGGCCGGCCTCGTCGGTGGTCAGCACGGCCTCGGCGAGCCCGTCGAGCAGCTCGCGGGCCAACCGGGAATCGGCCGGGAGCGGTTGGTCGGCCCGCCGACGGGGTACCCGCCCACCGCCGCTGACCGGACCGGCGATGCCGCCCTGTCGGGTCGTGGTCACCGCCGGACGCCGGCCCGCGTCTGACGACCTGTGCGCATGGTGCCGTGGACTCCTCGCCTGCGGATCGTTGCCTGACGGCAAGCGTACCGAGGCCCTGTGACAGACGCCCAGCGTGCCGGGGACGGTCAGCCGGTGCGGGCCAGCCATCCGGCGGGCCGGGCGATGATGTGGCGGACCACCGAACCGGCGGCCCCGACCGCTGCGGCCTCCGCGCCGAGTGTCGAGGGCCGCACCGTGACCGGCGACCAGGCGGCGGTGAGCACCCGGGCGGTGATCTCGGTGAGCACCGGCGGGCACAGCCAGGGCGCCAGCGGGGCGTACCCGCCGCCGAGCACCACGGTGTCCAGGTCCAGCAAATTGACCACGCCGGCCACCGCGACACCGAGTGCCGTCCCGGCATCCTGCAGAGCCCGCAGCGCGTCCGCGTCGCCCGCCCCGGCCAGCTCGGCCAGCCGGGCCGTGGCGGTGTCGGCGGGCAGCTCCGCCCGGGCCAGCCCGGCGGCGGCCACGATCGCCTCCTGGCCGGCGTACTGCTCCAGGCAGCCCCGTCCGCCGCAGCGGCACGGGCGGCCCTGCGGGTGGACCGGCAGGTGCCCGATCTCGCCGCTCCAGCCGCGGACGCCGCGGAACAGGGCGCCGTCCAGCACGATCCCGGCGCCGATGCCGACCTCGCCGGAGATGTGCAGGAAGCTGGCCGGGCCGGGCGGTCGGGAGTGCAGCTCGCCGAGAGCGGCGAGGTTCGCCTCGTTGTCCACCACCAACGCCGGTACGCCGGGCACCTGCTCGGTCAGCGCCGGGTGCGCGGCGAGCAGCGCGGGCACCGCGACGTCGCGCCAGCCGAGGTTGGGTGCGAGCCGGACCAGCCCCGCGTCGTCCACCAGGCCGGGCACGGCGAGCGCGGCTCCGGCCAGGGTGAGGCCCTGCCGGGCGGCGTCGGTGCGGGCCTGGCCGGCCAGCTCGACCAGTCGGGCCAGGGCGTCGGCCGGAGCGACCGGGCGCAGGTCGGCCCGGTGCACCGTGCGGTGCCGGACCTGGCCGGCGAGGTCCACCACGCAGACCGCCAGGTAGTCGACGTTGACCTCCAGGCCGAGCCCGGCCGGTCCCTGGTCGGCCAGCACCAGTCCACGGGCCGGGCGGCCGGCGCCGGCCCGGGGGGCGGGGTCGGCCTCGTCGACGAGGCGGCCGGCGAGCAGGTCCTCGACCACCGCGGAGACGGTGGCCCGGGTCAGGCCGGTCGCCGTGGCCAGGTCGGCTCGGGACGGGGGGCGATCGGCGGCGGCGATCCGGCCGAGCACCAGGGCGAGGTTGAGTTCGCGCAGGCTGCCCTGTCGGACCGCGCCGGCCGGGGCGTGGGTGCGGATCACCCCTTGACAGTGCCATACGGTGGGCAAATAATTCAATCGCTGAACAAATAGCGGACACCACCACCCCGGAGGTTGCTCATGGCACCCCGTCCCACCCCCGCCGACAAGTTCTCCTTCGGGCTCTGGACCGTGGGCTGGCAGGCCCGCGACCCGTTCGGCGACGCGACCCGCCCCGAGCTCGACGCGGTCGAGGCGGTGCACCGGCTCGCCGAGCTGGGCGCGTACGGCATCACCTTCCACGACGACGACCTGATCCCGTTCGGGGCCGACGCCGCCACCCGCGACCAGCACATCGCCCGGTTCCGCAAGGCCCTCGACGAGACCGGCCTCGTAGTGCCGATGGTCACCACCAACCTCTTCACCCACCCGATCTTCAAGGACGGCGGCTTCACCAGCAACGACCGCGACGTCCGCCGCTACGCCCTGCGTAAGGTGCTGCGCAACGTCGACCTGGCCGCCGAGCTGGGCGCCAGCACGTTCGTCATGTGGGGTGGCCGCGAGGGCTCCGAGTACGACGTCGCCAAGGACGTCCGCGCCGCCCTGGACCGCTACCGCGAGGCCGTCGACCTGCTCACCCAGTACGTCATCGACAAGGGCTACAACCTGCGGTTCGCCCTGGAGCCCAAGCCCAACGAGCCGCGCGGCGACATCCTGCTGCCCACCATCGGGCACGCGCTCGGTTTCATCTCCCAGCTGGCCCACCCGGAGATGGTCGGCCTCAACCCCGAGGTCGGGCACGAGCAGATGGCCGGGCTCAACTACGCCCACGGCATCGCGCAGGCGCTCTGGCAGGGCAAGCTGTTCCACCTGGACCTCAACGGCCAGCGCGGCATCAAGTACGACCAGGACCTGGTCTTCGGCCACGGTGACCTGATGAACGCGTTCGCCCTGGTGGACCTCCTGGAGAACGGCAGCCCGAACGGCGGGCCGACCTACGACGGCCCCCGGCACTTCGACTACAAGCCCTCCCGGACCGAGGACATGGACGGGGTGTGGGCGTCGGCGGCTGCCAACATGAGCACGTACCTGCTGCTCAAGGAGCGGGCGGCGGCCTTCCGCGCCGACCCGGAGGTCGTCGAGGCGCTGGCCGCGAGCAAGGTCGGCGAGCTGAGCACGCCGACGCTCAACGACGGCGAGGGTTACGACGAGCTGCTCGCCGACCGGTCGGCGTTCGAGGATGTCGACGTGGACGCGGTGGCCGCCCGGGGCTTCGCCTTCGTCCGGCTCAACCAGCTCGCCGTCGAGCACCTGCTCGGCGCTCGCTGAGGCCGCGCCATGCCGCTGGTCGCGGGCGTCGACTCGTCCACACAGTCCTGCAAGGTGGTCATCCGGGACGCGGAGACCGGCGCCCTGCTCCGGCAGGGCCGAGCACCGCACCCGGACGGCACCGAGGTCGACCCGGAAGCCTGGTGGCAGGCGCTGCGCAGCGCCGCCGACCAGGCCGGCGGGTTGGCCGACGTGGCTGCGGTCTCGGTCGCCGGCCAGCAGCACGGCATGGTCTGCCTCGACGAGGACGGCCAGGTGGTCCGTCCGGCTCTGCTGTGGAACGACCCCCGATCCGCTGACGCCGCCGCCGACCTGATCGAGGAGGCCGGCGGCGGCGCGGCGGGAGGTCGGTTCTGGGCCGAGGCCACCGGCAGCGTTCCGGTGGCCAGCTTCACACTCACCAAGCTGCGCTGGCTGGCCACGCACGAGCCGGAGCGGGCAGCTCAGGTGGCGGCCGTCTGCCTGCCGCACGACTGGCTGACCTGGCGGTTGGCCGGCGCACCGGGGCTGGACGCGCTGCGTACCGACCGGGGTGATGCCAGCGGCACCAGCTACTGGTCGCCGGCCACCGGGCAATACCGGCTGGACCTGCTGGAGCGGGGCTTCGGTCGGCGGTTGGTGGTGCCCGAGGTGCTCGGTCCGGCGGAGTCGGCGGGCAAGCTGTCCGACGTACTGGGTGGGCCGGGCGGAGCGCTGCTCGGGGCTGGCACCGGGGACAACGCCGCCGCCGCGCTCGGCGTCGGCGCCGGCCCGGGTGACGTGGTCGTGTCGATCGGCACCTCCGGCACCGTGTTCAGCGTCGCCGACGTGCCGGCCGCCGACGAGAGCGGTGCGGTGGCGGGCTTCGCCGACGCGTCCGGTCGCTTCCTGCCGCTGGTCGCCACGCTCAACGCGGCCCGGGTGCTGGACGCCGCCGCCGCGATGCTCGGGGTCAGTCTGGACGAGCTGGCCGAACTGGCGCTCTCCGCGCCGGCCGGGGCGGACGGGCTGGTCATGGTGCCCTACCTGGAGGGTGAGCGGACGCCGAACCGACCGCTCGCGACCGGTGCCGTGCACGGCCTGACCCTGCGCACGTCGACCCCCGCGCACCTGGCGCGGGCCGCCGTGGAGGGCATGCTCTGCGCGCTCGCCGACGGGCTGGACGCGTTGACCGCGCAGGGCGCCACCGCCTGCCGGGTCATCCTGGTCGGCGGCGGGGCCCGGTCGGCCGCGGTGCGGCAGATCGCCCCGCAGGTCTTCGGCTGCCCGGTCGTCGTCCCGCCAGCCGGGGAGTACGTCGCCGACGGTGCCGCCCGGCAGGCCGCCTGGGTCGCCCTGGGCGGCGACGCACCGCCCGTCTGGGCGGTCGAGGGCACCGAGGAGTACGCGGCGGCGGCCGTCCCCGCCGTGCGCGACCAGTACGCCGCGGCGCGCGGGTTGGTGCTCGACCGGCGCTGACCGTCGGGATCGACGCGGGTGGGTGCCGGTCGACGGTGACCGGCACCCACCCGCGTGACGATCTCCTTCACGCGGTCTGGTTGGCTGCCGGTCATGACGGTGACCAGTGGCGGGCCCGGCCTGCGCCCGCACGGTCAGGGCGGTGGGCCTGCGCACCGGTTGTACAGCGTCGTGGTGTTCGTACTGCTCGCCTCACTGGACAACGTGGCGATCGGGCTGCTCCCCCCGCTGTACGGCCCGATCTCCGACGCGTTCGACGTGTCCGGGCGGCTGCTCGGCGTGGTCACAGCGGTCAGCTTCCTGGTCAGCGCGGTCGCGGCGGTCGGTTGGGCGTACGTCGGGGACCACACCAACCGCAAACCGCTGCTCATGGTGGGCACACTGCTCTGGGCGGCGGGCACCGGCGGAAGCGCGCTCGCCGGCGGCTACCTGACGTTCCTGGCCGCGCAACTGGTCGCGGCGGTCGGCCTCGGCGCGGTCGGCTCGGTGGGATTCTCCGTGGTCACCGACCTGATCTCGCCGACCCGGCGTGGGCTGGTGATGAGCTTCTGGGGGCTCTCCCAGGGGGTCGGCACCCTCGCGGGCACGCTCGTCGGCGGGCTGCTCGGGGCGGCCGACTGGCGGCGGCCGTTCCTGCTGCTGACCGGCGTCGGCCTGGTCGCCACGCTGGCCTACCTGTTCACGTACGACGTCCGGCGTGGCCAGAGCGAGCCGGAACTGGCCGGCAGGTTGGACGCCGGCACCGAGTACGACTACCGGATCAGCCGCGCCGACCTGCCGCGCATCCTGGCCCGGCGGACCAACCGGTGGCTGATCCTGCAGGGTCTGACCGCGCAGGCCGCGTTCGGTTCGCTGGTCTGGCTGCCGGTGCTCTTCGCCGAACGGGCCGAGGCCCAGGGTTACTCCACGTCGACAGCGGTCGTGGTGGGCAGCGTCTTCGCCACACTGTTCCAGCTCGGTGGGGTGCTGTCCATCCTGGGCGGGCTGATCGGTGACGCTGTGCAACGGCGTACCCCGCGAGGGCGGGCACTCGTCGCCTCCATCGGCATCCTCGCCGCGCTGCCGTTCTACCTGGTGTTGTTCTTCGTACCGGTGACCATCGACGTGCCGGACGGCGCGGGCGGCGGCGCGGTGGTGGGTGCGGTACTGGCCAGTGTGTTCACCGAGCCGTCGGTCGGGCTGAGCCTGCTCACCGCCGTCGTGGCGCTCGCGTTGACGTCGGCCAACTCGCCGAACTGGTTCGCGTTGATCGCCGACGTCAACCCACCGGAGCACCGGGGCACTGTGTACAGCCTGGGCAACCTGGTCAACGGGGTCGGTCGCGCGGCCGGCAACGGGCTGGTCGGGGTGGCCTTCCAGGCGCTTCGAGCGGCATTCCCGCCACCGCTGAACTTCGCCGTCGGGCTGGCCGCGTTCCAGCTCTTTTTCATCCCGACCGGTGTCATGTACTGGCTCGCCTCGCGAACCTCACCGACGGACATCGACAACGTGCACGACCTGTTACACACCCGAGCCGACCGCCTCTGACCCCGCCCGCCCGCGCACTACATCGGATGCAGGGGTCTCGTGTTCGCGTACCGGTAGCTTTCCGGACGAAAAACAACTCCAGCCTGGTGAGAAGGGATAATGATCCGGCTCCAAGCATTCGGTGGTGGTGGGGTGTGGTGCGGCGGGCGGTGCGTGATGCCGCGCGGGTAGCAGAGTTGTTTTACGCGGTGCAGTTGCTGCCCGACCGTGTCGATCGACGTGTGACGCGCTGGTCCTCGGCGACCGGTCGGGACGAACGCGCTGACGGCGTCCACGGGCGAGCCGCCCGTGGACGCCGCAGGGTGGGGAGCTGGCAGACGAGACCGGCTGCGCCTGCGCCGTCATCGATGCGTTCTCGGCTGGGCAGCACTGCCTCCGGCCGGTTTCGGTCCCGTCCAGCAGGCACTAGGCCCTGGAATCCGTCGCCGTTGACCTGCCAGTCGGTCGGATGCGCCCTGGCGCAGTTTCAGCGCGGCGAGCCAACCCTGCTCTCTGGTTCAGCGCTGTACACCACTTCTGGCTGTGCACCACTTCTGGAGGGTGTTCCTTGTTGCGCCGAAGGCCCGTTCGGCGAGCGCGAACACGTGCTCGTCGGTGACCGAGGTCGGGCCTGATCGGCCGACTTCAGGTCGCGCCGTCCGGAGCACCTCATTCAGGCTCTCCTCGGCGGCCTCCAGGGTGTATGCGAGGTCTTGGTCGGATGTCGCGGCCGAGATCATGTGTACGCCGCCGTACTCAATCAGCACGCCGCGACGCAGCAGGCCGGCGTAGAACTCCTGCCCGATGTCGTCGTTCACGAACAGCACCCGGAACATTGACGGCCAACCGAACGCGATGGCTGGTACGGCGGAGCGCTCGAAGAGTCGGTTCAGCCCTTCGATGAGTACGGTGCCGACCTTCTTCATAGCCGTAAACGGCTCACCGGAGCGGAACACCTCCAGGCTGGCCTTGGCTGCGGCGAACGGCATGACCTCACGCTGGTATGTGTAGCCCAGGTAGGCTGATTCCGCGCCGTCGAAGATCTCGCCCCGCCCGGCAACCGCCGACAGGGCAATGCCATTGGCCAGTCCCTTGCTCAGAGTGAACAGGTCCGGTTGAATGCCGGCGGCGGTGGCGTAACCGCCCTGGTCGTACCGGAAGCCGGTCATCACCTCGTCGAGGACGAGCAGGCAGCCGTGACTGCGGACCAACTGCGCGAGCTCAATGTGGTAATCGTGAGAGAAGAAACAGACCTCCGGGGTGACGATGACGCAGGCAACCTCCTGCCACCGCTCGGAGAGCAGGGTGCTGAGTTGCTCCAAGTCGTACCCGAAGTCCACAGTCTCGGGGTCCCGGCCAGGCAGTCCGCCGAACGCGGATTGGAGGTGCCAGTCGTGCCAGCCGTGGAAACCGCTGGTCAGGACCAGCCGGCGCCCAGTGTGTACGCGGGAGATGCGGACCGCCGCCGTGGTCGCGCACGATCCCGTCCGGAAGAACCGGACCCGTTCGGTGCCAGGGAAGAAGCTGAGCAAGGACTCGGCCGTCTCGATCCGAGGCAACGAAAGGGTGTTCGGGACGATGCCGCCCCGTTGCAGCGCGTCGATCGCGGCCTGCACCACGGATGGGTGTCCGATGCCGAGCGGCGCCGCACCGCTGCAAGAGGTGTAGTCGATGTAGCGGTCGCCGTTGGCGTCCCAAACGTGGCACCCTTCGGCGCGGTCCGCTACTACCGGAAATCGTTTCTCCAGATCCCACCGGGGGCTGGCGGTAACCAGTTTCGCCCGCTCGATCAGGGCTGACATGGAGGACATCTGCATCCTTTCGACAATCAGGTCAGGTGCGCGGATTCTGGTCTGCGGGTCAGTCGACGCAGTTGGGATCGGCCGGGCGTGCGGCGGCCGGCCGGGCGGAGAGATTCCGGGCGATGCGCAACGCGTTCGCCTGGATGGTGAGTACCGGGTTGACGCCACCAGCGAAGGGGAACAGGCTCGCGTCCACGACGTGGACGTTTTCGACGTCGTGTAGTCGGCCGTCCGGCGTGGTCACCGATTCCTTCGGATCGGGGCCGGAGCGGCAGGTGCCGTGCAGGTGGCGGCTGCCGCGGTGGAACTCGGTCGGTTCGAACCGGATCCGGGACACCTTAGCCGCGTGCAACAGGTTAGTGGCCTGCTGCGCGAGGAATCGGAGGCGATCACCGTCGCGGGGGTGAATCCGGTAGTCGAGCACCGCCTTCGGTATCCCCCATGTGTCCCTCTGGTGGGCCAGGCGTACCCGGTTGCGTTCGACGGGCTGGTCACCAGCCAGCACGTGCACCCGCACGGTGCGGCCGTCGTCATCGACTACCGGGTTGGCCTGGTACATGATCCCTCCAAGTTGGCCGGGGATGTCGGGATGCAGGTAGTAGTCGCTGAACGCCACGGTCGAGTGAGGCCCTCCAGGAGGTGCGCCCTTGGAAACCGCCCGTACCCCGCTGACATAGCCACTGAGCTTCACCGACAAGCCCGCGCCGACCAGGCCGGAGCTGTTGCCGATGCCGTCTGGCGCCCACTTCGCGGTCGAGTTGAGCAACAGACGCGCGGTCTGCACGGCGTTGGCAGCGAGAATGAACTGCCGGGCTTGGGTGAGGTGCCGGGTCTTCCCGTCAGCGTCGAGCCACTCCACCGCCCGAACCTGCTCCCTCCTGCCCGGAATCAGCCGAAGCACGCGTGCGCCCGTGCGCACCGTCATATCCCTCGCCGAGGGCAGGACATCGAGGACGCGACGGACCGCATCCCCCTTCGCCCCTGACGGGCAGACATGTTCGGTGCAGCCGCTGCACCCCGTGCAGGCCGGGTGGCCCTGGAAAGCACGCGAGTTGATCGCCAACGGCGTAGGGAACGGGTGCAGGCCGAGCCCTCGCGCGGCCTCAGCGAGTATCTGCCCCCGCTCGTCGTGGTCGTGAGGCGGCAGTGGTGCGCCGGCGGATGGCGGTTGCCACAGATCCCCGCTCAGCGTCCGAGCCACGCCGAGTCGTCGTTCCATCTCGTCGTAGTAGGGACGAAGATCGGCGTATCTGACAGGCCAGGTTCCGTCGAGCGCGTCGCCTGCCAAAAAGCGACTAGGAGCGAAATCGATTTCGCGGTAACGGAATGTGATGCCAGCGAAGAAAACGGTGCCGCCGCCAAGCGCGCTCGCCGTCCATGGATTGGACGACTTACGCGGATCTCCCGGCGACAGTGCCCGTTCCCAGGCCTGCTCGGCAGTACGCAGGTTGGCACCCGGTGCGATTCGGTCTCCCGCCTCCAGCACCAGTACCGATTTGCCGTTCGTCGCGAGCTCCACAGCAGCCACCAGCCCGCTGGCCCCGCCACCAAGTACACAATAGTCGTAAGTACGACTTGATTCGTCGCTCAACTTCTCCCCCGGGTTGGTAGTCGACTCATGTAGCTATTTCATTGCAGGTAATCGACTGGCGCTGAGGATGAACTTGTTGCGATGAGGTTTATCTGTAAGTTTGACTCCTGTCTCCGGAGGGCGTGATGGCGACTGGGCCTTGTTCCCGTATGTTTACCGCCCGCGCGCCTAGTCCCGCGAGAAAAACGAACGCGACGGGCACCGCGAGACCGATGGCGAGGCTCGTGGGGGTAGCCACTATCCCGATGAGCATCGGTCCGGAGAAGAACCCCATGTAACCAAGAGTGGATATGTTGGCTATCGCTCGGGTCGGATGAACTTCTGAAACGTCACGACTGGCGGACAGCGCGACCGGCAGCGTGTAGGAAATACCGAAACCGAATAACGCGAAGCCGACAATCCCGATCCACATTCCACCGATAATCAGCGCTGCTCCCATGCCAATGCCGGCGGTCATTGTGCCGAGCAGGAATGGACGTACCGGCCCGAACCGAGAGACCAGGTGGTCACCCGCCAGCCGACCGAGAAACATCGCGGTTACGAAGGCGCCGAAACCGACCGCTGCCAGGGAGCTACTGGCACCGCGCTCGTGCAGGTAAACCGCAGCCCAATCATTTGCCGCGCCCTCGGCTAGAGCGACGCAGAACGCCACTCCGCCGAGTATCACCAGCCGTTTCGGCCAGTGCCGCGCTCGGCGTGGCGCCGTGAATCCATCCGGCACCGGGGCTGACGCGGTATCGACTGCCGAGGGGAGCAGTGCGCGGGACCCGAAGAGGGCAATTACGGCGATGAGCAGGCTGACGACGGAAAAATGTAGCCGGATGGAGAGTCCCGCCTGGGCTGCCAGCGCACCTAGACCGGCGCCACTGATCATGCCGAGGCTATGGTACGCGTGCATGCTGCTGAGGAGGGGGCGGCCAGCAATCCGTTCGACCGCGACGCCGTGAGCGTTCATGGAGACGTCGACCAAGCTGTTGGCGAACGCAAACACCCCGAGGGCGATGGACAGGCCGGTCAGGTTGTTGGCCAGTAGTACCACTGAGAGACTCAGGGCGAACAGCGGCATCACGAGGCGGAGGACTGCGCGACTGCCGAACCGGGGGGTTATAAAACCACCCGCCTGTAGTCCGACAATAGCGCCCAGGTTCAGTCCAGCGAATGCGATAGCTAGGCCGGTATGATTGACGTCCAACTGCGACTGTATCGCTGGAATGCGAGCCGCCCAGGTGGCGAACAGCGCCCCAGTAAGAAAGAACATCAGGCGCACCGACCACAATGCCGGTCGGCAGGTGGACGTCATAGCGGGCATGCTGTTGAGATGATTCGGCAGCATCATTGCGCTTTCCCTCTAGGTGGAAGGGGAGATCGCCGGCTCCCTCTAGGGCGGGCAGCGCGAGACCAATTTCCGGCGTTGATCACGTCTGGTGTCCGGAAACCGATTCCCCGGCGTCATTGCTGAAGGGGTGGCACGCTCGCGACGGCCGTATATAGAGGTTAGCGTTCGATCTCTCCGAAAGGCATGGACGGTAATGGTTGGATGTGTGATCCATCTAACAGTCGCTCCGGACTGCCGTGAGTGTCGAGTCCGGAGGCGTCTTGGTATCGACAGATCTCTATCCCCGAAAAGGTTGCTGGACCCGATCTCGCCATTATTAACGACTGGTGACTTCCCCGTAATCGTGGTGAGCCTCTTTTTGCGCCACCCCCGCGAACGCGCCTTTGCAGCCGCCCAGCGGGAGGCGAGTTCAGGCGGTCGTAGCATTTGATCTTGGTGGGTCGGTGGGACAGGATTCCCGCTGTGCGCAACATGTTGACCTTGACCGATCGTGAGGAGATCTCCCGTGGCCTGGCTGAGGGTCTGGAAT
>NZ_WBKR01000060.1 GCF_008868155.1 Micromonospora sp. ALFpr18c
CCGGGGCGGAGGCTCAGGGCGATTGCGTAGTCGATCGGTGGGTGCCCTGAGCTGGGTATCTGCGGGTTGAGTGGCCTCTGTGGAGGCAGGAAGAGCGGGTGAGATCGCGTTGGTGATCGTGGAGTTCTCTTGGCTTCACGACACCCCGAGGACCTCACCCGCCGATGTCATCGTGCCCGATCCCCGTGCTGTCTTCGGTCGTCGGCGCCCCTGGCACGTCCTCATGGTCTGTTACTGCGGGTGAGACGAGGGGACTGCTACACGCCGTGGCGGCGGTCCCGGATCCTCGAGATCCACGGGGAGTGCGTTACCCGCTGTCGGGCTTGCTCGCGGTTGCGGTGTGCGCGGTCCTCGCGGGGGCGTCGTCGTTCGCCGCGATCACCGATTGGTTGCACGATCTGGATGAGTAGGCCCGCGACCGGTTCGGCTTCGGCCGTGGGGTGCCGGCGGGTACGACGGTATGGCGGTTGGTGACCGGCCTCGACGATCAGTTGTTGTCTACTGTCCTCGCGGGTTGGCTGGAGGTCCGCGCCCGGCCGGTCACACCCCGGCCGCACCGATATCGGACGGTGATCGCCGTGGATGGGAAAACGCTGCGGGGAGCCCGCGGTGTTGACGGCGGTCAGGTTCATCTGCTGTCCGCGCTGGACACCAGCACCGGCATCGTCCTGGCCCAGGTCACCGTGAGCGCGAAGAGCAACGAGATCGGTGCGTTCGCATCGCTGCTCGACGCGGTCGAGTCAGTGTTGGGCAGCCTGACTGGTCTGCTGTTCATCGCCGACGCCCTGCACACTCAGACCGCCCACGCCGAGGAGATCGCCGCCCGCGGCGCCCACCTGATGATCCCGACGAAAGGCAACCAACCCACCCTGTTCAAGCAGCTCAAGACCTGCCCTGGCCGGAGATCCCGATCGGGCACCGCCACCGCGACACCCGCCACGGCCGCCGCGAGATCCGCACCGTCAAAGCCATCACCGTGGCTACTCCGGCCGGCATCGGGTTCCCCCACGCCGAGCAGGCCGTCCGGATCACCCGCACCCGCACCCGCAGCGGGAAGGCCAGTCGCGAAACCGCCTACTACACGGTGTCTCTGCCCGCCGAGCAGGCCCAACCCGCCGACCTGCAGCACTGGGCCCGCCTCGAATGGCATATCGAAAACCGCGTGCATCACGTCCGGGACGTCACTTTCCGTGAAGATTTCCGCCAAGCCCGGACCGGCACCGGACCCGCCGTCCTCGCGACCCTGCGTAACACCTCGATCGGCTACCACCGCACCAACGGCGAGGCCAACATCGCCCGCGCCACCCGACGCCCCCACGACCTCATCACCGCCGTGACCAGCAGCATCCCGACAACGCAATGACCCTGCCCTGCCGCCCGGTGCGGGATCGGCCCAGGGACTCGCGGTCCTTGGGCTGCTCGCCCGCGGCGGCCAGCGTTTTTGGGTGGCGCTTCGAGGCGCGCGACGAGGCGGGCGTGGTCGCCGGGTTCGTCACGTACCAGCTGACCGGCGGCATCGTCGCCTACACCCACACCGAGGTCGATCCGGCGTTCGAGGGCAGGGGCATCGGCTCGACGCTCGCGCGCGCGGTGATGGACGACGCGCGAGCCCGGCGCCGGACGGTGGTGCCCATCTGCCCGTTCCTCGCCGAGTGGCTGACCAAGCATCCGGAATACGAGGACATCGTGGCCCGATCGACCCGCAAGGTGAAGTAGGGCACCGAAGGACGTGACCGCCGTCGCCTTCCGTGCCCTGCACCATGCCCGTGCCGCTCAGGCGTCGGCGCGGGCGGCGAGGGCGTCTACCAGGCGGCGGGCGGAACCGGCCAGGTTCCACCTGGAGGCCAGGTCGAGCAGCCGGTCCGGGTCGGCGGGCGCGGTGGGCAGCGCGGTGGGCAGCTCCGGCAGGGGGACGTCCAGGGCGACCCGGACCACGGTCGGTGCCACACCCAGGTAGTCGCGGGCGGCGACCAGCTTGGTGCGCAGACCTGGAGCGAAGGACGAGTCGGAGTCGTCCAGCGCGGCCAGGATGCCGGCGATACTGCCGTAGCGCTCGATGAGCCGAGCGGCGGTCTTCTCGCCGACACCCGCCACCCCGGGCAGGCCGTCGCTGGGGTCGCCGCGCAGCGCGGCGAAGTCGGCGTACCGGTCGGCCGGCACGCCGTAGCGCGACCGCACGGCGGCGTCGTCGCAGTCATCGAGCTTGGCCACGCCACGCCCGATGTAGAGCAGCCGGACGCCCCGGGCGTCGTCGACGAGTTGGAACAGGTCCCGGTCGCCGGAGACCACCTCGACCGGACCCGGCTGCGTCACCGACAGTGTGCCGAGCACGTCGTCGGCCTCGTAGCCGGTCGCGCCGACGGCGGTGATGCCGACGGCCTCCAGCACCTCCAGGATCATCGGCACCTGCGGGGAGAGCGTGTCCGGTACGACTTCGCCGCCCTGCGGCGCCACCCGGTGCGCCTTGTACGACGGCAGCAGGTCGACCCGCCACGCCGGCCGCCAGTCGTAGTCCAGAGCGCAGATCATCCGGTCGGCGCCGCGCCCCCGGATGAGGGTGGCGAGCATGTCGAGGAAGCCGCGCACCGCGTTGACGGGGGTGCCGTCCTCGGCCCGGGCGGCGGACTCCGGAATGCCGAAGTACGCCCGGAAGTAGAGGCTGGGTGCGTCGATCAGCAGGATCGGGGATCGGTGTGCCACGCCGGACAGCCTGGCACAACCCTCCGACGATCAGGGGTACGCCCGGCCGTCGACGTGATCAGCGCTGCTCGTCGTGCCGGTAGACGGTCTCCCGCCGGGCCAGGTGCTGCACGACGTAACTGGTCACCAGCAGCAGGATCGCGACCAGCACCTCGACCCAGGCCGCGACGCCGTCGGCCACGGTGAGGCCGATGATCAGCAGCACCAGGCCGACGAGCGCGAGCACTCCGGCCCACAGTTGCCAGCGACGGCGTGTCGCCGCCCGGTTCGCCTCGTTCGCTGCCACTGGTCCTCCCGGTCGGGCCTGCCCGCGCGGGCGACCCGATCCCAGGCTATGGCCCCCGCTGCCGTCCGACCAGGAAAACCACCGCGCGGGCCGGCCCACACACCGCGCGGCGCCGACCGGTACGTGTTCGGCGACGCGACCGGGGTTCGCCGGGTGGCCGACGGCCTGTGGTCGGGCGCCGAGGTCACCGATCGCCGAGGGTGGGCGCGGTCAGTGGCCGGGCTGGGCACGCCGACCGCCGACCCGACCATGCTGGTCGTGCCGGCGGTCCACCATCGCCGGAACACTCCGGTCCGTTCGTCGACGCGCGTGTCGCCGGCCCCCGTCCGCCGTGCCGACGCGTTCCCGACGTCGATGCGTTTCAATCTGGAACGGACTATAGTCGCGAGAGACGAGAGGGGGAAGCGGGTGCGACGAGAGGATCTCGCCGACGCGGACTGCGGCATCGCGCAGGCGCTCGGCGTGCTGGGGGACTGGTGGACGTTCCTCATCGTGCGCGACGTCGCCGGCGGTACGACCCGCTTCGACGCGCTCCAACGCGACCTGGGGGTCAGCCGGCGGGCGCTGACCGAACGTCTCACCGCCCTGGTCGAGCACGGCGTGTTGCGACGCCGCCCGTACTCCGCGCACCCGCCACGGCACGACTACCTGCTCACCGCGAAGGGCGAGGGACTGCTGCCGGTGCTGATCGCCCTGCAGGACTGGGGAACGAGGCATCTGATGGGTGACGGTGATCTGACCGCGACCGCCGACGCCGCGTCGGCCGAGGTGCGCCGGGTGCGGGACCTGGTCGGGCGGCGGCTACCCGAGGTCGCCCTTCCCGGCCCGGACGGCCGGCCGGTCCCGCTGACCACGTCGGACGCCTGGAGCGTCCTCTACCTCTTCCCCGGGGCGTACGCGCCGGACGCGCACGACTATCCGCCCGGCTGGGAGGGAATCCCCGGCGCCCGCGGCTGCACCCTCGAATCGAGCACCTACGCCGACCGGCACCCGGACTTCCGGGCCGCCGGGGCGCGGGTGTACGGGATCAGCACCCAGCGGCCGGACCAGCTCGCCGCCTTCACCGCGTACGCCGGGTTGCCGTTCCCGCTGCTGTCCGACCAGGATGGTCGGTTCGGCGCCGGGTTGCTGCTGCCGGTCTTCCGGGCCGGAGGGCTGACCCGGTTCAAGCGGATGACGCTCCTGGTCGACCCGGGGTCGGTGGTCCGGTCGGTGCAGTTCCCGGTCACCGATCCGGCCGGTTCGGTCGACGAGATGCTCGCCCTGGTCCGCGAGTACGCAGAGGTTCCCGGCTGACGCCGGGCGTCGACCGGGGACCTCTGCGGAACGCACCGTCAGGCCGGGAGGGTCCAGCGCTGGTTGGCGCCGGCGAAGCAGTCCCAGATCTGTAGCCGGGTGCCGTCGGCCGAGCTGTTGTCCGTGGCGTCCAGGCACTTGTTCGACTGCGGGTTGCGCAGCGTGCCGTTGGACTGCGCCTGCCACACCTGGGCGCCGCCGCCGGTGCAGGCCCAGAGCTGGACCTTGGCCCCGTTGGCCGTGGAGTGGTCGGTGACGTCGGCGCACTTGCCGAAGGCACGCAGCGTGCCGTCGCTGGCCACGGTCCAGGTCTGCGCGGCGGTGCCGTTGCAGGCAAAGAGCTGGATGGCGGCGCCGTTGGTGGTGCTCGCGCCCGCCACGTCGACGCACTTGCCGCCGATGCCGGTGATCCGGCCGGTACGACCGGTCGGCGGCGGGGTGGTGCCGCCCATGATGGTGTCGTACATGGCGCTGACCAGTGAGGTCGAGCCGGTGGTGTCCTGCGACAGCTCCCAGTTCATCACGCCGCCGGCGTTCGCGAGGGCCCACTGCGTCTTGCGCTTGACCGTCGGGACGCCGTTGTAGCACTGCTGCGCGCCGCCGGCGGTGGTGCAGTCCCGGTTGGCGTTGGCCGGGTCCATCGCGACCAGCGCCGAGTAGGTGTAGTAGCCGGGGCGGCTGTAGAACGGGATGCCGAGGACGGCCTTGCTGGCCGGCAGTCCGCGGGCCTTCCACAGGTTGATGCTGTTGATCGACCAGTCGTAGTTGGAGTGCGGGCTGCCGCCGTCGTACGCCATGATGTTGAGCCAGTCGACCTGGCTGAACACGGCCGTCGGTACGCCGTCGAGGTAGTAGCCCTCGGAGACCACGGCGGCGGTGAGCAGCTTGCCGCGGCTGTGCATGGCGCTGCCGAGCTGCGTCATGAGCTGGGTGTAGTTGGTGGCCGAGGCGCCCGGGTCCGGGTACTCCCAGTCCATGTCGACGCCGTCGAGGTTGTACTGGTTGACGAAGTTGACCAGGTTGTTGACGAAGGTGGTCCGGCTGCCGGAGTTGGCCGCGAGGGCCTCGAACGCCGAGTCGTTGCCGTCGTTCCAGCCGCCGACGGCGATCGACACCTTGACGTTGTTGGCGTGCGCGAGAGAGACCAGCGAGGAGAGCTTGCTCGGGTTCTCCACGGCGCGCAGGCTGCCGTCGTTGTTGGGCAGCACGAAGGCGTAGTTGATGTGGGTGAGCTTGTTGTACTGGATGCTGTTGACGTTGCCGGCCCACGAGGGCATGTAGCCGACGCTCTTGAAGTTGTTCGGCAGCACGACGGCCTGCGCCGCGGTGGGTACGAGGGTGAGGGTGGCGCCGGCCGTGGCCAGCGCGAGCAGGCCGGCGACGAGGGCGCGGCGCAGTGGTGAGGACATCGGGGGCCTTCCCGTGGGCGGGGGACGACGCCCGCCCGCGCAGGGTTGTCGCGGGCGGGAGGTGCGGGAGCAGAGACGGGTGGGCCTCGAGGCAACCAAATCTTAAAGAGTGTTAACTGTCGACGTCAATCAACGTCGGTAGATTTCCTTCGTGCCGGTTGTCCGAATTCGGATCAGGCCCAAACGACCGTTAAGCTGACGGGGTGGGAACCGACGAGCTGTACCCGCCGGACCGGCTTTCCGCCGCGCGACGCGCCACGGCCGCCGCCGGCCTGGACGCCCTGCTGCTCACCCCCGGCTCCGACCTGCGCTACCTGACCGGGTACGACGCCCACGCCGGTGAGCGGCTGACCTGCCTGGTGCTGCCTGCCGAGGGTGAGCCCACGCTCATCGTGCCGAGACTGGAACGTCCGGCGGCGGAGGCGGCACCGAACACCGGCGTCCGCATCGTCGACCACCCCGACGGCACCGACCCGTACCCCCTGGTCGTGGCCGCCCTCGACGGCCCGCCGGCGGCGGTCGGGCTCACCGACCGGATGTGGGCCGAGCAGGTCCTCGCCCTGCGCGCGGCGCTGCCCGGCGCCGCGCAGCGGCTCGCCGGCGAGGTGCTGCGCGAGCTGCGGATCCGCAAGTCCCCGGCGGAGGTCGCGGCGCTCGCCGAGGCCGGCGCGGCGATCGGCGAGGTGCACCTGCGGATGGGGGAGTGGCTGCGCCCCGGCCGCACCGAGGTGGAGGTGGCCGCCGACATTGCCGCGGCGATCCGGGCGGCCGGGCACGTCAGCGTGGACTTCGTCATCGTGGCCGCCGGACCGAACGGGGCCAGCCCACACCACGGCACCTCGGGCCGGCCGATCGGCGCCGGCGAGCCGGTGGTGGTCGACATCGGCGGCACGATGGCGTCGGGCTACCGCTCGGACTGCACCCGCACCTACGTGGCGGGCGGGCCGGCGCCGGCGGACTTCCCGGACTACTACGCGGTGCTGTGCGACGCCCAGCGCGCGGCGGTGGCGGCGGTGCGGCCCGGCATCACCGGCGCGCAGGCCGACGCCGCGGCCCGCGAACCGATCGCCGCCGCCGGCTACGGCCCGGCGTTCCTGCACCGCACCGGGCACGGCATCGGCCTCGACGGTCACGAGGAGCCCTACCTGGTGGCCGGCAACGACCGGCCCCTGGAGGCCGGCATGGCGTTCTCCATCGAACCGGGCATCTACCTGTCGGGCCGCCACGGCGCCCGCATCGAGGACATCGTCGTCTGCACCACCGACGGCGTGCAACGGCTCAACACCACCCCCACGGAGCTCATCGCGCTATGACTGTCGACCGGATCCTCCCCACCGCCGAGGCCCACGACCTGCTGGACCTCGCCACCGAGATCGCCGACCGCGAGCTCGCCGGAAAGGCCGCCGCCTTCGAGGAACGCGCCGAGTTCCCCCGCGAGGTGCTGCGCACGATCGGCCGGGCCGGCCTGCTCGGCCTGCCGTATCCGCAGGAGCACGGCGGGGCGGCCCAGCCGTACGAGGTGTACCTGCAGGTGCTGGAGGTCCTGGCCAGCCGCTGGCTGGCGGTCGCCGAGGCGGTCAGCGTGCACACCCTGTCCTGCTACCCGGTGGCCGCGTTCGGCACCGACGAGCAGCGCAAGCTCCTGCCGGACATGCTCGGCGGCGAGCTGCTCGGCGCGTACTGCCTGTCCGAGCCGCAGGGTGGCTCGGACGCGGCGGCGTTGAGCACCCGGGCCGTACGCGACGGCGACGCGTACGTCGTCTCCGGTACCAAGGCGTGGATCACGCACGCCCGGACGGCCGACTTCTACAACATCTTCTGCCGCACCGGCGGGCCCGGCGCGAAGGGGATCTCCTGCCTGCTCGCCGACGCCGGCACCGCCGGCATCGCCCCGCAGGCGGCCGAGCGGACGATGGGGTTGCGGTCCTCCCCGGTGGCGCAGATCGCGTTCGACGGGGCGCGGGTGCCGGCCGACCGGTTGATCGGCGGTGAGGGCGTCGGTTTCACCATCGCGATGTCCGCCCTCGACTCGGGTCGGTTGGGCATCGCGGCGTGCGCGGTCGGGCTGGCCCAGGCGGCGCTGGACTACGCGGTCTCCTACGCCCGGGAGCGGCAGCAGTTCGGCCGGTCCATCATCGACTTCCAGGGGCTCGGCTTCCTGCTCGCCGACGCGGCCACCCAGATCGCCGCCGCCCGCGCGCTGACCCTCGCGGCGGCCCGGCTGCGCGACGCCGGCCGGCCGTACTCGATCGAGGCGGCGAAGGCGAAACTGTTCGCCACCGACATGGCGATGCGGGTGACCACCGACGCGGTGCAGGTGCTCGGCGGCGCCGGCTACGTGAGCGATCACCCGGT
This sequence comes from Micromonospora sp. ALFpr18c, assembly GCF_008868155.1. GTDB lineage: Bacteria > Actinomycetota > Actinomycetes > Mycobacteriales > Micromonosporaceae > Micromonospora. The sequence continues at coordinate 8,047 of NZ_WBKR01000060.1, forward strand.
GGAGCGGTACATGCGTGAGGCCAAGGTGTTGCAGATCGTGGAGGGCACCAACCAGATCCAGCGGCTGGTGATCTCCCGTTCGTTGGCGAAGGGCTGAGGACGGTACGTGGTGGCGCGGCTGCGGTGGGTCCACCGCGGCCCGCCGTCCGCGCGTGCGGCGGGTGCTTCGTCGCCGTCGGGCCGTTTTCCCGGTAGGTTGCTCGCTGTGGAGGAGATCGACCGCGCCATCGTCGCAGCGTTGACCGCTGACGGCCGCCTGTCGTACACGGATCTGGCCGAGAAGGTGGGCCTGTCGGTGTCCGCGGTGCACCAGCGGGTGCGCCGGCTGGAGCAGCGCGGGGTGATCAAGGGGTACGCCGCCCGGGTGTCGTTCGAGGCGTTGGACCTGCCGCTGACCGCGTTCGTGGCGATCCGCCCGTTCGACCCGTCGCAGCCCGACGACGCCCCGGAGCGGCTCGCGCACCTGCCCGAGATCGACTCCTGCTACTCGGTGGCGGGGGAGGACTTCTACCTGCTGCTGGTGCGGGTGGCCAGCCCGGCGGACCTGGAGCGGGTGCTGCAGGAGATCCGCACCTCGGCGAACGTGACGACCCGGACGACGGTGGTGCTGTCCACCCCGTACGAGAACCGTCCGCCGAAGATCAGTGCTGGGGCGCCGAGTCGGTCGCGGTCCCGGGTGCCGGAGGAGCCGGCTGGTTCCACCGCAGGATGACCTGCCGTCCGTGTTCGTGACCGAGCACGCTGACCGTGGCGGTGTCCAGCCGCAGTCGGCCGCCGGCGGACGGGGGCAGGCCGATCCAGCGGGCGCCGAGCACCCGCAGGCTGTGCGCGTGGCCCACCAGCGCCACGGTGCCCCGGTCGAGCAGCGGGGTGACCCGGGCCAGCACGCGGTCGAGCCGTTCACCCACCTGCGCGGGTGACTCCCCGCCGGGGCAGCCGTCGGTCCAGATGTTCCAGTGCGGGTCGTCCTCGTGGATGTCGACGGTGGTGCGGCCCTCGTACTCGCCGTAGTTCCACTCGCTGAGGTCCTCGTCGACGGTGTCGACGGTGAGCCCGGCGAGCTGCGCGGTGCGCAGCGCCCGGGAGCGGGGGCTGGCGAGGACGGTGACGAACCGGCGGCCGGCCAGGAACGCCGCGAGGGTGCGGGCCTGGCGCTCACCGTCGGGAGTCAGCTCCAGATCGGTGTACGAGGTGTGCCGCAGGCTGGCGCTCCAGGTGGTCTCGCCGTGCCGGATCAGCAGGAGCTCTCCCATGCGGCCAGTTAACCATCGGTGGGCGGGCCGACATGCGGCCCACCCTCAACCTATCTTCCTAGGATGCCCTAGCGGGTGTGCGGACCGGCACCGCCGGTTTCGGCACCCGAAGACCGGGCAACCGAACCGGGACACACGCCAGACCGAGGAGGCGCGATGAGCTTCACCGAGAAGGCACGGAACAAGGCCGAGCAGATGGCCGGTGCCGCGAAAGAGCGGGTCGGCGACCTGACCGACGACGAGCGGATGCGTGGCGAGGGTGCCAGCCAGCAGAGCGACGCGCGCGCCAAGCAGGCCGGTCAGAACGTCAAGGACGCCGGCCGCAACGTGAAGGACTCCTTCACGAAGTGACCTGAGCGGTTGGCGGGTCCCCGGGCGGCACGGTCGTCCGGGGACCTGCCGTGCGCGGCGGTTAGGGTCGCGGGGTGACGGTGCTGCGTTCCCTGGTGTTGTTCGCGTTGGCGGCGCTGGCCGAGATCGGTGGCGCCTGGCTGGTGTGGCAGGGCTGGCGTGAGCAGCGGGGCCTGTGGTGGATCGCCGCCGGTGTCATCGCGTTGGGTTGTTACGGCTTCGTCGCCACGTTCCAGCCGGACGCGAACTTCGGCCGGATCCTGGCCGCGTACGGCGGGGTGTTCGTGGCGGGCTCGCTGGTCTGGGCGATGGTGGTGGACGGGTTCCGCCCGGACCGGTGGGACGTGACGGGCGCGGCGCTGTGCCTGCTCGGCGTGGCCGTCATCATGTACGCCCCGCGCGGCGGTCCCGCGTAGCCGGTGCAGCCTCCTGGATCGACTGCGATCGTCAGGGCGACTCGCGCGGGACACTGAGGGATCCTCGCGTCTGCGATGATCGGCGGCGTGATCGGACCCCGGCTTCGCCCGTTCTGGTGTGGCGTACTGGTTGTGGTGGCCGTCGTCGCCACTGCCGGATGCACGGCGTCGCGGGTGCCACCGCCGGACCAGCCGGTCTTCGTCGGCACGTCCGCCTCTGCGCCCGCGCCCTCGACCTCGCCCTCGACCTCTGCGACCGCGGCCGCTCCGGCCTCTGCAGCCATGCCGTCGGCCGGACCGACGACACCGCAGGTGGCTCCGACGGCCATGGCGTCCGGGGCGACGTGGGTGGGGACCAGGGCACCGGTGGTGGACCACGGGCCGCGCACCGGCAACCGGGTGGCGTTGACGTTCGACGCGGACATGACCGACGGGATGTTGGCCAACCTGCGGGCCGGTCGGGTGAAGTCGTACGCCAACCTGCGCATCCTCGACCTGCTGGAGCGGGAGCAGGTGCCGGCGACGTTCTTCCTGACCGGCAAGTGGGTGCAGCGGTATCCGGAGGTCACCCGGCGGATCGCCGGCAATCCGCGCTTCGAGTTGGCCAACCACACCTACGGGCACGCGGCGTTCACCGACGACTGCTACGACCTGCCCCGCCTGCCCGTCGGCGAGTTGGCCGACGACGTGGCGAGGACGTTCGCGGTGATCGAGCCGTACGGGGGTCGGCAGACCCGGTACTTCCGCTTTCCGGGGCTGTGCCATGACGCGGCGGCGCTGGACGCCCTGGCGCCGCTGGGCGTGACGGTGGTCGACGGGGACGTGGTGAGTGGCGATCCCTTCGCGACGGCGTGGAAGCCGTTGGTGCGGGCGGTGTTGGACGGCGTGCGCCCCGGGTCGGTGGTGATCATGCATGTGACCGAGGCGAACGCCGCGATGACCGATGAGGCGCTGCCGCACATCCTGGCCGGGTTGCGCGAGCGGGGTCTGGCGCCGGCGCCGTTGTCGGAGGTCCTGGCCGGCGCCTGAGGTTCAGCCTCCCGTGGCCTGTCACGGTTGAGGTCGCCCCGGACCTGGAGTTGTTGTGAGTTCCGGGGAGATGAACGACGAGGATCGCTTCCAGCGTGTCTACGCCGAGGACTTCGAGTCGCTGTTGGCGTATGCGTTGCGGCGGGTGGCGCACTCCGAGGACGCGGCGGATGTCGTCGCGGAGACCTTCCTCGTCGCGTGGCGCCGCAGGCGGGACATTCCGGTTGAGGGGTGAGGCGCGGCTGTGGTTGTACGGGGGTGGCCCGTCGTGTGCTGGCCAACTATCACCGTGGTGGTGTTCGCCGGCAGCGGCTCGGTGAGCGGTTACGTCAGCAGATCGTGGCGGCGGTCGCCGATCCGGGTGGTGAGGTGCCGGAGCGGCTTGCGGTCCGGGCGGCGTTGGCGGGTCTGGCCGAGTTGGATCGGGAGGTGCTGATGCTCACCGTGTGGGAGGGATTGCGACCGCAGGAGGTGGCCGAGGTGCTGGGGGTGGAGCCCGCTGCGGTGCTCGAGGGTGTCGTCGAGGTGCCGCGGCGGCGGTCCCGGGTGCGTCGCTTCGCCGGCGTGGTGACGGCGGCTGCCGTGCTCGTGAGCGTTGTGCCGATGTCCGTGGTGATGCGGGGGGAGTCGGTGGATGGCGGGGTGTCGCCCATTGCGACCGCTGACGCTCAGGCGGTCTATTCCCCCGCTGGCGGTGGCGGCGGCGCAGAGGCACCCGCGGTTGCTGATCAACCGGTCCGGCTGGAAGGTGACCAGCCTGTACGGGTTCGTCGAGGAGCATGGCACGGTCGTGTTCCGCCGGGGTGGGCAGGAGTTGGAGATGAACTGGTATCCGGCGTCCGGGTATGCGGAGCGCCGGACCGACCGGCTCGGTGTCGGGCCCGCGACGTCGGTGCAGGTCGACCGGTGGCCGGCTGATCTGTTCCAGTACTTCGCCGGTGATTTCGCGGTGCTGGTGCGTCCGCGTGACGGGGTGTTCGTCGAGATGCGTACCTCGGGCAACTGGTCGCGTAAGGATCTGGACCGGTTGTCGCAGACATTGTCCGGGTGGATGCGCGGACGTGGTTGGCGGCGCTTCCGGCGGAGATGGTCGCGCCGGTGGGGGAGCCGGGCGGCGGCGGTGCTCGCCGATGTGCCGTTGCCACCCGGGTTCGATGTCGCCGCCCTGGAGGACATTGGTGTGAGTGACGCTTACCAGTTCGGTATGGGTGTGATGTCCCGGGTCGGGTGTGGGTGGATCGCGGAGTGGCAGCGGGCGCGGGTGAGTGGGGATGAGGCGGCGGTGCGGCGGGCCGCGGACGTGCTGCGCGGTAGTCACGGGTGGCGGGTGCTGCGCGAGTTGGACCGGGCCGGTGACTGGCCGGAGGTGTTCTGGGGGTACGCCGATGAGGTCGCGGCGGGGACGTTGCGGGCCGGTTACTCCCAGGGTCTGGGCTGTGCCTGACCTGGCCGGAGCGGGGGTTACGCCGGCGGTCGGGTGAGTTTGGCGGCCACGGCGTCGAGGACCCAGTCCAGGCCGGTGGCGAAGGATTGCTCGGCGTCCGCGTCTGCGCCGTCGTGCACGGCCTTGGTGAGGGCGGGATAGCGGCCCGTGGCCAGCATTGTCGTCAGGCGCGGGCCGGAGGCGCGCTGCCAGTCGCTTTTGGACAGGCCGGTGGCGCGTTCGGCTCGGCGGTTCGCGATCTCGCGCCTGATCGCGCCGGTGACGTAGGCGCTGACAGTTTCCGTGGCGCGCAGGACGGTGTCGATGTCGGCGAGGCCGTCGAGGGCGGCCAGTTTTGTCTCGGTGAGGGCGAGGCCGTTCGGGCCCAGGGATGGGCGGCCGCCGAGCAGGTCGGTTAGCCATTCGTGACGCAGGGCGGCCTGCCTGGTGCGGTGGGCGAGGGTGCGCAGGGCGTCCCGCCAGTCGTCGGGCTGTTCTGCGGGGAGGATCTCGGCGTGGACCCGGTCGAGCATGAGGTCGAACAGGTCGTCCTTGGTGGAGATGTATCCGTACAGGCGCATCGGGCCGGCGTTCAGCCGGGCGGCGACCTTGCGGACCGACACCGCCGCCAGGCCGCCCTCGTCGGCCAGCGCGATGGCGGCGGCGATGATCTGTTCCCGGTCGAGCGGCACGGGGGGATTCGGTGGTTCCGGCCGGTCCCACACGGTCATGGTCACTCCCTGCTGTTGCGGCACAGTGTACGGCCCCGATACAGTGTATCGCCATGAGACACCGTATAGCCGTGGTCGGGGGTGGCCCCGGGGGCCTCACCTTCGCCCGTGTCCTGCGCCGCCACGGCCACCCCGTCACCGTCCTCGAACGCGATCCGGCACCCGACTCCCGTCCTCCGGGCGGCACGCTGGATCTGCACGAGGGGCTGGGCCAGCTGGCACTGGACAAGGCGGGGCTGCGGGCAGAGTTCGAGGCGCTGTCTCGTCCCGAGGGGCAGGCCATGCGCATCCTGGACACCGCCGGGACCGTTCTGCGGGACTGGCGACCGTCTCCGGATGAGCGGGCCCATCCGGAGATCGACCGCGGGCACCTGCGTGACCTGCTGCTCGGCTCCCTCGACGTGCGGTGGGGCAGCGAGGTGACGCGGGTGGTGCCGGGCAGCGGGGATGGCGTGCTGGTCCAGTTCGCCAACGGACGGCAGGAGACGTTCGATCTCGTGGTGGGCGCGGACGGCGCCTGGTCCCGGGTCCGCCCGGCGGTCTCGCCGGTGACGCCGCAGTACACCGGCGTCACCTCGGTCGAGACCTCTCTCGACGACGTCGACGCCCGCCACCCCGATCTCGCCCGGTTGATCGGTGACGGTTCGGTGGCCGCGTACGGCGTGAATCGGTCTCTCGTCGCCCAGCGCAACAGCGGCGGTCACGTCAAGATGTACGCCAAGTTCCGCGCGCCCCTGGACTGGCACGCGGACCTGGACCTGGCCGACGCCGAGGCCACGCGATCGGCCCTTCTGGCGCTGTTCGACGGCTGGGCCGAGCCCGTGCTCGACCTGCTTCGCCGCGGCGGCGCGTTCGTCCACCGCCCGTTTTTCGTCCTGCCCGGATCCCACACCTGGGCGCACGTGCGTGGCGTGACGCTCCTGGGCGACGCCGCCCACCTGATGCCACCGTTGGGGGCGGGCGCGAACCTCGCGATGCTGGATGGTGCCGAGCTCGCGGAGTCCGTCGCTGCCGACCCGGAGGAGCTGGACGAGGCCGTCCGCGCCTTCGAGGAGCGGATGTGGGCACGGGCCGGCAGGTGGGCGGAGATCACGACGGCCGGTCTGGAACGCCTCGTGAGCCCGGACCCTGCCGAAGCCGTCGCCCTCTTCGACCACGTTCAGCCGTCCTGACCGGTGGTCAGTCGTCGCGGTGGTCGGCCCACCACTGCTGCCCGCCCTCGGGGAGGGTGTCGATCGGGTCGTAGTAGGCGTAGCGCTTGTTGAGCGCCTCCAGGTCGGCGGACTCGATGGAGGTGCGGTAGTTCTTGGTCCAGTAGGAGATGCCGCGCTCACGGTCGTAGTCGGTGAGCATGTGCACCCACCGCTTGCCGACGAAGGGGACGTCGCAGACGATGCGGGGGGTGGCGTAGCCGGGCAGGTAGCCCATGATGTCGTGCTGGAGTTGCTGGGCGTGCCAGACGGGGACACGCCAGTGTTCGGCGTTGGGGATCATGTCGCACATGTAGAAGTAGTAGGGCAGGATCCCGGCCTCGCCCTGCAGCGCGAAGCAGAGGTCGAGCAGTTCCGGGGTGGTGGCGTTGACGCCGCGCATGAGCACGCCCTGGTTGCGGACGTCGCGGACGCCGACGTCGAGGGCGGTCTGGGCGGCCTTGGCGACCAGCGGGGTGAGCGACTGGGCGTGGTTGACGTGGGTGTGGATGGCGAGGTTGACGCCGCGCCGGGCGGCGGTGCGGGCCACGCGCTCCAGGCCCTCGACGACGTCGGGCTGCAGCCAGTGCTGGGGCAGGCCCATGAGGGCCTTGGTGGCGAGCCGGATGTCGCGGACCGTCTCCAGTTCCAGCAGGCGCATGAGGTACGACTCGAGGTTGCGCCACGGCACGTTGGCGACGTCGCCGCCGGAGACGACCACGTCGCGGACACCGGGGTGGGCCTTGAGGTAGGCGATGTGGGCGTCGTAGCGCTCGACGGGCTTGAGGGTGAGCTTCAGCTTGTCGACGGCGGGGGTGGAGTTGCCGACCAGGTCCATGCGGGTGCAGTGCCCGCAGTACTGCGGGCAGGTGGAGAGCAGCTCGGCGAGGACCTTGGTGGGGTAGCGGTGGGTGAGGCCCTCGGCGACCCACATGTCGTGCTCGTGGAGGCTGTCGCGGCTGGCGTAGGGGTGTGACGGCCAGTCGGTGCGCCGGTCGGAGGCGACCGGGATCATGTAGCGGCGGATGGGGTCGGCAAGCAGCGCCTCGGTGGTGAGGGGCGCGAACGGCACCATCGTGTTGATCATCTGGGGTGGCACCAGCATGGACATGGTGGCCAGGGCCTTCTGATCGGCCTCGAGGTCGGTGTAGAAGCTGTCGTCGATGAGGTCACCGAAGACGGTGCGCAGCTGCTTGATGTTCTTGACGCAGTTGACGCGCTGCCACTGGGCGGACTCCCACTGGTCGCGGGTGACGTGACGCCAGCCGGGGAAGCGGGTCCAGTCGGGCTCGACGAGGGGGCAGCGGTGGTATTCGTACGGCTGCCCGGCGGTCGGCGCGTCGACCGGGGCGTGACGGGGGTGCGGGATGGTGTGGGTCACGGCCCCTCCTTGGTGCTGCGGCTGATCATCGAAGCTCGAAGGCTACTGGAAAATATTCGGCAAAGAAATTAGTCTGCCGTAAGTTTTCCCGTTACGCGAACCTTGACCGGGGCTTCGGGCGGCTGGACAGGGGAGGTCGGCGTGACGTCACCGGTGGGACTGCACCGCGTCGTACAACCGGCGGGGGTGCTGCCGCAGGCGGCCTGGCGGCTGGACGCGTCCGCCGCCATCGCGCCGAACGAGGTCCGGATCCGGGTGCAGCGGCTCAACCTGGACGCGGCGAGCTTCCGGCAGTTGTCGGAGAAGCACGGCGGGAACGGCGACGCGGTCCGCGCCGAGGTCCTGGAGATCATCTCCACGCGGGGGAAGATGCAGAACCCGGTGACCGGGTCCGGTGGGATGCTGATCGGCACGGTTGAGGAGGCCGGCCGGCGGTCCCCGCTCGGGCTCAAGGCCGGTGAGCGGGTCGCAACGCTGGTGTCGTTGACGCTGACGCCGCTGGTGATCACCGACGGGCTGGCGCGCTGGGACGGGCGCAGCGAGCAGGTGCCGTGCGACGGGTGGGCGATCCTGTTCGCCCGTTCCATCGCCGCGGTGCTGCCCGACGACGAGGACCCGCAGTTGTCCCTCGCCGTGCTGGACGTGTGCGGGGCACCCGCGCTGACCGCCCGGGTGGTGTCGCGCTACGTCGAGGACCGTCGGCGTACCGATGATCCGACGCCGGTGCGGGTCGCGGTGATCGGCGGGGCCGGCAAAAGCGGATCGCTGTCCCTCGCCGCGGCGCGGCGCGCGGGCGCCGCTCGTACCGTCGGGGTGGTGCCGGTGGCCACGGAGCGCGACGCGCTGACGGCCGCCGGTCTGGCCTCGGTGGTGGCGCTGGCCGACGCGCGCGACCCGGTGGGGCTGTCCACGGCGGTGACCACGGCGCTGGGCGCCCCGGCCGACGTCACGGTGGTGTGCGTGGACGTGCCCGGCTGCGAGCACGGCGCGGTCCTGGCCACCGCGGACGGCGGCACGGTGGTCTTCTTCTCGATGGCGACGAGTTTCTCCGCGGCGGCGCTGGGCGCCGAAGGGCTCGCGGCGGACGTGACGATGCTGGTCGGCAACGGGTACGTGCCGGGGCACGCGGAGCTGGCGTTGGGGCTGCTGCGCGCCGAGCCGGGGGTGCGTCAGCTGTTCGCGGCGCGGGTCGCGGCAGACTGAGGCCATGACGAACCCCTCGACGTTGTACCGCGGCGGCGTGCTGCACTGCCCCGCCGACCCGAGCGCGACCGCGCTGCTGGTGTCCGGTGGGCGGATCACCTGGTTGGGGACCGACGGTGACGCGCCGCCGGCGGACAGGGTGGTGGACCTGGACGGGGCGCTGGTGACGCCGGCGTTCGTGGACGCGCACGTGCACGCCACCGACACCGGGTTGACGTTGTCCGGGCTGGAGTTGTCCCCGGTGCGCTCGGCCGGGCAGCTGCTCGACGCGGTGGCGGGCTTCGCGGCGGGTCTGCCGGCGGACGCGGTGGTGCTGGGGCACGGCTGGGACGAGTCGGGTTGGCCGGATCCGGCGTTGCCGGACGCGGCGGCGCTGGACCGGGCGGCCGGGGGCCGGCGGGTGTACCTGTCGCAGGCGTCGATCCACTCGGCGCTGGTGTCGTCGGCGCTGCTGGCGGCGTGTCCGCAGGCGGCGCAGGCGGCGGGGTTCGACGCGTCGGGCTGGTTGCGGCGCGACGCGCACCACGTGGTGCGGGCCGCGGCGCAGGCGTCGGTGAGTCGGGCGCAGCGGGTCGCCGCGCAGCGGGTGGCCCTGGCGCACGCGGCGTCGCTGGGCATCGCGGCGGTGCACGAGTGCGGTGGCCCGGAGATCTCCGACGAGGAGGACTTCACCGGCCTGCTGGGCATCTCCGGCGCCGGGCTGCCGGAGGTGTACGGGTACTGGGGTGAGCTGGGCGGCGCGGCGCGGGCCCGGGAGCTGGGTGCGGTGGGCGCCGGTGGTGACCTGTTCGCCGACGGGGCGTTGGGGTCACGCACGGCGCACGTGTCGCAGCCGTACGGCGACGGGGACGGCTGCGGGCACGGTTACCTGACGGTCCAGCAGGTGCGCGATCACCTGCTGGACTGTGCGGCGCACGGCCTGCAGGGCGGGTTCCACGCGATCGGTGACGCGGCGATCGGCACCGTCCTCGACGGGTTCGCGCAGGCCGCCCGCACGGTGGGTGTGGAGCGGCTACGCGCGGCGCGGCACCGCGTCGAGCACGCGGAGATCATGAGCAAGGCGATGATCGCCCGGTTCGTGGAGTACGGGATCGTGGCGAGCATGCAGCCGGCGTTCGACCGGTTGTGGGGCGGCGCGGGCCGGATGTACGAGTCGCGGTTGGGTCTGGACCGGTCGTTGGAGTCCAACCCGATGGGTGCGATGCACTCGGTCGGGGTGGCGTTGGCGTTCGGGTCGGATTCGCCGGTGACGCCGCTGGACCCGTGGGGTTCGGTGCGGGCCGCCGCGGCGCACCACAACCCGGCGCAGCGGATGAGTGTGCGGGCGGCGTTCGCCGCGCACACCCGCGGTGGGTGGCGGGCGGTGCACCTGGACGTCGAGGGTGTCCTGGCCCTGGGCGCGCCGGCGACGTTCGCGGTGTGGTCGACGCCGGCGGGGGTGGAGCGGGGCCTGCCGGTGCTGCTCGCCGAGGACCCGGAGGTGCGGGGTCCGGACGATCCGACGCCGCTGCCGGTGTGCCGGCGTCTGGTGCTGCGCGGTGAGGTCATCTACGAGGAAGGGTCGTCGTGAACGAGCGGACGAGCGGTGTGGCGGGGGCGACGGCGTGACCGGCAAGCTTGATCTTGACCCGGTGTTGGTGGCGCGGGCGCGGGAGTTGGCGCGGCGGGCCGGCCAGCCGGTGGTGGACCTGGCGCGCAGCCACACCACCGTGTCGGTGGAGCGGGCGGTGTTGCGGCTGGCCGGGGTGACCGGCGCCGACCCGGACGGCATTCCGTGGGTGAACCGGCTCGTCGACGCGGTCGTCGCGGACGTCGGGTTGGGTCACGGGGTGGCGGTGCCGGTGTTCGATGCCCTCGCCCGCGAGGGCATCACCGACGTGACGTTGCTGGCGCAGAAGGCCGCCGCCGGGTCGGTGCGCTTCGCGCTGCCCACCGGACGGGCGGCGACGGCGGCCCGCTCGGCGGCCCGCAGGGCCGTCGGCGCGGGTGTGCGGCGCATCGACCGTCGGCGCGCCGAGCGGGACCGGCTCGTCACGCGCCACGGTGACCCGCGGCAGCGGCCGTGGATCTACCTGATCGTCGCGACCGGGGACATCTACGAGGACATTCCGCAGGCGCAGGCGGCGGCGCGCGCCGGCGCGGACGTGATCGCGGTGATCCGCTCCACGGGGCAGTCGCTGCTGGACTACGTGCCCGAGGGCGCGACGCGGGAGGGGTTCGCCGGCACGTACGCCACGCAGGAGAACTTCCGGCTGATGCGCGCCGCGCTGGACGAGTCGTCGAAGGAGTTGGGCCGCTACGTGCGGTTGACCAACTACGCGTCGGGGCTGTGCATGCCGGAGATGGCGACCCTGGCCGGTTTGGAACGCCTCGACATGATGCTCAACGACTCGATGTACGGGATCCTGTTCCGCGACATCAACCCGGTGCGCACGTTCGTCGACCAGCGGTTCTCCCGGCAGGTGCACGCCCGCGCCGGGATCATCATCAACACCGGTGAGGACAACTACCTGACCACCGCCGACGCCGTCGACGAGGCGCACACGGTGACGGTGTCGCAGCTGCTCAACGAGTTCTTCGCGCACGAGGCGGGCCTGGCCGACTGGCAGTTGGGGCTCGGGCACGCGTTCGAGATCAACCCGGAGGTGCCGGAGTCGTTCCGGTTGGAGCTGGCGCACGCCCTGCTGGCGCGGGAGTTGTTCCCGGACGCGCCGCTGAAGTGGATGCCGCCGACGAAGCACATGACCGGTGACGTGTTTCGGGGCAACCTGCTCGACGGGTTCTTCAACCTGGCGGGCACGCTCACCGGGCAGGGCATCCTGCTGGTGGGGATGATGACCGAGGCGGTGGTGACGCCGTGGCTGTCCGACCGCGACATCGCCCTGCAGAACGTGCGCTACGTGCTGGGCGCGGCTGGTGGGCTGCACGAGGACTTCGTGCCCGCGCCCGGCGGGTTCATCCGCCGCCGCGCCAACCAGGTCCTCGGTGAGGCGTTGGACCTGCTGGAGCGCATCGGGGAGCAGACGCTGCTCACCGCCATCGCCGAGGGCACGTTCGGGATCATGAAGCGGCCGGCGGACCGGGGCAAGGGCCTCGATGGGGTCGCCGCGCACGAGGCCGACTACTGCAACCCGGCCACCGACATCCTGGAGGCGGCGGCGTGAGTGGGCAGATCGTGCGGCCGTACGGGGACACCACCGGCGACGGGATGGTGCAGGTGTCGTTCACGCTGCCGGTGGCGCACGACAAGCGGGCCGAGGGCGCGGCGGTGCAGTTGGCCAACAAGATGGGCATCGACCCGGCGATGGTGGTGCACGCCAAGCCGATGGGCGACGGGTTCACCTTCTTCGTCGTGTACGGGCGGGTCAACCACCTGGTCGACCTCGACGCGGTGCAGGTGGTGGAACGCGACTTCGCGCTGCTGTCGGCCAAGGAGGTCAACACGGTGGTCAAGCAGCGGCTGCGGCGCAAGCTGTCCGTGGTCGGGGCGTGCATCGGCACCGACGCGCACACCGTGGGCATCGACGCGATCCTCAACGTCAAGGGCATCGCGGGGGAGAAGGGCCTGGAGTACTACCGGGAGTTGAAGGTCACCAACCTGGGCGCGCAGGTCAGCGTGCCGGAGCTGGTGGAGGCCGCCCGGGCGGAGAAGGCCGACGCGGTGCTCGTCTCCCAGGTCGTCACCCAACGCGACGCGCACCTGCGCAACACCCGGGAGATGTCCGCGGCGTTCCGTGAGGCGATGCCGGCGGGACGGCGTCCGCTGCTGATCGTCGGCGGTCCCCGCTTCGACGAGACGATGACCGACGAGTTGGGCGTGGACCGGATCTTCGGCCGGGGCACCACGCCCGGCGAGGTCGCCAGCTACCTGGTGCACGCCCTGATCACGCAGCGGAAGGCGATGGCATGACCGACGCAAGGCTCGGGTTGACGGTGACGCACCGGCGCTACGTGCCGTACGCGCACGCCCACTACGCCGGCAACCTCGTCGACGGGGCGTACGCCCTCGGGCTGTTCGGCGACGTCGCCACCGAGGTGTGCATCCGCACCGATGGTGACGAGGGACTGTTCGCCGGCTACTCCGACGTGCGGTTCACCGCACCCATCCGCGCCGGCGACGTGGTGGAGGTGACCGCCCAGGTGTCGCGGGTGGGTGCCCGCAGCCGCACCCTGGAGCTGAGCTGCGCGGTGGTGTGCCGGGGCCGCCCGGACCGCTCCGAGTCCGCCGCCGAGGTCCTCGACCCGCCGATCGTGGCGGTCACCGCGACCGGCACCGTGGTCGTTCCCGCCGCCAGCGTGAGTCGCGAGGAGTGAGCCGGGGTTGCGAGCCCCGCAGTCGCGAACACCAGAGGCAGCGTGAGTCGCGAGGAGTGAGCCGGGGTTGCGAGCCCCGCAGTCGCGAACAGGGACACTCGTGACCCTGGCGGTCTGCGCCGACGTCGGCTCCACGTACACGAAGGTGGCCGTGGTGGACGTGGCCGCCGGTGTCCTCGTCGGCGCGGCGGCCGCGCCCACCACGGTCGGCAGCGACGTGCTGCACGGCCTGGACGCCGCGGTCACGGCGGCCACCGCCGGGCTCGGGGTCCGTGACGTGCCGTGGTACGTGTGCTCGTCGGCCGGCGGTGGGCTGCGGCTGGCCGTGATCGGCTACGAGCCGCTGGTCACCGCGCAGGCGGGTCGGCGGGTCGGGTTGTCCGCCGGCGCCCACGTGGTGCACACCGCCGCCGGGCGGCTCGGCGCGGCGGACCTGACGGCGCTGCGGGCCGCCCGATGCGACGTGGTGCTGCTCGTCGGCGGCACCGACGGCGGTGACGCCGACACGATCACCCACAACGCGACCCGGCTGGCGCGGGCCCGCTGGCGGATCCCGGTGGTGTACGCGGGCAACGCCGACGTGCGGGCGGAGCTGACCGGGCTGCTGGAGGCCGCCGGGGTGCCGGTGACCGGCGCGGACAACGTGCTGCCCCGCATCGGGGTGCTCGCCCCGGATTCGGCGCGCGCCGCGATCCGGGCGGTGTTCCTGCGCCACGTCATCGGCGGTAAGCGGCTGTCGAAGGGCGGCCGGTTCGCGCGGCTGGTGCGCGCGGCCACCCCCGACGCGGTCCTCACCGGCGTGGAGGTGCTCGCCGACACCATCGGCGGGGACCTCGCCGTCGTCGACGTGGGTGGCGCCACCACCGACGTGTACTCGGTGCTCACCCCCGACGAGCGGGCCACCGGGCCGGGCCGGGAGGTCGCCGGCAGCCTGTGGCGGGCCCGCACCGTGGAGGGTGACCTGGGGATGCGGTGGAGCGCGCCTGGGGTGGTGCGCGCCGCCGCCGAGGAGCGGCTGCTCGCCGCCGGTGAAGCCGAGACCCTCGCCGCCGCCGCGGCACGCCGCGGCACCGACCCGGGGTTCATCGCCGTCGATGACGCCGAACGGGCCGTGGACGCCCGCATCGCGGCCCTCGCGGCGACGGTGGCGCTGCGCCGGCACGCCCGCGGCGCCGCCACCGGGGAACGCGCCGGACGGGACCTGCGCGACGTGCGGCTGATGGTGGGCTCCGGCGGGGTGCTGCGGCACGCGCCGCCGGACGCGGCCGGGCGGGTGCTGGCGGCCGTCCTCGGCGACTACGCCGGCGGGTGGCCGCTGCCCCGCGCCGCGGACGCGGTGGTGGACGTCGACTACGTGCTGGCCGCCGCTGGGCTGCTCGCCGAGGAACACCGGGCGGCGGCGGGGACTCTGCTGCGCCACCATCTGCGTACGCATTGAGACGTGCCGACCCGACACGCCGTGTCGGAACACACGACAGGCCGGCGTGGGTTGACAGGAGACGGGGTGCAGCACGTACCGTCTTTGAGTCCTACCACGGGAAGCGGCTGTTGTTCGCTTCGTCCCTTCGTCCGCTGGCCGAGCGACATTTTTGAGCGTCATCGTCGCGGCGGCCAGGTCCAGCGGGCGGGGGTCGGCGGGGCGGCGCGAACCGGTCGCGGTTACCGGTGTACGGGCAGGGTGAGGTGCACGGCCAGTAGACAACGGCCCGGCGGGGGCAGCCAGTCCGCGTCCGGTCGGTCCGAAGGTCGGCGTGCCACATCCTCGCCACACCGGCCGGGGAGGGCCTGGGAGCATCGGGGCGCGGCGCGAGCCGCGCCCCGATTTCATGTCCGCCGGGCGGATCGTCCCCCACGGCCCGATGCGGCCGACACCACCGCCGGCCAGGTAGCCTTCGCCGGGTGATCGAGGTGAAGCTGCGGTGACGACGCTGGACCGGGACGAGACCCACACCCCGCAGGCGTCGACCCGTCCGGTCGTCGCCGCCGCGCCGCTGCCGTTGCCGGCCGCCGCGCTGATGGCGGTCGCCGCCGGGCTGGCCCTGCTGGTGGCGTTCCCGCCGTACGGGGTGTGGCCGCTCGCGCCGGTGGGCGTGGCGTTGCTGGCCGCCGCGGCGCACCGCCGACGGTTGCGCGCCGGCGCCGGCCTGGGCTTCCTCACCGGCGTGGCGTTGTTCGCGCCGCTGCTGGCCTGGACGAACCTGCACACCGGCTACCTGCCGTGGGTGTTGCTGTCCCTGTTGCAGGCCGGCTACCTGGCGCTGCTGGGCATGGCCACCGCCTGGGTGTCGCCGCTGGCCGACCGCGGCCGCTGGGCGTGGCCGGCGCTGACCGGCCTGCTGTGGGTGGGGCAGGAGGCGCTGCGCGACCGCACCCCGTTCGGGGGGTTCCCGTGGGGCCGGCTGGCGTTCAGCCAGGACTCGTCGCCGCTGCTGCGCCTGGCCGCGCTCGGTGGCGCGCCGCTGGTCACCTTCGCGGTGGCCCTCGTCGGTGGTCTGCTCGTCACGGCCGTCTGGCGGGGCTGGGTCGCCGCCCGCACCACCGCGCGCAGCGAAGGCCCGCCGGCCGCCCGGTGGGCGCCGGTGGCCGCGCCGGCCGCCCTGGCGGTGGCGCTGACCGCCGCGAGCCTGCTCGTGCCGGTCGCCGCCACGGGCGGCGGCGACACGGTCACCGTGGCGATCGTGCAGGGCAATGTGCCGCGCCTGGGCCTGGACTTCAACGCGCAACGCCAGGCGGTGCTCAACAACCACGTCGACGCCACGCTGCTGCTGGCCGCGCAGGTCACCGCCGGCGCGCAACGCCAACCCGACCTGGTGGTGTGGCCGGAGAACTCCAGCGACATCGACCCGCTGCGCAACCCCACCGCCGGGGCGCGGATCTCGCAGGCCGCCGACGCGGTCCGCGCGCCGATCCTCGTCGGCGCGGTCCTGCAGGGCCCCGGCGCCGGTCAGGTCCGCAACGTGGGCATCCTGTGGCGGCCCGGCACCGGCCCCGACCTGGGCCAGCTGTACGCCAAACGCCACCCGGTGCCGTTCGCCGAGTACGTGCCGCTGCGCGACGTGGCACGGATGGTCAGCGACAAGGTCGACCTGATCCGGTCGGACTTCGTGGCCGGCAGCACCCCGGGCGTGGTGCGCGCCGGCCCGACGGTGCTCGGCGACGTGATCTGCTTCGAGGTCGCCTACGACGAGGTGGTCCGCGACACCGTCACCGGCGGCGCCCAGCTGCTCGTCGTGCAGACCAACAACGCCACCTTCAACGTGGCGGAGGCCCGCCAGCAGCTGGCGATGGTGCGGCTGCGGGCGGTGGAGCACGGCCGGCCGGCGTTGATGGCCTCCACGGTCGGGGTGTCCGGGTTCGTCGCCCCGGACGGGCGGGTAAGCGATGCCACCGGGTTCAACACCCGGGAGGTCGTGGTGCGGCAGATGCGGCTCGACGGCGGACGTACCCTCGCCACCCGCCTCGGCTGGTGGCCGGAGGTGGCGCTCGCCGGGCTGGCCGCAGCGGCCCTGGTCGGCGCGGCCGTGTTGCGCCGGCGGCAGCGGGTCATGCCCGGATAGCAGCAGCCGGTACGCCGGCGGGAGCGGAGGAACCGTGATCCAGGCGACCGATACGATCCGGCGTCCCGACGAGGTGCCCGGCGTGGGCCGGGTGCTGGTGGTGATCCCCACCTACAACGAGGCCGACAACGTCGCCGCGATCGTGGGGCGGGTCCGCCGGGCCGCCCCGGCCGTGCAGATCCTCATCGCCGACGACAACAGCCCCGACGGCACCGGCGCGATCGCCGACGCCCTCGCCGACGGCGACGCGCACGTGCAGGTGCTGCACCGCGAGGGCAAGCAGGGCCTCGGCGCCGCCTACCTGGCCGGGTTCGGGTGGGCGCGGGAGCGCGGCTACGACGCGGTCGTGGAGATGGACGCCGACGGTTCGCACGCCCCGGAGGACCTGCCGGCGCTGCTGACGGCCGCCCGAGACGCCGACGTGGTGATCGGGTCACGGTGGACCAGCGGCGCGCGGGTGGTGAACTGGCCGCTGCGGCGGCTGCTGCTGTCGCGCTGCGGCAACCTGTACGCGCGGCTGGCCCTGGGCATGCCGATGTCCGACGCGACCGGCGGCTACCGGGTGTACCGGATCAGCGCGTTGGACGCCATCGACCTGGATTCGGTGTGCTCCCAGGGCTACTCGTTCCAGGTGGAGCTGTCCCGGCTGGCGCATCAGGCCGGCGTGCGGATCGTGGAGGTGCCGATCACGTTCGCCGAACGGGAACGCGGGGACAGCAAGATGAGCCCGCGCATCGTGGCCGAGGCGTTGTGGCGGATCACCACGTGGGGCGTGCAGGACCGGCGCCAGGCGGTACGCCGCGGCCTCAACGGCACCCCCACCGGTCAGGTGCGGTGGCCGTGAGCGCGGCCGTGTCATGCTGGATGGGCGGGACACGCCCATGGTGTCGCGGGAATGGCGATGAGGTGAGATGCGCCGAGGACTGAGGTTCGTGCCGTTGGCCCTGCTGCTGACGGTGGTGCTGGAGTTGGCGGTGTTCGTCGCGGTGGGGCGGGCGCTGGGGTTCGGCGCGGCGGTGCTGTTGGTGTTCGCCGCGTCGCTGCTGGGGCTGGTGCTGCTGCGCCGCGAGGGCATGCGCGCCTGGCGGGGGTTCCGTTCCGCCGCTGCGGCCGGGCAGCCACCGGGGCGGCAGGTGACCGACGGGCTCGTCGGGTTGGCCGGTGCGCTGCTGCTGGCGGTGCCGGGCCTGGTCAGCGGTCTGGTCGGGTTGCTGCTGATGGTGCCGCCGCTGCGACGGTTGGCCCGTTCCGGGGTGCAACGCACCGCGGAGCGGCGGGTGTCGTCGATGGTCGCCGGTGACCTGTTCGGGCCGCGGACGGTGCGGGTGCGCCAGGGTGCACCGCAGCCGACGCCGAGCGCGCAGCCGCAGCAGCCGGTGGTCGTCGACGGTGGCCGGGCCATCGAGGGCGAGATCATCGAGCCTGGCCGCAACTGACGCTACGACACGACGGCGCCCCCGGGGAGAACCCCGGGGGCGCCGTGTCGTGCGGTGTGCGGCTCAGGCGCGGCCGCGACGGGTACGAACCTCCTGGAGCCGTTCAGCGAGGATGTCCTCAAGCTCGGCGATCGAGCGCCGCTCCAGCAGCATGTCCCAGTGGGTACGCGGCGGCTTGGCCTTCTTCTGCTCCGGCTCGCTGCCGTCGACGAGTCGGGCGACGCTGCCGTCGAACTTGCATTCCCAGGTCGTCGGGACCTCGGCGTCGACGGCGAACGGCACCTCGAACTGGTGGCCCTTGGCACAGAGGTACTCGCGGGTCTGACGCGGCGCGAGCTCCGTGTTGCGGTCGGATTCGTAGCTGACCGCGCCCAGGCGGCTTCCGCGCAGCATACGCTCGCCCATGATCGACTTCCCCTCGTTCGTGGTGCTGGTCTTCTGGGTGTAACGGTGCGTGCCCGTCGCCCCATTCCCGCCCGAGGGCGTGAGGCGTCCACGGGTGGGCCGCGACCAAGGGTAGCCGGCCGGGGCGGCCACCCGGCCAGGTGATCCCCGGGCGGGTCGCGTTGGTGGAGTGTTTCGGCTGCCACCGGGGATGTTAACCGCCCGAGCGCAGTGGAGGTTGCGATGGCCCAGGACGTCCCGGTCGAACGCCGAGCCGCAACCGGGCGCACGTTCTTCGGGCATCCCCGGGCCCTGGCGACGCTCTTCCTCACCGAGATGTGGGAGCGGTTCAGCTTCTACGGGATGCGGGCGATCCTCGTGCTGTATCTCACGGCCGAGGTCTCCGACGACGGGTTGGGGCTGGGCGAGGCCAGCGCCAACGCGGTCTACGGCACGTACAACGCGATGGTGTACCTGCTGGCGCTGCCCGGCGGGTGGGTCGCCGACCGGCTGATCGGCGCCCGCCGCAGCGTGCTGTGGGGCGGGGTGGTGATCGCCGCCGGGCACTACGTGATGGCGGTGCCGGTGCGGTGGAGCGTGTTCGCCGGGATGACGCTCATCGTGCTGGGCACCGGGCTGCTCAAACCGAACATCTCGACGATGGTCGGCGCCCTGTACGACCGGGACTCCCCGCGCCGCGACGCCGGCTTCTCGATCTTCTACATGGGCATCAACCTGGGCGCGTTCCTCGCCCCACTGATCACCGGCTTCCTCGGCGAAAAGATCAACTGGCATCTGGGGTTCGCCGTGGCCGCGGTCGGCATGACCGCCGGCGTGATCCAGTACGTGCTGGGCCGGCGCAACCTGGGCGACACGGGGGACCGGCCGGCCGACCCGCTGCTCGGCGCCGACCGCCGGCGGGCGCTGACCCGGGCCGGCCTGGCGCTGGTGGCGCTGCTCGTCGTCGTGGCCGTCCTCGCCCTGCTCGGGCTGTTCACCGTCAACACGGTGGTGAACGTGCTCACCGCGGTCACCGTGCTCGTCGCCATCGGCTACTTCGCCCGGATCATGACCGACCGGGAGCTCAGCACGACCGAACGTCTGCGGATGAGGGCGTACCTGTGGCTGTTCGTGTTCGCCGCCGCGTTCTGGCTGATCTACGACCAGGCCGGCTCGGTGCTGAACATCTTCGCCGCCGACCGCACCGACCGGGACGTCGCCGGGTTCACCTTCCCCGCGTCGTGGTTGCAGTCGGTCAACCCGATCCTGATCATCATCGGCGCGCCGCTGTTCGCGCTGCTGTGGCTGCGCGCCGGCAACCGGGTGTCCACCCCGGTGAAGTTCGCCGTCGGGCTCATCCTCAACGGCCTGTCGTTCGTGCTGATGGCCGCCGCGGCGCAGGCCGCCGTCGGCGGCGAGCGGGTGTCGCCGTGGTGGCTGGTCGCGGTGTACGCCATCCAGGTCGCCGGTGAGCTGTCGCTGAGCCCCGTCGGCCTGTCCGCCACCACGAAGCTCGCGCCGGTGAAGTACGCCAGTCAGATGCTCGGGCTGTGGTTCCTCGCCACCGCCGTCGGCGACGCCATCGGCGGTCAGGTGGCCCGGCTCGCGCAGACCTGGTCCGAGTCGACCTACTTCCTCACCTTCGGCCTGGCGTCGGTGGCGTTCGGGGTGGGCGCGGTGATGTTCGCCCGACACATCCGCGCGTTGATGGCCGGCATCCACTGACCGGCCCGGCGGTCAGCCGGTGGCGTCGTCGGGCGTGGCGGCGCCGAGGCGGGCCAACGCCAGCGCCAGGTCGCTGACCTGGTCACCGAGCTGCGCCACCCGCCGCTGGGCCACGTCCCGGTCGGCTTCGGCGGCGTCCAGTCGTACCGTCAGGGTGCTGACCTGGCCCTCGGCGGTGGCCGCGGCGTGCCGGGCGGCGGTCAGCTCGGCGGTCAGCGCGTCGCGGTGCGCGAGGGTGGCGGTCAGCTCCGCGCGCAGCCGCACGGCCAGTTCGGCGGCCTCCTGACGGGCCGTGTCGGCCTGGTCGGCGGCGACCTGCGCGCGGTCACGGGCGCGTTCGGCCTGCTCGCGGGCGCGGGCCGCGTCGGCGGCCTCGGTGCGGGTCCGCGCGGCGTCGGCGCGGGCCTGGTCGATCTGGCGACGGACGTCCTGCACCTCGGTCTGCCACCGCCCGGCCCGCTCGGTGGCCTCAGCGGCGGCCCGGGTGGCCCGCTCGGCGTCGGCGCGCGCCGCGTCCCGGTCGACGCTCAGATCGGCCGCCCGCTGCCGCTCGGCGTCGCGTGCCACCCGCAGCTCGTCCGCGTCGCGGCGGGCCTGGTCCCGATCGAGTTCGGCCTGGGCGCGCAGCGCCTGCGCCGCGCTGGCGTCGCGGCGGGCCTCGTCCCGGGCCGCCTCGGCGAGCCGGGCCCGCTCGTCGGCGGCGGTGACCTGCTGCCCGGCCCGCTCGGCGCGCTGGCGGGCGTCGTCGGCCTCGACCCGGGCGGTACGGG
>NZ_WBKR01000061.1 GCF_008868155.1 Micromonospora sp. ALFpr18c
AATCGGCTACCACCGCACCAACGGTGCAACCAACATCGCCGAAGCCACCCGACGCGCCAACCACCGCCCACACGACCTCATCGACGCCGTGACCAGGAGTAACCCCACTACGCAATAGCCCTGGCCGAACGCCCAGCCGGCCGCCTCCTCGACCACTTCGACTGGGCAGCCAACGCGGCCGAGTCTCCGGCTCTACCGAGCGCTCGTCGGCAGGTGAGCCGTGCGAATCCTGCTGATCGGCCCACACCACACCGGCGGAAGCATCCCGCCCTACCTCGACGTCTTCACCGCCGCACTGCGATTCCTCGGCGTGCAGGTCGACCGCCTCGGCTCATCGGGCGTGCCCTACGACAAGGAGCAGGACCGATTCTGGACGGCCGAGCGCGTCCGCCAGGAGGCCGAGGGCATGCTTGCCGACGTCGACGTGAACACGTACGACCTGCTCTCCATCCACTTCGGAAACCTCGACGTCGAACAACTGCTACCCCAACTGTGGCCGGCCCGCCGACCTCCGGCCGTCTACCACCTACACAGCCTCGACTGGACCCTGTTCACCGACCACATCCCCGAGCCGGACCTACGCGAGGCGGTGAACAGGGGAGTCGCCGGGATGGACGCCTTCGTGTGCTTCGGCGCCTACGGAGCCGAGCGCCTCGCGACCCTCGCTGGGCCCCACGCACCACGCCTTGTCTCCTGGCTGCCAACCACCATCCCATCGGGCACCTCGCCGAGATACCCGAAGGATCTCGCCCCAGCCCTGGAACCCTCGGACCCCCGGCCGATTGGCAGCCTCTACGGCTACGCAGCCCCCTGGAAAGACACCGAGAACCTGATCGCCGCATGTAAGCGGACGAAGGAACCCGGCCGCATGATCGTCGCGGGCCCGTTCTGGGACGTCCCATCACAGGCAGGACTGGATCTCGCCGCCGAGGTCAAGGGCACCACGCACGGATCAACACAGCTGCGTGTCGTACCGACGTACCTCGATGCCGCCGCTCGGTTGGCGCTCGTCACGGCGACGGACTTCGGAATCTTCCCCTACCGCACCCAGCCAACCTTCCAGGGCAGCGGTGCCATCGCCGACTACCTCGCCCACGGTGTGCCCGTCCTCGCAACGGACGTTGCCAACATGGCCGAACTGATCGGCGACGCGGGAGTGGTCATGGAGCCGGCGAATCCGCACTCGTTGGCAGACGCGGTCGATCGCTTCATCCACGATGTTCGACACCGAAAGACCCTGGCCAGCGCTGCCCGATGCCACGCCCGCCGCTTCAGCGCTGTCCACCACGCCGCCCAGTGCCTTCGGTTCTACGACACCCTCATCAGACGCTGAGACGGGACCAGCGACCATGACACTCCCCGCTGAACTGATCATCGCCCGCCACGGCGAGGCCCACTGCAACCGCGAACAGATCGTCGGAGGCCCGCAAGGGTGTCGCGGACTGACCGACCGCGGCCGACGCCAGATCGAACGACTAGCCCAACGACTCGGTCAAGAGCACCACGAGCGCCCGATTCACGCCATCTACACCACGCCGCTGCGCCGAGCCCAGGAAAGCGCCGCGATCATCGGCGCGTACCTCAGCTTGGACGCCGAGACCGTCGCCGACCTCGCCGAGCAGGACTACGGCACCGCCGACGGCCGGCCGTGGACTGACGTCGTCGCTGAGTACGGGGACATCCCTGCCCTCGATGCGGACCGTCCGCTCGCAGCCGGCGGCGAAACCTGGCGGGACTACCTGCATCGGGCCAGCGTCGCCATCGGCGAGATCACGACCCGGCATGTAGGTGAGCGTGTCCTCGTCGTCGGCCACGGCGAAACCATCGATGCCGCCTTCCGCCACTTCCTGGCCGTGCCTATCGCCGGTCGGGCCACCGCGGGTGTCGCGGCGTACCACGGGAGCGTCACGACCTGGGTACAGCAACCGCTCTCCTGGACCCGGCCCTCCGCTGGTTGGCGATGGACCCTGACCAGCCACAACGACACCCGGCATCTGTTCGCAGATGCAGAGATGACCGAAAGTTAGCGGGTCTGTCTGCGGTGCCGACCGCCTCGCCGGTGTCTAGTGGCCTCGCGAGTAGCCCGGTAGTTTCAGCTGTCGAGCACTTTCGCTTTCATCGATTGGGGCGCCGGCCACGTGTCGCAGATCGAGAAGATCACCGGTGAACTCCGCGCGTTGATGACCGGGGTCGAACGCGCGCAGGGGTTGGCAGCCGCCGCTGACAGTCAGGCGCAGGAGGTGGCGTTGCGAGCCGCCGGCGCGGGCTTCGTCGCCGTAGCGGCGGGCGTGGCGCGGGTGCGCAACGCGATCACGGGCATCCAGGGCGGCCTGGGAAGTCTCGCCGGTTCGATCGGTGAGGCGACGAAGGCCACCGCGGCGGTGCCGAACGAGGCCACCCCGCAGGAGACGATCGCCGGGCTGGCGCCCGTGCAGAGCGCCGTGGACGCCGCTCGTGACGCGGCGACCGGGGCCATCACCGGAGTCGGCGAGGCGCAGCAACTCGTCGCCATGGTCCTGCAGGGCGGGCAGCCCGGGCCACTGCTGCAGGCCCTGGAGGCCATCAAGCAGGTCCTGGTGCTGGTCGTTGCGCGCACCGGCGGCGCCCGGCAGGCCATCGAAGCGGCGACCGCAAAGGCGCGGCAGTTGGGGTCGTCGGTCGGGTAGCCCCGGCGCATTGCTGCGCCGGGGCCCCCTCAGAACCGTGCGTGCGACTTTCACCGCACACGGCTCAAGCAAGCCCCGAGGGCGTTGGGCTGGGCGGGGTTGCTGGGCCGCTGCCGGGGACGGGTTGCCGTCGTAGGCAGTCGGCGTGGATCAGACGGCGTTGTTCTTCGACCGGTGTGCCGTGTCCGGAGTTGACGATGATGTTTCCCTTGGTCATCGCCTTCCGGATGGTGCGCAGCCATTGTTCCCATTCGGTGGGGCTGTTCGGCTGCTGTCCGGCGTGCAGCAGGTAGTCCCCGCATCGGGGGCAGCGTCCGTGCTGGCGACGGAGTAGCCAGCGGTCGAGCCCGGTCAGCAGGGCGGGTCCCTTCGCTCGTCGGGTGGCCCAGTATCGGGTGAGAGCGGGGTCGTCTGGTGACGACCCGCCCTTGACGATCTGGTGCCGGTCGATTTTCGTCCAGGAGAACCTGCGGAGGTAAGCGCCGGTTTCCCGGTCGCCGAACACCCAGTTGTCCTGCCTGGCGGGGTTGAACCGGCCGAAGTACCGGGTGACGATCCAGTGCTTCGGCTTGTTCTGGTGGCGGCGTTTGGCCCACTTGTAGGTGAGTTGCCACATGTAGTGTTCCAGCGTCCCGAAGGTGTCGCTGGATGCCGCCGTGCGGTAGTAGGCCGACCAGCCACGCACGATCGGGTTGATCGTTCGGATGACCTCCAACGCGCTGGCGCCGCGTAGTGCTCTCATCGAGCCGCGTAGCCGTTCCCGCAACCGTCTCACGGCCGTTTTGCTGGGAGTGGTCAGGGCTATGTCGCCGTATCGGCGGACGGTGAATCCGAGGAAGTCGAACCCGTCATTGACGTGGACGATGCGTGTCTTGTCCTCGTTGAAGGTCAGACCCCTCGGCGTCAGCCAGGCGGCCAACCGCGCCTTGACCTGTTCCGCGCGTTCGCGGCTGTCGCACAGGGCGACCAGGTCGTCGGCGTATCTGACCACTACCACGGGGCACCGCTTGTCGATCTTCACCCGCCCATCGGTGCGACCTTCGTAGTGGACCCCTGCGGCCTGTTCCATCCCGTGCAGGGCAATGTTGAGCAACAGCGGACTGATCACCCCGCCTTGAGGTGTTCCCTCATCGGTCGGGGCGAACCGGCCTTGATCAACCACACCGGCTCGCAGCCACGCGGCGATCCGCGCCCGCGCGGGGAAGGCACCCAGCGCTGCCAGGAGGTGATCGTGGTTGATGCGGTCGAACGCCGCCGCCAGGTCCGCGTCGAGGACCCACGTGCGCTTGGGGTTCTTCCCCTTGACGACCTCGTGGATGGCCTCGATCGCGTCGTGGCAGCCGCGGCCGGGCCGGAATCCGTAGGACCTCGGCTCGAACCGCGCTTCCCACTCCGGCTCCAGCGCGTTGAGAGTCCGGGCTTGGAGCACCCGGTCAACGATCACGGGTATCCCGAGTGGACGTCGCTTCCCGTTTGCCTTGGGGATGTACACCCGCTTGACCGGCAGGACGGACCAGCCGTAGGCGTGGCGGTCAACCCACCGCGCCAGATCCGCCTTGTCCCCGGCGGTCAGCGCAAGCCGACCGTCGATTCCCGCCGTCATGCGGCCAGCGTTGATCTCCGTGACCCGGCGCACGCTGACCAGCGTGTTCGCGCGGGACCGCAGCATCAACTTCTGCATGTTACGTACCTTGCGCAGATCCCCTGCCTTCGTCGCCGTGAAGATCCGCTGCCGCAGACGCCGTACGTTGTCCTCGACGGTCCGCCAATCAACGGCGTCCCAGTCGACGACCTCGCCCTCAGGTCCGTTCACCACACCGCCCGAAGACGTCGTGGCGTCCAACTTGTCCATCGGTTTCAGCATCGTGAGCATCGTCCCTTCACAGGCTCACCTGGTCCACGTCAGCACCCTTTCGGGTTCGGGCAGCAGCCCGTATCCGGCCGGTTCGCCAGGGACGGCTGGGTGACAGACCAGCCAAAACGCCCCGGTTCCCGGTGCCTTTCGGCCGCCGGCATTCGCTTCTTGGACCATCCTGTCCCGCCAAGGCATCGACTTCCCTTACGGTGATCTACCGGCCGCAAGGCAGCGACCGGACCCGGACGGGGTTTCCACGTTCCGCGCGGGCAAGACCCGGCTGGGGTGGGTGCCTCCTCTACCCCGAGGGCGACGGTGTCCACACGACCGGCATTTCCTCCCCGTCCGCCGCCTGCCGCTCTCCCACGGCCAGCCCTTCTCAGACGCCCGGCCACACACGCCATCCCGGACGCCACCGGTTCACGAGGCATACAGAGGTTCACATCCATTCACCCGTCCAGCCTTCCCCTCACCCGTAGTCCCCGGACAGCACGGGAACCCTTCGGCTTGAACCCCGAGCTCCGCACCCAGCCGTTACCAGCCACGCACGTCGGGGCGGGGACGGACCATCGGACACTGGCCCGGAATCACACCATCGACAACAACCTCCGATCCATCACACGGTGTATCCACTTGCGCCGCGCGACCTCGTGTCGCACGGAAACTGACCACGGGTGGTGGTAGCACAACCCGCCAACCACCCGTGGCGGTGAGGCCAGTCATCAGGTCTGCGGTCCCTCGACGACTCGACAGCGCGAACCGGAACCAGGCAGCACCGCCAGCACCGCGCCGTCAACACCTCAGCAGCGAGTCGATCGGATGGTGGACCTCCGCCACAGCTGCGGCGTACGCGAGCTTTCAGGAATTTTTGCCGACGGCCGTCAAGGCGGTTGCAGGTACTCTGCTGGCTGCTGCTGCCGCAGCCGGATCTTTCAAGGCGTGGAGAGCGAAGCACCGAGACGGAGGACCTGGCCGTGAAGATCGATGATCAAGTAGAGGCTCTGGTCAGAGCTGTCCTAGATGCTGCTGTTCACCGTGATTCCGACAGATTCGACAGTGCCTTGGACGCCTTGGGCAACAGCCCCGAGACGCTGACCAAGGCCGTGGAACTGACGTTGGCCGTGAACGCCGCAGTCATGTTCGAGGTCCACGATGGCCTGCCATCGATGCAAGAGGTCAACGAGTTGTCGCGCAACGTCAGCCACCAGGAACAGTGGGCCGAGGTTTCCGCGGCAGACGTGCAAGCCGTCCTGGCCGCCGTCTCGACGGGCAATCCACCACGGGTTGCGAACACTGCGGGCGGCGTGAGTGCCGTGTTCGTGATCGCGGCCAATCTCCTCGCCACAGCCTCCCAACCGGACGAGGGGGAGTGGTGGTTCAACTACCTGGACAAGGTGGAGGCGGCGATCGAGGCGGCGGGGTGACCGGCGTGCCTGATCCGGCTGCTCGGGGCGGTGGCGAGTTGGACGGCTTTCGCATCGCTTATCTGCCGCCGGAGGTCGGTGACCTGGTATCGGACTTCGCCTCCGAGTGGGGGGACGTCAATGTCACCACCCGTGTCTGGGAGCGTCAGGTCGAGGATGGCCACCGGGTTGACCTGCGAGTGCACGTGCTCCGAGGTAACCAGCTAAGCACTCTCGCCGAGCTATGCGAATTCTTGGCCGAGTATCACGAGCGCGATCCCGCCGACTGGCTGCTCATCGAGTTCCAGCACGGTGAGACTTCCGCTCTCATCGGAGCCGCCGAGGCGTTCTGGCTGGCCGGACCCGGTGTGGCCGTCGACGTGCTGATCGACCCGGAGCGCTTCACCACCGATACCCTGCGAGCGATCATGCAAAGAATCGCCGAAGCCGGACCGGATCGATCCGTGCCTGTGGACCCAGGCTATCGGATCACCCGCTGAGATACGGAACTTCCAACCCCTCCGCTCGCAGGCGAGCTTCCGAGCCGTGGTGCTACCACTCGTGGTGTTGGGATCCGATGACGAAGCGGGAATGAGGGCGGGATGCAAGAAGGGCCCGCTTACCGGGCCCCAAGGCGGGCGCGGGAGCCCGATGAGGGCGTCCTGCGCTGTCCAGGCTAGCCAGTAGTTCATGCGCCACACACGGAATCGGGCCGCGACACCCCCACCTGGCTTGCTGGTGGGATGGCTGGCCTACACGCCCAGCCGATCACGGGCGACGATGTCGGATAGGTGTCACTGCGCGTGGTGGGGGCTGTGCTGAGGAGTGATCTTCCCTATCCTGACGTGTTCACCGACGGCTAGCGACGTGGAGTGTCGTGGATCCTCGACAGGTACGACGTCTGGCAGAGCAATCCGCCAACTTCGGGTTCCTCAGGGAGCACCCGCTACTGGTCTGGTACGGCGCGGGCGCTGAGCTGCTCGTCTATGTCGACGCGCAGGCGGCGATGTTCAAGATCCGTGCCTTCGGCGACGAGTTGGCCAAGGACCTTGTCCGCCGCACCGGTGCGAAGCCGCAGAAGAACGACTTCTACCACCGGGTTCAGGCGCTGTACGGCGACGGCACGCTGGTTGCGGAGACGTACCACGCGTTCGACCGCCTCCGTGACCAGGGTAACAAGGCCGTACACGATCACCTGGGCGAGGTGCGCGCGGCGCTCGACATGCTGCGCACCTGCTTCGAGTTGGGCGTGTGGTTCCACAGGGCGTTGACGGGCGACAGGACTCCGCTCGGTTTCGTGCCGCCATCCCCGCCGCCTCGCCAGGTTTCGCAGAGCATCGCTGACGGGCTCCAGGCGGAGATCCAGCGGTACAAGGACGAGCTGGCCCAGACCAAGCTGCTGCTGGAGGGCAAGGCGTCCCTCGCTCAGGCCCAGGCGGACGCAACGGTCGCCGCCGAGCTTGCCGTCCGGGATGCCGACGCCCGTCGTGAGCAGGCCGCCGCCCTGGTGGCGAGCTTGGCACCGTCGGCACAGGCGGAGCAGGCAGCGCTCGACAGCAAGGCGACGGCGAAGGTGTCGGCCGCTCGGCGGGAAGAGTTCATTGCCCGCGCCCGGCGCGCCTCCCACGAACCGCTCAACGAAATGCAGACCCGCGTCGAGATCGACCGGCAGTTGGGTGCCGCCGGCTGGATCGTCCAGGACGAGAGCCAGATCAACCTGTACGCGGGCACCGGCGTCGTCGTCCGCGAGGTAACCCTGGCGACCGGCCGGGCCGACTACCTGCTCTACGTGAACCAGCGGCTGGTCGGGGTGATCGAGGCGAAGCGGGAGGGGACCGCGCCGCGTGGCGTGGAGGGGCAGCTCGACCGCTACCTCAACGGGCTCACCGCCGAACAGAAGCTCGCCGCATGGCGCCGGGACGACCCGCTGCCCTTCGGCTACGTCGCCACGGGCACCGAGACCGCCTTCGTCAACCGACTCGACCCTTTTCCGCGTACTCGTGAGGTTTTTGCCTTTCATCGGCCGGAGACCTTCGCGCGGTGGATGCGGGAGGCCGACGACGACCCGGCGGCACCGACTTTGCGGGCGCGGCTGCGGCGGATGCCGGCGCTGGATCGCCTCGGCCTGCGCCCGGCTCAGGTTGACGCCATCGACGGTCTGGAGCGGTCCCTCGCCGAGGACCGACCGCGCTCGCTGATCCAGATGGCCACCGGTGCCGGCAAGACGTTCACCGCCGTCACCAGCAGCTACCGGCTGCTCAAGCACGCCCGTGCCACCCGGATCCTGTTCCTGGTCGACCGGAACAACCTCGGCAAGCAGACCCTGCGGGAGTACGCGGGCTATCAGACCCCGGACGACGGGCGGAAGTTCACCGAGCTGCACAACGTGGACCGGCTGTCCGGTGGCGGCATGCTCGACTCGTCTGCCGTGGTCATCTCCACCATTCAACGGCTCTACGGCGCCCTGCGCGGCGACGACCTGCCGGATCCCGATCTCGACGACCGGGCGTATGACGACTACGAGCTGGACGAGCCGGCCGAGGTCGCCTACAACCGGCAGCTTCCGCCGGAGACGTTCGACCTGATCGTGGTCGACGAGTGTCACCGCTCGATCTACGGCAAATGGCGGGCCGTCATCGAGTACTTCGACGCCTTCGTAGTCGGACTGACGGCGACGCCGGTCAAGCAGACGCTGGGCTTCTTTCAGCAGAACCTGGTCTCCGAGTACACCTATGAGCAGGCGGTCGCCGACGGCGTCAACGTCAGCTTCGACGTGTACCGGATCAAGACGGAGATCACCGAGAAGGGCGCCGATATCGAGGCCGGCACCGTCGTGCCGCTGCGCGACCGCCGTACCAGGGCCGAGCGCTACCAGGAGCTGGAAGACGATTTCACGTACGGCGGAAGCCAGGTCGGCCGCTCGGTGATCTCGAGGGGCCAGCTCAGGCTGGTGCTGGAGACGTTCCGCAAGAAGCTCTTCGAGGAGATCTTCCCCGGCCGCTCGACCGTGCCCAAGACGCTGATCTTCGCGCGGGACGACAACCACGCCGAGGAGATCGTGCAGATGGTCCGGGTGGTCTTCGGGCGGGGCAACGACTTCGCTGCGAAGATCACGTACGCATCCCGGAAGGGCGGCGACAACCCGGACACCCTCATCCAGGCTTTCCGCAACAGCCCGGAGCTGCGCATCGCGGTGACCGTCGACATGATCGCCACCGGCACCGACGTGCGGCCGTTGGAGTGCGTCTTCTTCCTTCGGCCGGTGCGCAGCGCCACCTACTTCGAGCAGATGAAGGGTCGCGGCGCCCGCACCATCGACGCCGCCGAGTTCCAGGCCGTCACGCCCGACGCCGAGGTCAAGGACCGGTTCGTCATCGTCGACGCGGTGGGGGTCACCGAAGCGGACCTGGACGAGGCGGTTCCGCTGCAACGCCACACGGAACGGCAGATCTCCCTGCGCGACCTGCTGAAGAAGGCCGGCACCCTGACCGCCGACTCAGACGAGGTGGCCACCCTCGCCGCCCGGCTGGCGAGGCTGGAGCAGCAGTTGACCGACGACGAACGCGCCGAGTTGGCCGAACTCGCCGACCAGCCGCTCACCGGAATCGTGCGTGGCCTGGTCGACGCCGTCGCCCCCGAGCAGCTCAACCCGGCCAAGGAGGCCGGCCCGGAGGCCATCCGTGACCTGCTGGCCGGCGCGCTACGTCCGCTCGCCGCGAACCCACTGCTGCGCGAACGCATCCTGGAGATCCGCCGCGCACACGACATCACCATCGATGAGGTGAACGCCGACAAGTTGATCTCAGCCGCTGGCGTGCCGCCCGAGGAGCGCGCCCAGGTCACCGTGAAAAGCTGGCACGACTACCTGGAGCAGCATCGCGACGAGATTACGGCGTTGCAGGTCTTCTTCGAAGGGCGGGGGAGAGTCGGGTACGACCAGCTCAAAGAGTTGGCGGCGCGCATCGCCCGACCGCCGCAGGCATGGACACCGGAGTCGCTGTGGAAGTCGTACGTGTTGCTCGGCCGAACCGCGGACTCGGCGGGCAGTAGGGGGGTGACGGATCTTGTCAGCCTCATCCGGTATGAGTTGGGGCTCGATCAGGAACTGCGCCCCTACCGCAGCCTCGTCGAGGAGCGCTTCCGTGGGTGGCTGCTCCGGCAGGAGCAAGCGGGGGCTACGTTCACTGCCGATCAGGCGTGGTGGCTGGAGAGGATCAAGGACGTGATAGCGGTCAGCGTGGAGATCACCCCGGACGATCTGGAGGGGGCGCCGTTCAGCGAGCGGGGCGGGATCGACGGATACGCAGGCGCGTTCGGTAAACGCGCTGAGCCGCTGCTGAACGAGCTGAATCAGGAGCTGTCCGCGTGACCGATCTGCCCTACGGTTGGGTCGTCGCCGACCTCGGAAATCTTGTTGATGTTCTCGATAGTATGCGAGTGCCAGTTAGCGCGAAGGAGCGGGCGGGGCGGGCTGGTCCAGTTCCATATTATGGAGCGACTGGCCGAGTCGGATCGATCGACGCCTCAATCTTCGATGAAGAGCTTGTTCTGCTTGGTGAGGATGGCGTTCAATTCTTAAACCCAAGCAAGAAGAAGGCCTACCTTATCTCCGGACCTTCTTGGGTAAATAACCACGCGCATGTCCTGCGCTCGAGGGGGGCGATTGACCCAAACTATTTATGCTACTTCTTGAATCAATTCAATTATAAGGGATTCGCCAACGGGACTACGCGGCTAAAGCTTACTCAGGCGGCGATGAGTCGAATTCCGGTTCGGCTTCCTCCGCTCGCCGAACAACGGCGGATCGTTGCTCTTTTAGGGGGTCAGCTGTCGCGGCTGGATGCAGGCCGGGAGCAATTAGATGTGGCTGTTCGCCGGCTCAAAGGGCTAAAAAAGAGAATTCTCACTACCGCGGTTCCGTCGGACGCTCCAGCGCATTGGCGGTGGTGTTCGGTGGGCGAGGCTGGCAAAGTGGAGCTAGGGCGGCAGCGTCACCCCGATTGGCACAGAGGATCGCATATGCGGCCCTATCTCCGCGTCGCTAATGTGTTCGAGGATCGTATCGATACCTCGGATGTCAAGGAGATGGATTTCCCGCCAACCATATTCGACAAGTTCCAGCTTCGTGTTGGTGACATTCTTCTCAACGAAGGGCAGAGCCCTGAGTTGCTTGGTCGACCTGCGATGTATCGAGGCAATCCGAAAGAAGTGGCGTTCACGAACAGCCTCCTCCGATTCCGAGCCAGTCCCGGAGTGGATCCGGAATGGGCGCTTCTGGTTTTTCGACGGCACTTGCATGCTCGCCGATTCTTGAAAGAGGTTAGGATCACCACAAACATCGCGCACCTGTCGGCAGCTCGATTCAAGGAGGTCGAATTTCCGATCCCTCCACTAGTTGAGCAAAAAGCGATCGTGGCCCACGCAAGGGATAGTCTCGCCCGGGTTGATCGGCTCTTGAGGGAGATTGAGCAGGCGAGATCAAGAGCCTTACTCCTGCGGACGTCGCTGCTGGCCGAAGCGTCCGCTGGACGGCTGGCGCCGCAGGACCCCAACGACGAGCCGGCCTCGGAACTGCTCGTACGCATCCAAACCGAACGTGCAGCCGCACCGCCGAAGCAGAAGGCGGGCTCTCGGCGTGCTCCCAAGGAGCTGGCGGCTCCGCCGACCAGGGTGACCGGCGACGACTATCAGCAGGAGGCACTGCCGCTGTGAGCACTGTGGATTCGCGCAGGTTGGTGCAGAAGCTGTGGAACTACTGCGACGTGCTGCGCGACGACGGCGTTTCGACGATCGACTACGTCGAGCAGTTGACGTTCCTGCTCTTCCTCAAGATGGCCGATGAGCGGGCCAACCGGCCGATCCGGCCCGAGCAGATCGTGCCCGACGAGTTGAGCTGGCAGACGCTGCTCGACGCCGAGGGTGACGCCCTGGAGGTGCAGTACCGGCACATCCTCACCGGCCTGGCCCGCGAGGGCGGAACGCTCGGCACGATCTTCCGCAAGGCGCAGAACAAGATTCAGGACCCGGCGAAGCTCAAGCGGCTGATCGTCGATCTGATCGACAAGGAGCAGTGGTCGCAGGCGGGCGTCGACGTCAAGGGCGACGCCTACGAGGAGCTGCTCGCCAAGGGCGCCGAAGACGCCAAGTCCGGTGCCGGCCAGTACTTCACCCCGCGTGCGCTGACCGCCGCGATGGTCGACTGCACGCAGCCCACCCCCGACGACACGATCACCGACCCGGCCTGCGGGACCGGTGGCTTCCTGCTCGCCGCGTTCGATCATATCCAGCGGCACCACGGCAGTTCCCTCACGCCGGATCAGCGACGCCGGCTCGCCAACGGTGCGATCACCGGCACCGAGTTGGTCGACGGCACAGCCCGACTCGCCGCGATGAACATGCTGCTGCACGGCATTGGCACGCCCAGCGGCGATTCCCTGATCGCGATCAGGGACGCGCTCGGCAAGGAGCCGGACCGCCGCTACAGCCTGGTTCTGGCGAACCCGCCGTTCGGCCGCAGCTCCTCGATCCGCATGATCGGCGAGGACGGCCGCTCCACCCGCGAGGAGCGGGAGATCGAGCGCAACGACTTTTGGGCCACCACCGCCAACAAGCAGCTCAACTTCGTCCAGCACATCGCCTCGCTGCTGGAGATCGACGGTCGGGCCGCAGTCGTCCTGCCGGACAACGTGCTTTTCGAGGGCGGCGCGGGGGAGACCATCCGCCGCCGGCTGCTCAAGCAGTACGACCTGCACACCATGCTGCGTCTGCCCACCGGCATCTTCTACGCAGGCGGGGTGAAGGCAAACGTGCTCTTCTTCGAGCGCAAGCGCGCCCGCGAAGAGCCGTGGACCCAGAAACTCTGGGTGTACGACTTCCGCACCAACCAACACTTCACCCTCAAGCAGAACCCGCTGCGCCGCGAACACCTCCAGGATTTCGTCGACTGCTACCTGCCGGGCAAGGACCGCGCCGAGCGGGTCGAGACCGAGCGGTTCCGGGCCTACTCCTATGAGGAGTTGATCGCCCGCGACAAGGCGAACCTCGACATCACCTGGCTCAAGGACGCCTCCCTGGAGGACGCGGACGCGCTGCTGCCGCCGGAAGTGATTGCGAACGAGATCGTCGAGGATCTGGAAGCGGCGCTACGGGAGTTCGCCGCCATCGCGGAAGCCCTGACCGCGACGAAGGTACAGCCGAATCTGAATTAACTTATCCGCTCCGTAATGCTGAGGCGATGAAGGTGGTGGCGTGACCGACTCTCCCATTCGTGGTGACGGCTTCACGATCAAGGAGCTGTTCAGCCTCTTGAAATTCCGGCTTGATCCGTATCAGCGCGAGTACAGCTGGGGTCGGAAGGACGTCAAGGCACTGATCGACGACCTGACTGCCCACTTTGCTGAGGACTGGATGCCCGGCCACGAACGGCGCGAGGTGCGCCACTACCGGCCGTACTTCCTCGGGCCCTTTGTCTATTACCAGGACGACGAGGTGGCGGCGCTTGTCGACGGACAGCAACGGATCACCACGTTGCACCTGCTGCTGTTGCACTTGCGCCGGCTCGCGGTGGAGGCGGAGCGTCCCGAGTATCACGGCGACATTGCCGCCTTGGAGCCGCTCATCGCCGGCAGCTCGTACGGGGAGCGGGCCTACGTGATCCGCTCTGATGAGCGGGCCCCTGTTCTTGAGGCGATCTTTGAAGACAAACCGTTCTCACTGCCCGCCGACGCGAGCCCGTCGGTCACCAACCTCTATGAACGCAGCCAGGAGCTTGACGGGCTGCTGCCGGAATCGATCCGCGACGAAGCTCTTCCGCTCTTCATCCACTGGCTGCTCAACCGGGTCTGCCTCGTCGGTATCAACGCTAACAATCGCCGGCAGGGCTGGGAGATCTTCGAGACGATGAACGACCGTGGGGTGCAGCTCGGCCCCGCTGATCTGTTGAAGAGCTTCCTGCTGCGGCGCGCCAGCAACGGCCACAACCTGCCCCGGTTGGGAGAGGCGTGGGGTGGCGTCTTGGCGAGGATCGACAACCGCGCCCCGCAGGCAGCGGCGAGGTTCCTTCAAGCATTGCTCATCGGCCGGTACGCACAGAGCGCCGACGAGGTCACCGACATTGGGGTGTCGTTCCACGGCTGGGTGCAGGAGAACGCCGCGCGCCGAATGAACCTGAAGTATGCACCGGACTTCGCTCGTTTCATCGAACACGATCTCGCACATCTCTCCAAGCGTTACGCCTCACTACACGCGGCGACGAGCGTTCTGGAGCCCAAACTGGAGCCGCTGTTCTACAACGCCAGAAACGAGATCGACCAGATGCCGTTCCTGCTGGCCGCGATCGACCCTGACGACACCGACGCCCAGTTCCGGGAGAAGGCGTTCCTGGTTGCGGCCTACCTCGACCTGGTGTTCGTCCGGATGGCCGTCAACAACCGGATCGGAAAGCCGGATGATTTGGACACTTACGTCCTGCCGGTGATCCTCGACCTTCGAGCCTGCCCGGACATTGATGCTGTCGCGAAGGTACTGGGCAGGCGAATAGCCGAGCTGGACGTCGACTTCACCGGAGTCAAGCGGTACGGACTACGAGCGGACAACCGGTCTCAGGTCAGGTATCTCCTCGCCCGGCTGACGGCCTTCGTGGAGACCGAGTGTGGCCGACCGAACGAGATCGCTCGGTATCTAAACAAGGACGAGCCATTCGAAATCGAGCACATCTGGGCGAACAAGTTCGAACGCCACCAGCCCGAGGTTAAGACCGAGTCGGTCTTCCGGGTGCAGCGCAATCGGATTGGGGCGCTGCTGCTGCTGAGGAAGTCTCATAACGCCAGCTATCAGGACGCGCCGTATGAGCAAAAGATCGAATGGTATCGCGGCCAGAATCACCTAGCGGCGTCGCTGCACAAGTCGACCCAGGAACGCAACCGACCCTTCACTGAGGGAGTGGTCAAAAAGTATCGACTGGAGAAGATCTTCCATCCTGTGCCCCGCTTCGATATGTCAGCCATCGAGCTGCGGCAGCAGCTCTACGAGCGCTTGTGCGAGATCATCTGGGAGCCGAAGCGGCTCGGTTTCATCCTGCCGCCCACTGTTCCGCGGGAGATAGCCGAGCAGTTGGACGTTCCGGTCGCTCTCCCCAGCCAGCGCGTCTCTGCTGCCGTCGCCAGACGCACCCGGGCTCACTTCGGTGGCGTTACGGTTGCCAGACTGGTCTATGTTGGGGCGCTCAGCGCTGGTGAGGAGTTGGTACTCACCTACAAACGCGATCGTTACCTTGCGCATGTCAACGAAGCCGGACAGATCGAGTTGGAGAGCGGGGAGGCGTTCGAGTCACCGTCCCCGGCAGGATCGACTGCAACCGGTAAGCCAACGATTAACGGGTGGAGCGCATGGAAGGTGCGGCGGGGCGACAGTCTGATTCCGTTGCACGATGTGCGGGCGGATGCGTTGTCGCGTGGCTTGCTTGAAGTAGCGACATAGGTGAGCTGCGCCCAGCCCAATCGACGTACGGGTGCGCGTGTCGCTCGCGACCCTTGGTGCGATCCGATAGGCTCCCTGGTATGACCGGATCGGTGAGCAAGAAGTCATTCTCGCTTCCTCAGGACGTGGCGGAGCGCTTGGAGCGTGAGCCCAACGCCAGCGCATACGTAGTCGACACGATCCGGGCACGGATGCGTGCTGAGGATCTCGACGCCGAGTTGGCCCGCCGGGGCATGACCGTGACCTCGGAGGGACAGGCACGCGCCCGTGCCCAACGCGCTCAAGTCGAGCAGGAATGGTCGCCTGGTCGACGCGCCGCACTGCGGGACCGTTCCCGCCGCGCGGCAGCGGAAATGCTCGACGGCACGGGCAGCCAGGCCCCGGCGGCATGATGAGTCCCGATGCGCCGGCGGTTCGGCTGATACTGGACCGGTCCGCGTTGCTTGCCTACGTGGCTGGCTCCATGGATGTCGCCGAACCCATCCACGAGGTGGCCCACGACGGGGTCCGGTTCGGTGTTCCGGCTGTGGTCGTGGCCGAAGTGCTGGCGTTGGTGGATGATCCGGGCGATCGACAGCTGCTGCACCGACTGCTCGAACGTCCCGCCTG
The DNA here is from genome assembly GCF_008868155.1 of Micromonospora sp. ALFpr18c. Classification (GTDB taxonomy): domain Bacteria; phylum Actinomycetota; class Actinomycetes; order Mycobacteriales; family Micromonosporaceae; genus Micromonospora. The sequence continues at coordinate 16,011 of NZ_WBKR01000061.1, forward strand.
CGCGGTATTGCCCACCTGGGGTGAGGACTGGCAGGAGTTGGCGTACTGGCGCGTCGTTACCGGTCGGGTTGACCTCGCTGCCGCGGTTCTGGCGGTCTTGGAGCATGACGCCTCGGTGCTGACCAGCGAGGGTAAGGCGTACGGCGATGGCGGCGACCTTCCGGTCATCCGGTTTCCTTAATCGATGGTGGGTTGGCGTTCGATGACGACGACCGGGATCTCGCGGTCGGTCTCCTTCGCGTAGCGGGCGTACGTGGGGAAGACCTTCGTCATCACCGGCCACAGCCGGACGCGTTCCTCGCCGGTCGCGGTCCGGGCGCGGCCGACGATCCGCTCCGCGCCGACCTGGATCTCCACCGTCGGGTCGGCGCTCAGGTTCAGATACCAGGCGGGGTGCTTGTCCGCGCCTCCGTTGGACGCCACCAGCAGGTGGTTGTCGCCGTCGCGGCCGTACATGAGGGCGGTGCGGCGCAGGGTGCCGGTCCGGCGTCCGCGCGTGGTGAGGAGCAGTGAGGGTACGCCCTGGTAGGTGCCGCCGTCGGCACCGTCGGTCTCGACGTACCGCCGGATGTGCTGTGCCACCCAGCCACCGGGCTGTCCTCGATCGCCTCGTGCTGTTCCTGTGCGGTCACGCCATCGCCTCTCTCACCGAGCCCCGGCACGCCGACGTGGAGGGGCCCAACGGCGTGATGCCTGTGAGGCATCAATATGACTCACAGGCATCAGACGCTCAAGGGGACCGGCCCCGGCGCGCCGCTCAGTCGCGGGAGCGCGGCAGGCAGCACTTCTTGTACTTGGCGCCGGAGCCACACCAGCAGGTGTCGTTGCGGCCGGGCGGCCAGGCCGTCACGCCCGTCTCGTCGAGGCTGTCCGCGTACTCGTCGAGGGTTTCCTCGTCGATGGGGTCAGTGCCGGCGAAGGCCGCCAGGCCCTCGACGGTGCCGGCGACGACGCCCAGGTCGGCGCCGCCCAGCCCGGAGGCTTCGGTGAGGGCTCGTTCGATCTGGGTGCGGTGCTCGTCCCAGGTGGCCGGGTAGCTGTCGGTGAGCGCCGGCCAGCGCACGAGCAGGGCGTCGAATTCGGCCTGCGGCCAGTACAGGAGCGTGGCCGGGCCGTCGTCGAGCGCGTCGAGGGCGTGGTTGCTGGCGGCGCGCAGCCGGTCGGCGAGGTTGTCGTACTCGTCGTGGGGGAAGCCCTGCTCCTCGCGCAGGTCGTGCCGGCGTTGGGCCAGTCCGTAGATCATGGCGGCGGCCTCGTCCTGGGCGTCCCCGGACTCGTGCTGCTGGGTCCGGGTCCGTTCCAGGATCGCGTCCAGTGCTCCGGTGAGCCACTCCAGGGCCGTCTCGGCGTGGCCGGACTCGGCCAGCTCGTCGATCAGGTACGTGGCGTCGGGGTTGGTCTCCAACAGCGGGCGCAATTCGGTCAGTTCGGCCAGGCCCTCGTCCGTACGGCCGAGGCGCAGCAGCAGTCCGCCGCGCACCGCTCGGGCGTACGCGTCCTCGTCGGGTTGTTCGGCGATGGCGCGGGTGGCCAGGGCGAGCGCGTCGGCCAGGTCACCCGCCTGCTCCAGGATGTCCGCGGCGACGAGCAGGGCGTACCCGGTGTCGTCGGGGTCGGCGACGCGTCCCTCGTCGACGGCACCCACCAGTTCGGCGACCAGCGCGGCCGGGTCCGGGCTCGCGGAGCCCAGAGAGCCGATCTCTTCGATTCGCTCGGCGGTCAGCAGTTCAGACATGGGCACATCCAGGAGACGACGAACGGGGAGCGGCCAGCGTACTCCCGGGCATGCCGCAGCCCGGGCGGCGAACCGCCCGGGCTGCGACAGCGAACCTCAGCGGGTCGCCGGCATGGTGGCGAACTCGCCGGCTAGCTCGGACTCGACGATCGTCGCGGTGGTCGGCCGGCGACCGGCCGACGCCCGCCGGGCGGACGGGACGGCCAGGGCCGCGAGCGCGGCGGCCAGGGCGATCGTGGTGAGGACGAGAAACCCCATCGTGAAGCCGGCCTCCCGGGGTAGGCCGCTGGCCTGCGGGTGGGCGGTGATCACGCCGCTGACCACGGCGGCGCCGATCGCGCCGCCGATGGTGCGGATGTTGGCGTTCATGCCGGTGGCCACGCCGGTCTGGCTGGCGGGCACGCTGGCGACGATCAGGTTGGCCATCGACGCGAAGGCCAGGCCGATGCCGAGACCCACCAGGCCGCCCGCGAGGGCGACCTCCCAGCGGGTGTCGTGCGCGGCGGCCAGCATCGCGGAGGCGGCCACGTTGAACGCGGCGCCGGTGGCGAGCTGCGCCTTGGCGCTGAAGACGGACTGGAGTCGCCCGGCGATCAGGCCGGCGACGAACATCGCGACGAGCATCGGCAGCATGAGCAGACCGGCCTGGCTGATGCTGGCGCCGAAGCCGTAGCCGGCGGACGTGGGGGTCTGCACGAACTGCGGAAGGAACGCGTACACGGAGAACATCGACGCGCCGTAGAGCAGGGCGACCAGGTTGGTGGTCCAGACGCCGGGCAGGCGCATCATCCGCATGTCGATCAGCGGGTTGGCCGAGCGGATCTCGGCGACCAGCCAGCCGACGAACAGCACCACGGCGAGGGCCAGCAGGCCGAGCACCCGGGTGGAGGTCCAGCCCCAGGCCGCGCCCTGGCTGATCGGCAGCAGCAGCGCGACGAGCCAGCCGGAGAGCAGCAGGGTGGCGCGCCAGTCGATGCGCCCGGGGGTACGCACCGGTGACTCGGGGATGAACAGGTGCGCGGCGACGGCGGTCAGGCCGACGACGACCATCGGGATCCAGAACAGCCAGCGGTAGTCCAGCGTGGTGACGATCGGGCCGGCGAGAACGATGCCCAGGCCACCGCCGACGGCGACGATCGCCGAGATGGCGGCCACGGCGGAGGAGACCCGCGCGGCGGGGAACTCGTCGCGGATGATGCCGAACGAGAGCGGGAACACCGCGCCGCCGATGCCCTGCACGACGCGGGCGACGATGAGGACGCCGATGTTCGGTGCGATGGCGGCCAGCAGGCAGCCGAGCGCGAGCGCGGCGAGCGAGACGACCAGCATCCGCTCCTTGCCGACCATGTCGCCGATCCGGCCGAGGATCGGCGTGAAGATCGACGCGGAGAGCAGGTAGGCGGTGAGGACCCAGGTCACGGTGTTCTGGGAGGTGTGCAGGTCCTGCTGGATGGTCGGCAGCACCGGGGTGATCAGCGACTGGAGCATCGCGAAGAACCCGGCGCCGGCCGCGAGCACGCCGAAGGTGAGCCGACGCGAGCCGCGTCGGGAGGTCACTGTCACGAGAGAAAACTCCCTGATTACGGTACGGAACGAGGTTTGTCGCCCGTCGTCCGTGACGGGCGGAGCTGTCGGGTCCGGGCGATCGGGTGGCCAGGCGGATCGGGCGGATCCCGAGGTAAGCTAAGCGGAGGGCTCCCTCCGGGCTTTCCGGAGGGGTGCCTCCACTAAGCTAGCGGAGGGTTGCCTCCGGATGCAACCGAGGTGAGGTGACGCACGTCATGACCAGCGCGGGGCAGATGCCCGAGGTCTTCGCGCAGCGGCCCAAGCGGGCCGACGCGCGGCGCAACTACGACGCCCTGGTCGCGGCGGCACGCGACGCGTTCGCCGAGCACGGCGCCGCCGCCTCCCTGGAGGACGTGGCCCGCCGGGCCGGGGTGGGCATCGGCACGCTCTACCGCAACTTCCCGACCCGCCGGCACCTCTTCGAGGCCGTGTACGTCGAGGAGGTCCGGGCACTGAGCCGCTCCGCCGAGGACCTGGCCGAGCTGCCCCCGTGGGACGCCCTCGTCGCGTGGCTGCACCGCTTCGTCGCGTACGTCGCCACCAAGCGGGCGCTCGCCGAGCAGTTGCTGCACGACTCGGAGATCTTCCAGAGCTGCCGCACGGAGATCTACGCCGCCGGCGAGCCGTTGATGCGCCGCGCGCAGGCCGCCGGTGTGGTCCGCGACGACATCGCCTTCGACGACGTGGTGCGGCTGATCAGCGGCCTCACCATGGCCCAGTTCCCCTCACCCGAGCAGCGCGACCGGGTCCTCGGTGTGGCCCTCGACGGGCTGCGCGCGCCGGCTCGCTGACCTGCCGCTCAGCGGTCGACCAGCAGCAGCCAGTCGTCGTCGAGTCGTTCGACCACGGCACCCGCCGGCCAGCGGTGAGCGGGATCGGCCACCGCCCGGGCCTGGTCGACCTGCGGTGGCCGGCTGAACCGCGCGTCGCGGAAGCTGGCCATGCCGTGGAACCGGGCTCGGCCGAAGTTCGCGGCGTCGATGAAGCGGGCATGGTCGAACAGCGCCTCCGCGCCGAAGACCGTCCAGCGGAACAGCGCCATGTTCGCGAAACGCACGGCGTGGAAGCTGGCCGACCCGCCGAACTCGGTGTGCTCCATCGACAGCCCACCGACGAACTCGGCCTCCCGGAACGCGGCGGTGTCCTCGAAGCGGGTCGCGTCGAAACTGGTCGGCTGGCCGAAGGTCGCCCGCCGGAATGAGGCCGGGCCGGCGAAACTGGACCGCCGGCAGGACAGGCCGTCGAACGTGGCACCGTCGAAGCTGGCCGAACCGCCGAAGCGGGCACCGTCCAGCACGACCTCCCCGTCGGCGTCGAGATCGTCGAAGACCACGTCATCGAAGACCGCCGCCGCGAGCAGGAGACGCCCCTTCGCGGTCGCACCCGCGAAGGTCGTCGTGCCGGTGAACGTCGCCGCGGTGAAGTTCGCGTCGACGAGCGTGCAGCCGGTGGCGTCGACGTCGACCAGGGCGGCGCCGGTCAGGTCCAGCACGACGCCGGGCCAGTGGTCCGCGCCGTCCGCGCGCAGGTGCCGGGTCAGGACCCGCTGCGCGGTGCGCCGGACCTCGGTCTCGCGCGGCTCGTCGTTCGGCGCCGGCATCCGCAGGTACGCGCAGAGCACCGCCACGATCGTCGGTCGCTGTGCCGGATTGTCCTGCCCGAGGCGTTCCAACGCGTGCAGCCCGCCCAGGCGTACGGCCGCACTGTCGTTGCCGAGCAGCTCGACCGCTCGGGTGTACAGCTCGGTGAGCCGGCGCTCCGCCGCGTCGTGTTCGGCCGCCCCGGACTGCCGGTCCTGGTGGCGCTGCGCGGCCTCGGCCACCGACTCGGCGTGCGCCTGCACCCGGTCACGGTGCGCCTGGTCCCGGGTGGCGACGCTCTCCTGATGCCGCTGCGCGCGTTCGGCGATCCACTGCCGACGCGCGGCCAGCAGCAGGGCCAGCCCACCGCCGGTGCCGGCGACCACGGTCAGCCCGGTGCGGATCGCGTCGATGCGCAGGGTGGCGCGGACGTCCGGCTGGCCGGCCCGGTCGGCCTCGGCGAGCAGCAGGTCCAGGACCAGCCAGCCCAGGACGGCGGCGAGCAGCAGGCCGACCAGGACCAGCCACCACGGCATCACCCGCAGCTGGCGCTCGGGGGGTTCGTCGGCAACCACGGCCACAGCATGCCAGCCACCGGCTCCGTCCGATATGGAGAGCAGCGTTATGCCCGTTTGCGCCCTCGCCGGGACAACGGGTTACCGGCGCGTAACAAGTCATTGACGTTGCCGAATTGTTGCGGGCATCATCGTCGCACGGTCGACCGGACACCCCCACCCACCTGCCCGGTTCGCCGGGTGCCTCCCCCCGGAGGTGCAGCCATGCTGCTCCGAAAGACCGCCCTCGTCCTGGCTCTCGCCACCGCCGCCGTCCTCGCGACCACCACCGCGGCCACCGCCGCGCCCGCCGCCACCGCCACCGTCGCCACCGCCACCGTCGCCACCGCCACCGTCGCTGCCGCCAACCCGGTCATCGTGGTCGGCGGGCTCAGCGGTGTCGCCGTCGCGTACGAGCCGATCGCCGCCCGCCTGCGCGGCGACGGCTACCGGACCTTCATCTACCAACTGCCCAACCTGGGCCTCGGCGACATCCCCACCTCCGCCCGCGCCTTCGCCAGCTACGTCGAGCAGGTACGCGCCAGCACCGGGGCGTCGACCGTCGACCTCGTCGCCCACTCCGAGGGTGGCCTGGTCAGCCGCTACTACCTCAAACGGCTCGGCGGCACCGCCACCATCGGCCGGTACGTCAGCCTGGGCACACCGCAGTACGGCACCTACGTGGCGAACATCGTGGCGTTCCTGGGCCTCGGCAGCTGCGCCGGCATCGTGGCCTGCCAGCAGATGACCATCGGCTCGGCGTTCCTCGCCGACCTCAACGCCGGCGACGACACACCGGGCGGGGTGCGTTACACCACCATCCGAACTCTCCAGGACGAACTGGTCCGGCCCACCGGGAACGCCGCCGTCAACGACGGGGCGACGAACGTGCTGATCCAGGCGTACTGCCCGCTGCGGGTCGTCGGGCACCTCGGCCTGGTGCTCGACGGCACCGCGTACACCATCGTGCGCGGCGCCCTGGTCGACGGCCCGGTGCGACCCAACTGCCTCGCGCTCTGACCCGGTCCGTGGAGGTGGTCCCGCAGGGGGCCACCTCCACGGGGCGCGCGGCGGCGAGTGTCGGGTGGACGACGATCCCGCGAAAGGGTGTGGCAGACATCAGATGTCCTCGATAGCCTGCTCCGGCTGTCCAAAACGGACAGAGACGCGACCTGTCAGAAGGAGCAGCGGGCATGACCGAGCCGCACACCGCGCCGCCGGAGGGCACACCGCCGACCGTGCCGCAGCTCGATGTCCGAGCCGCCGAACCGCCGGCGGCCGACACACCGACACCCACCGGCGGATTCGCCGACCGGCCACCCGGCTATCCCAACGCGCTGGTCTGGCTGCGCGCCGGAATCCTGCGGGACTGGCGGGGTGTGCTCGGCGCCTTCGTCGCCACCTGGTTCTATCTGCCGGTCGCGCTGCTCCTGGCGTTCTGGGGCGGTCTCGCCTTCGCCGTCGCCGGGCTCTTCGCCGGCGGGTTCGGCACCGAGGACCAGGTGCCGTCGGTGCTGCGCGACGCGCCGCTGATCGGCTCCCTGCTGGACGCGTTCCTCAGCCGCTCCGGCGGGGTGCTCGGCGGCGTGGTCGGCTTCGTCGCCGGGTTCCTGATCGGCTTCCTCGTCGTACTCGTGCTGCCCTGGCTGGGGTCCGCCGACGAGCCCTTCGCGGTGATCACCGGCCTGGTCGGCACGGTCGGCGCGGCGGCGCTGATCGGGGTCCTCTACACGCTCTACCGGGTGCTGCTGGAACCGCGCCTGCTGGTGGTCTCCGGCGCCCGCCAGCCCAGCCGTCGTGAGGTCGCGCGGCTGCGCCCCGTGCTGGAGGACTGCGCGCGCCGGCTCGGCCTGCCTACCGTGCCACGGCTGCTCATGGAGGACGATCCCGTCCTGAGCAACGCCCGCACGTACGCCCGGCACGTGGTGGTCACCACCGCCGTGCTGACCGAACCGGACGACGAGGTCGCCGCGCTGCTCAGCCACGAGCTGGTGCACTGGCGCACCGGGGACGAGATCACCAGCGCCTTCGTCCGCGGTGTCGGCCTGCCGCTGACCCTCGCGCACGCCCTGCCGACCTGGCTGATGCGCACCTTCCCGCACCCGGCCACCAACTTCGTGGTCTTCGTGTTCTTCTGGCCGGTGCTGCTCACCATGCGGTACGTGGTGCTGCCGCTGCACGCCCGCGACGTCCGCGCCGCGGAGTACCGGGCCGACCTCGGCGCCGTGCTCACCGGGCACGTCGACGGGCTCCGGCGCATCCTGGAACGCCGGCTGTCGTTCGAGTCCGGCCGCAGCGGCTGGGACGAGGCGGTCTGCGCCACCCACCCACCGCACGAGCTTCGGCTCGACGCACTGGACCGGGCGTCGGTGGCCGGTGTGCCCGCCGGGGCGGGCGAGTCCGCCGCCGTCACGGCCGAGGGGCTGTTCGGCCAGTCCGGCCCGGTCGGCACCCGGCGTACCTGGTTGGTGGTCGGCGCCCTTCTGCTGGCAGCCTGCGTCGGCACCGGCGGGCTCGGCGTGGTGCAGTGGGCGTTCTTCCGGCCGCAGGCGGCGGTCGACGGGTATTTCTCCGCGCTCGCCGACCGGGACAGCGACGCCGCGCTCGGCTTCCTGGCCGATCAGAGCGGCGTCACCGACCGCAAGCTGCTCGCCCAGCTGCTGCGCGGCAAGGGCTACCAGCCGCCCACCGACGTCGAGATCACCTCGCTGGAGCGCGACGGCGACACCGCGACGGCCACGGTGGCCTACCGGCTGGCCGACGCGCCGCAGACCGCCACTCTGACCCTCTACCGCTCCGACGACGCCACCGCGGGGCTGTTCCACGGCTGGCGGTTGGGCGGCGGCCTGAGCCAGCTCGACGCGCCGGTCGCCGGCCCCGGGGTGCGGCTCAACGGGGTGGAGCTGCCGGGCGCCACCGAGGGCCCTCCGCTGGCGCTGCTGGCGGGCACCTACACCGCGAGCGGCCCGTCCAGCGCGCTCAGCGAGACGCCGAACGAGACCGTGACGGTCGGGCCGGGGCAGAGCACGGCGACCCTGCAACTGGCTCCGGTGCTCAAGCCGGCGGCGCTCGAGGCCGTCGACGCCCGGGTCCGCGCGTGGTTGGACGAGTGCGCCAAGCAGACGGTCGTCGCACCGCCGGGCTGTCCGTTCCGCCACTACGGCGGCTCCACGCAGAAGGTGACCTGGAAGATCCTGGAGTACCCGAAGCTCACCGTCGAGCTGACCGGCCCGGCCACCGCCCAGGTCGGCACTCCGTACGAGACGCAGGGGAAGGTGCAGGTCAGCGGCACCACCACGTACTTCGGCAGCAGCGCACCGTTCACCGAGGAGGACGCGTTCACCGTCGCGGGCGTCGCCACCGCCGACGGGGACACCGTCACCTTCCGCCCCGCCACCAACTGACCGGAGAGATCGTGACCGACCGTGACGCCGAGGCCCGGCTGCCCGTCCGGCTGACCATCAACCCCCGCCAGCGGCAACCGCCACCGGTCGCCCTGCTCGACTGGATCCATCGCAGCCCGGTGTACCGGCCGGTGGTCCGTCCGGGTGGTGGCGGCGGGGGACGGCCGGGCTTCAGCGACGCGGTGATCATCGCGGTGCTGGCCCAGGGGCTGCTTCCGGGGTTGTTCAACCTGTTGCAGTCCTGGGTCGACCAGCAGCGCACCGAGGCCAGCATCCGGATCCAGGCCGGAGACACCGAGGTGGAACTGCAGGTGACCGGGCGCACCGACTCCGCCCGGCTGCTGGCACAGGCGACCGAGGCGCTGCGGGCCGCCCGGGATTCCGGGTCGGACGCCGCCGACTGACCCGGCGGCGTCCGACCCGGCGGGTCAGCTCGCCTTGCTCAGCTCGCCTTGCTCAGCGCGCCTTGCTCAGCGCGTCGAACTCGTCGTCGGTGAGTCGTACGTCGGCCGCTCCCACGTTCTCCTCCAGGTGCGCCACCGAGGACGTACCCGGGATCGGCAGCATCACCGGCGAGCGGCGCAGCAGCCAGGCCAGCGCGAGCTGCGCGGGCGTGGCGCCCTGCCCGGCGGAGATCGCGTCCAGCGGGCCGCCGGGCCGGGCCAGCTCACCGGTCGCGATCGGGAACCACGGGATGAACGCGAGGTCGTTGCGCTCGCAGTACTCCAGCACGTCCTCGGCGCTGCGGTTGGCGAGGTTGTACAGGTTCTGCACGGAGACGATCTCGGTGATCGCCCGGGCCTGCTCGATCTGCTCCACGCTCACCTCGGACAACCCGATGTGCCGGATCTTGCCCTCCTCGCGCAGCAACGCCAGCTCGCCCAGCTGATCGGCGAGCGGCACCTGCGGGTCGATCCGGTGCAGCTGGTAGAGCGGGATGCTGTCCAGCCCGAGGTGGCGCAGGCTCAGCTCACACTGCTGCCGCAGATACTCCGGACGGCCGACCGGACGCCAGTCGCCCGGCCCGGAGCGGGTCAGCCCGGCCTTGGTGGCGATGACCAGATCATCGGCGTACGGGTGCAGGGCCTCGCGGATCAGCAGCTCGGAGACGAACGGCCCGTACGAGTCGGCGGTGTCGATGAACGTCACGCCCAGCTCGACGGCCCGGCGCAGCACCCGCAGCGCCTCCGCCGGGTCCTTCGGGTCGCCCCAGACACCCGGGCCGGTGATCTGCATCGCCCCGTAGCCGAGCCGGTTGACCGTGACGTCGCCGCCGATCCGGTACGTGCCGGACGCCTTCGCGGGCTGCTTACTGATATCGGTCGCCATTCGCGGATTCCCCAATCGTGTCGTCGCGGCGGGAGGCCAGCCACCCACCACCCACCTGATGATCCCCGAATCGCGCCGACGTATCCCCGCAGGGTGGCGAATTGGGGTGGTGCTACCCCTGGCGTGCCCACTGTCCGGTCTGCTACCTCTGAACGAGGCCGCTCGGGGGAGGCGCGATGTGGCGACGGTTCAGACCCGACCCGGTACGCCGACTGCGGCAGCGGCTGGACCGCTTCGCGGCCACCCGGAACCCCCGCGAGGTGCTCGACTCCGGGGCGATCCGCGACGCCGAGACGGTCATCGAGCTGGTGACCGCCACGCCGACGGACGGGCCCCTGCCGGAGCCGGTCGTCGAGGGCGTCATCCTGCTCGCCTGCCTGCACTCGTACCGCTACCAGCTGCTGCCCCCGGGTGAGGACGCCGACGACCTCGCGCAGGCCGTGCAGCTCACCGAGTTCCTGCTGCGCTTCGCCCCGCACCGGGTGCCGCCGTCGCTGCTGGCCGTCCTGGGCGTCGGCGGACCGGGTGCGGCCCGCGTCCCGGGCCCCCGCGACCCCGCCCCGCCGCGTCGCCTCCCGAACCCCCGCGCGGCGGACGACGCGGCCGGCGCACAGTACGTCGAGGCGGTCCTGCTGATGGGCGCGGCGGAGGCCAGCCACGACTACCGGGCCGCCGACCGCGCCGAGGCGCTGCTGCGGCAGGCGGTCGCCGGCACCCCGCCCGACGCGCCGGAGCGGCTGCACTACCTGTCCGCCCTCGGCAAGGTGCACCGCGACCAGTTCCAGCACCTGGGCCGGCGGCGTGCCCTGCCGGCCGCGATCGACGCGCACCGGGAGAGCCTGGAGTCCACCCCGGTCGGTGACCCGGAACGTCCGGTCCGGTTGTTCAACCTCGGCAACGTCCTGAGCGACCGGTACGAGACCGACGACGACCCGGCCGACCTGGACGAGGCGATCACCCTGCTGCGCGACGCCGCCCGGACCGCCGGCGCGAGCGCACCGGTGGGGGCCATGGCACGCACCAACCTGGGGCAGCGGCTGCGCGACCGGTGGCGGCTGCGCGGGCGACCCGGCGACCTGGACGAGGCGGTCGACGCCTTCGACGCGGCCCGCCACAGCGGCGATCCCCGGGTCGCCGCACTGCACGGCACGGCCCTCGCCGAACGGTTCCTGCGCGACCGCACGCCCGCCGACCGGGACGCCGCGATCGACGCGTACCGGTCGGCGTTGACCGGGTTCGGCGGGCTCGCACCGGACCTGGCCGGCACCGCGCACGCCGGGCTCGCCGCCCTGCTCGCCGAACGGCACCAGGCCGACGCCGCGCCGGCCGACCTGGACGCGGCGATCGAGGCGTACCGGGCGGCGGCCGCCGTCGGGTCGACCCACGGCGGTCCGGACCGCGACGAGGTACGCCACGCCGTGGCCGGCCTGCTGGTCACCCGGTACGAGCAGCGGCGTCGCGTCGACGACATCGCCGAGGCGGTGCGCCTGCTGCGCGACGGTGTCGCCGTCACCCGGGAGCGGGCCGGTCGGGCCCGCCTGCTCGCCGACCTCGGCTACGCGCTCGGCCGGGGCCACCTCGATCTGGGCGGGGTGGACGCGCTGCGGGCCGCCTGCGACGCGCTCACCGAGGCCGGGTCGCTGCTGGCCCGCAGCAACCCGCTGCGCCACCAGGTGCTCAACAACCTCGGCAACGCGCTGCGCGAACTCTCCGACCTCGCCGGGGAACCGGCGCTGCTGAAGCCGGCCGCCGCGGCGCTGCGCGACGCGGTGGCGGCCGTCGCGACGGACGCCGACCTGCTGCCCCGCTACCGCTCGAACCTGGGCCTGGTGCTGCAGGCCCTGTTCGCCTCGACGCAGGACCTGGCGACCCTCACCGAGGCCATCGAGGTGCTGGCCCAGGTGACCGGGACCGCGCCGGCCGGGCACCCGGACCGGTTGCCGGCGTTGACCAACTACGGCTCCGCGCTGAACCGCCGTGTCGAACTCGCCCTGGACGGCGCGTTGCCCACCGGGGGCGTACCCGCCGACGAGGTCGCGGCCGGCGTCGCCCGGGACTCCGACGCGGCGGTCACCGCGCTGCGCGAGGCCGCCGACCTGGCCGAGCGGGACGCCGAACCGTCCGAGTACGTCCAGACGCTGGCCACCCTCGCCCTGGCCCACCTGCTGCGGCACCGGCTGCGCGACGACCCGGCGGCACTGGACGAGGCGATCGGTCTGCTGAAGCGGTTGGATGACCGACCCCTGGTGGGCGTGGACCGGCACCGGATCCGTACCAACCTCGGCAACGCCCTGCTGCTGCGCTTCCGGGCGGGACGCGCCGACGCCGACGCCGAGGCCATGCTGGCCACGTTCCGGGGTGCGGTCGGCGCGCTGTCCGCCGAGCATCCCGCCCGCACCATGTGCCTGAGCAACCTCGCCACCGCCCTCGAAGCGGTCGCCGAGGCCGAGGCCGACGGGTCCGCCGCACTGGTCGAGGCGAGCGCCGTGCCGCGTGCCACCGCGCTGGCCGAGGCGACCACCGTGCTGCGCGCCGCCGCGCTGACCGAGGCGACCGCCGTGCTGCGCGCCGCCGCCCAGGTCGAGGCCGCGCCGTCGCTGCTGCGCGCCAGTGCGGCCAGCCGGTACGCGGCACACGCCGAGGCGGCCGGTGACCTGCCGGCGGCCCTCGACGGGTACGCCACCGCGATCGAGCTGATCGACCTGGTGGCCTGGCACGGCATGGACCCCGACGACCAGGCCCGCCTGCTCGGCCTGTTTCCCGGCCTGGCCAGCGACGCGGCGGCGGTCGCCATCGCCCTCGACCGGCCGCGGCGCGCGGTCGAGCTGCTCGAGTACGGCCGGGGCGTCCTGCTGACCCGGGCCCACGACGCGGGCGCCGACCTGGCCGCACTGCGGGCCCAGGCACCCCGCCTGGCCGCTCGGCTCGCCGAGGTGCAGGCCGCCCTCGACGACTTCGTCGTGCCGCCGTCCGGCGCGCTGTCACCGCCGGGCGGGGTGGTGTCGCCGCCGTCCGGCGCGGT
>NZ_WBKR01000062.1 GCF_008868155.1 Micromonospora sp. ALFpr18c
CCACGGGGGGACCCAGGCTGCGGCCTGATCGGCCAGCGAGTCCGGGCGTTGCTCGTCACTCATCGCGTTCACTCTCCGTCGGTCCCGTCCCGTCCGGTCCACCGGGCTCCTCCACCGGCTCCGGCGCGACCGACACCGGCTCCGGGTCGGCCGGGGTGCCGGCGTACTCGTCGACGTGCAGTTCGGTGTCACCGTCGACCGGGCCGGTCCAGCGCACCGTCAGCTCCTCCAGGGCCTGCTCCTGCACGAAGGCGACCAGACCCTCCCGGTACAGCTCCAGCAGCGCCAGGAACCGGGCCACCACCTCGAGGGTGGCCTCGCAGTCGGCGCAGAGCAGCGAGAACGTGGCCGTACCGGCGCGGCGCAGCCGGGTGGCGAGGATCTCCGCGTGTTCCCGGACACTGACCCGGACCATGTGCACGTGGGCGACGGAGACCTCGGGTATCGGCTTCGGGGTCATCGCCCGCACGGCCAGCTTCAACAGCCGCTGCGGGCCGATGCCGAGGACCAGGTCGGGCAGCGCCTCGGCGTAGCGGGGTTCCAGGCTGACGGCCCGCGGATACCGGCGACCGCCGACCGACTCCAGCTCGGCGATGTGCGCCGCCGCCTCCTTGTACGCCTTGTACTGCAACAGCCGGGCGAAGAGCAGGTCCCGGGCCTCCAGCAGGGCGAGGTCCTCCTCGTCCTCCACGTCGGCGGCGGGCAGCAGCCGCGCGGCCTTCAGGTCCAGCAGGGTCGCGGCGATCAGCAGGAACTCGCTGGCCTCGTCGAGGTCCCAGGCGTCGCCCATGGCGCGGATGTAGGCGATGAACTCGTCGGTGACCGTGTGCAGGGCAACCTCGGTCACGTCCAGCTTGTGCTTGCCGATCAGTTGCAGCAGCAGGTCGAACGGACCGGTGAAGTTGGCCAGCCGCACGGTGAACCCGGCGGAGGGAGCGCCGTCGACCACGGCTGGCGCAGCGGCCTCGGGCGGGTCGAGGGGTGGCGCGGTCACCGCACGACCGTAGACCACGAGACGGACACGGGGCGTTCCGGCTACCGCTCCGACTGGGCGGCGATCACCTCGCGGGCCAGCTGACGGTAGTTGCGTGCCCCGGAGGACGCCGGGTCCATCGTCGTGATCGGGGCACCGGCCACCGTGGACTCGGGGAACTTCACCGTCTTGGTGATGACCGTCTGGTAGACCTTGTCGCCGAACGCCTCCACCACCCGCTGCAGCACCTGGCGGCAGTGGGTGGTGCGGCTGTCGTACATGGTGGCGAGGATGCCTTCCAGCTCCAGGTCGAAGTTGAGTCGCTCGCGCACCTTGTCGATGGTGTCCAGCAGCAGCGCGACACCGCGCAGGCTGAAGAACTCGCACTCCAACGGGATGAGCACACCGTGCGCGACGGTCAGCGCGTTGATCGCCAGCAGGCCCAGCGAGGGCTGGCAGTCGATCAGGATGTAGTCGTACTCCTTACGGACCGACCGCAGGACCCGGGCGAGGGCCATCTCCCGGGCGACCTCGTTGACGAGCTGGATCTCGGCGGCGGAGAGGTCGATGTTGGCCGGCAGCAGGTGCAGGCCCGCCACGTCGGTCTTGATGAGGACGTCCTCGGCGGTCACGTCGTCCTGCATGAGCAGGTTGTAGACGGACAGGTCGAGGTTGTGCGGGTTGACGCCCAGACCCACCGAGAGCGCGCCCTGCGGGTCGAAGTCGACCAGCAGCACCTTACGGCCATACTCGGCCAGGGCGGCGCCCAGATTGATGGTGGTGGTGGTCTTTCCGACGCCACCCTTCTGGTTGGCCATCGCGATGATGCGCGCCGGGCCGTGCCGATCGGTGGGCATCGGCTCGGGGATGGGCTTGCGCATCGTGTAGGCCGCCGGATCCGCAGGACCGAGGTCCGCACCGAGCGTGGCCTGCTGCTCGCGGAGCTCCGACGTCCAGGTCTCGGCACGGTCACCGTTGCCAGCCATGTCCTCGTTGCCCCCTCCCGACGACCCACCCGGCGTCGGAGCCGTCCGACGTCCTTCGCGGCGCCGCTGCGCACCCCGGTCGTATCGCCCCAGGAGGTCCGCGCCGATGCCGACTGTACGCCACCGACCAGCAGGGGCTTCGGCACCGGCCCGGCGTGTCGGGACCGACCGCGACCGGCGGCCTCAGCCCCGGGCGCGCGGGTGGGCGGTGGCGTACACCTCGCGCAGCCGTTCGACGGTGACCAGGGTGTAGACCTGGGTGGTGGTCACCGAGGCGTGACCGAGCAGCTCCTGCACCACCCGCACGTCGGCGCCGCCGTCGAGCAGGTGCGTGGCGTACGAGTGGCGCAGGGTGTGCGGGGACACCGCCGCGGGTCCGTCGACCGGCAGACCGGCGGCGACGGCGGCCCGACGCAGGATGCCCCAGGCGCCCTGGCGCGACAGCGCCCCGCCGCGGGCGTTGAGGAACACCGCGGGGGTGCCCCTGCCCGCCGCGGCCAGCCCGGGCCGGGCCCGCACCAGGTAGGCGCGCACCGCCTCGACGGCGTACCCGCCGATCGGCACCAGCCGCATCCGGCCGCCCTTGCCGCGCAGCAGCACCGTGCCCTCGTCGACGTCCAGGTCGTCGACGGCGGCGCCGACCGCCTCGGAGATGCGCGCCCCGGTGCCGTACAGAAACTCCACCAGCGCCCGGTCGCGCAGCGCGAAGCGGTGCAGGCCGCGGACCGCGCTGGCGGCGCGGGCGGCGGACGAGACGGCGAGCGGCGGATGCTCGTCGTCGCCGGCTCGCAGCCGGGCCAGGTGCGATTCGACGACGCCGGCGCCGACCGACGTGAGGTCGGTGACGCCGGCGTCGGCGAGGGTCGCGAGGTAGCGGTCCAGGTCGCGGCGGTACGAGGCGAGCGTGTTCGCGGACAGGCCACGCTCGACGGTGAGGTGGTCGAGGTAGGCCCGCACGGCACGGCGCAACGCCGGCGCGGACCGCTCGTCCGCGCCGGCGGAGGCCGGGGTGCCGGTCAGACCGCCACCGCTCAGGCCAGCGCGTCGGCCAGCGGCAGCACGTCCATGCCGTGTGCCTCGGCCACCGGGCCGTAGGTGACCCGGCCGGCGTGGGTGTTGAGGCCCAGCGCGAGGGCCGGGTCGGTGCGCAGCGCCTCGCGCCAGCCCTGGTTGGCCAGCTCCAGGGCGTACGGCAGGGTGACGTTGGTCAGCGCGTAGGTGCTGGTGTTCGGCACCGCGCCGGGCATGTTCGCGACGCAGTAGAAGATCGACTCGTGGACCTTGTAGACCGGGTCGGCGTGCGTGGTGGGGCGCGAGTCCTCGAAGCAGCCGCCCTGGTCGATGGCGATGTCGACGAGCACGCTGCCCGGCTTCATCCGGGAGACCAGCTCGTTGGAGATCAGCGTCGGGGCCTTCGCGCCGGGCACCAGCACCGCGCCGATGACCAGGTCGGCGTCGAGCACGGCCCGCTCGACCTCGTACGCGTTGGAGGCGACGGTCTGCAGGTGGCCCCGGTAGATGGCGTCGGCCTGGCGCAGCCGGGCGACGTTCTTGTCCAGCAGCAGCACCTCGGACTGCAGGCCCAGCGCGATGGCGGCGGCGTTCATGCCGGAGACGCCGGCGCCGATGACGACGGTCTTGGCCGCGTACACGCCGGAGACACCGCCGGGCAGCACACCGCGCCCACCGCCGGTACGCATCATGTAGAAGGCGCCCACCTGCGGGGCGAGCCGGCCGGCGACCTCGGACATCGGGGCGAGCAGCGGCAACGACCGGTCGGGCAGTTCGACGGTCTCGTACGCGATGCCGGTGACCTTGCGGTCGATCAGCGCGTCGGTGCACTCCTTCGAGGCGGCCAGGTGCAGGTAGGTGAAGAGCACCTGCCCCTCGCGCATCCGGTGGTACTCCTCGGCGATCGGCTCCTTGACCTTGAGCACCAGCTCAGCGGTCTCCCACACCTCGTCGGCGGTGGCGAGGATCGTCGCGCCGGCGGCGGCGAACTCCTCGTCGGTGATGCTGGAGCCGACACCGGCGCCGGACTCGACGAAGACCTGGTGGCCGCTGCGGGTGAACTCGTTGACGCCCGCTGGCGTGATCGCCACGCGGTACTCGTGGTTCTTGACCTCGCGTGGGATTCCGACCTTCACGATGCAGACACCTCTCTTCGGGGCTGCTCTCCCCCGACTGCTCGGTGCCGCAATGGCCCCTTTGCCACCGCGGTCCACCGGTCCCGCCGGCGGCAGTCTAGGCGCGCCCGGCGCCGCCGCGAGCCAGCACAGTGCCATCCGGTGGTCGGGTGTCCTGACGATGTGTCAGGGCACCGACCGGACCCGGCGGAGCGGCGCCGCCTCAACCGTCAGGACAGTGTTCGACCATTATCGTCCCATCTGACGGGTGGCGGTGCGGACAGCGGACGAGTGGATCACTAATGTGACCGCCCATGACCACTCCTCCTTACCAGCCCGGGTACGCCCCGGGTTACTCCGACAAGAGCAAGGTCGTCGCGGGCATCCTCGGCATCCTGCTGGGCACCTTCGGGGCCGGTCGGTTCTACACCGGACACACCAAGATCGCCGTTCTTCAGCTCGTCGTGAGCCTGGTGACCTGCGGTGTCGGCGCCCTGTGGGGCGTCATCGACGGCATCCTCATCCTGGTCAACGGCGGCACGGACGCGCAGGGTCGCCCGCTGCGCGACTGATACGACCGGACACCGGAAAAGGGGCCCCGCGGTTGACCGCGGGGCCCCTTTCGCGCGTACTCCCGCCGGCTGGACCGGCGGCGGCGCTCAGCGCGACAGCGGCGCGTCCGCCCGGCGCAGAGCCGCGAAGCCGGTGTCCCGGGCGCGGGCCGCAGCCAGCAGCCCGGCCACCGCGGACGCGTTGGTGATCTCGCCGGCGAGGACCATGGCGACCGCCTCGTCCAGGTCGATCCGCACGATCTGCAGGTCGGCCTCCTCGTCGCGGCGCTCGTGCCGCTCGTCGGCCGGCACGTCGGCGAGGTCCCGGGCCAGGAACACCCGGACGATCTCGTTGGTGAACCCGGGTGAGCTGTGCAGGTCGACGAGCACGTCGACCCGCCCGGCGGTCAGGTCGGCCTCCTCGGCCAGCTCCCGCAGCGCGGCCGCCGGCAACTCCTCGCCGGTGACGTCCATCAGCCCGGCCGGCAGCTCCCACAGGTGCCGCCCCACGGGATGCCGGTACTGGCGGATCAACACCACCTGGTCGGCGTCGTCGAGCGCCACCACGGCCACCGCCCCGACGTGCCGGACCAGGTCACGCCGGGCGGTCCCGCCGCCGGGCATGGTCACCTCCTCGGTGACCACGTCGAAGATCCGCCCCCGGTACCGCTCCCGGCGGGAACGCACCTCGTAGCGGTGCTCGACACCGCTCATGCCGTCGCCTCGCTGCGCTCGACGACGACGTGCGGCACCCCACTGAGCCTGCTGGTTCGCTCGCTGCGCCCGCTCACGAGGCGGACGCGGCCTTCGTGGCGGCGCCGTTGCGGGCGGCCTTGCGCGTCGTCGGGGCCTCCGCCGCGTCCAGGTCGACCGGCAGCTGGTCGGCCTGCGAGTACGCCACCGCCGCCTTGACGAACGAGGCGAACAGCGGGTGCGGGCGGGTCGGGCGGCTCTTCAGCTCCGGGTGCGCCTGGGTGGCCACGAAGAACGGGTGCAGACTCCGGTCGAGTTCGATGAACTCGACCAGCCGGCCGTCCGGCGAGGTGCCGGAGATGTGCAGGCCGGCCTTGGTCAAAGCGTCCCGGTAGGCGTTGTTCACCTCGTAGCGGTGCCGGTGGCGCTCACTGATCTCGGTGCTGCCGTACGCCTCGGCCACGATCGAGCCCTCGGTCAACGCCGCCGGGTACGCCCCCAGCCTCATCGTGCCGCCCAGGTCGCCCTTGCCGGCGACGATGTCCTCCTGGTCGGCCATCGTGGCGATGACCGGGTGCGCGGCCTGCTCGTCGAACTCCACCGAGTTGGCGCCGTCCAGGCCGGCCAGGTGCCGGGCCACGTCGATGGTCATGCACTGCAGGCCGAGGCAGAGGCCGAGCAGCGGGATGCCGTTCTCGCGGGCGTACCGGGCGGTTCCGATCTTGCCCTCGATGCCGCGCACCCCGAACCCGCCGGGGATGAGGACGCCGTCCACGCCGGCCAGGGCCGCCGCCGCGCCGGCCGGGGTGACGCACTCGTCGCTGGGCACCCAGCGCAACTGCACCCGCGCCCGGTGGCCGAAGCCGGCCGCCCGGATCGCCTCACTCACCGACAGGTACGCGTCGGGCAGGTCGACGTACTTGCCGACCACCGCGACGGTGACCGTGTGCCGGGGCCGGTGCACCCGCTCCAGCAGGTCGTCCCAACTGGCCCAGTCCACGTCCCGGAAGGAGAGGTTGAGCCGGCGCACCACGTACGCGTCCAGCCCCTCACGGTGCAGCACCTTCGGGATGTCGTAGATGCTGGGCGCGTCCGGCGCGGCCACGACCGCCTCGGTGTCCACGTCGCAGTAGAGCGACAGCTTCTCCTTGAGCTTCACCGGGATCTCCCGGTCGCAGCGCAGCACGATGGCGTCCGGCTGGATACCGATGTTGCGCAGCTGCGCCACCGAGTGCTGCGTCGGCTTGGTCTTCAGCTCACCCGAGGGCGCCAGGTACGGCACCAGCGACACGTGCAGGTAGAAGCAGTTGTCGCGGCCCAGGTCGTGGCGGACCTGGCGGATCGCCTCCAGGAACGGCAGCGACTCGATGTCGCCGACCGTGCCGCCGACCTCGGTGATCACCACGTCGGGCAGCTGGCCGTCGTCGTCCGGGTCGGCCATCGCCAGGATCCGCGACTTGATCTCGTTGGTGATGTGCGGGATGACCTGGACGGTGTCGCCCAGATACTCACCGCGCCGCTCCTTGGCGATCACGTCGGAGTAGATCTGGCCGGTGGTGACGTTCGCCTTGCCGGACAGCGCCCGGTCCAGGAAACGCTCGTAGTGCCCGACGTCGAGGTCGGTCTCGGCGCCGTCCTCGGTGACGAAGACCTCACCGTGCTGGAACGGGTTCATCGTCCCCGGGTCGACGTTCAGGTAGGGGTCGAGCTTCTGCATCACCACGCGCAGCCCGCGCGCGGTCAGCAGGTTGCCGAGGCTGGAGGCGGTGAGGCCCTTACCCAGCGAGGAGGCGACGCCCCCGGTGACGAAAATGTGCCTGGTCGTCCGTGCTGATGGGGCCAAGGCCTGCTCCCGTGTCGTCTGTCGCGGTCATGCAGACCGCCGTGCTTGATCAGCAAAGTGATCACGCGATCCACGGGATTCGACGGTAACACCTCCCGGGCGGGTACCCGCAGGCCGCACCCCGGGTGCGACACCACCGGGTCACCACGACGACGCCCGACGCTCAGGGAGCGGCAACCTCGGTCGATGATCGGGTGACCTGCCGGGGCGGTAGCACCGCGGTGGGCTCCGGCGCGTCGTCGACGTCCGCGGGCCGCTCGGCCGCCGCACCGTCGGGCGGCGTCACCGACGACCGGAATGGGCTCGCGGGCGGACCGCTGATCGGGCGGGGATGCACCGCCCCCAACGGCCCACCACCACCGGTCGGGCCGCCGCCACCGGCCGGGCCGACGCCACCGCTGCCCGCGTCACCGCCCGGTCCCGCGTCACCGCCCGAGCCCGCGCCGGAGCCCGCGTCGTCGTCGCGCAGGCGGCCCACACCCGGACGGGTCCGGTCCGCGGCGTGCCCGAGCACCCGCAGCGACGCGAGGGCGGCCATCGGCACCACCAGTGCGGTGGCGGCACCGGCGACGTCCAGCGCCGCACCGTCGAGCACCCCACCCAGCACGGCCGCGACCGCCGTGCCGGCCAGCGCGGCCCGGACCGCCGGATAGATGCCGAACAGCCGCATCAGGCCGCCCCACGGCTGCAACAGGGCGAACCACACCAGCAGGCCACCGGCCAACGCCAGCACGGTCAGCGGGCTGTTCACCAGCGTCTCGAAGTTCTGCGTGCTCGACCGGTGCACGGTGAAGCCGCCGGTGCCGTCGCCGACGGCGGACAGGAACCGACCCAGGCTGCCCCGCTCCGCGGGCGGACGGCGCAGGTCCACCACGGCGAAGCCGACACCGACCGCCAGGGCCGCCATGGTCGCCCACGCCAGCCTGCTGATGGTCAGCCACCCGCCGGCACTGATCACCGCGGCCACGCTCAGTCCGGCGGTGAGCGCGATCGCCCCGACCGGATCGGCGCCCAGGTACGGACTGCCGACGACCACCACGGCGAGACCGCCCACGGCCACCATCACCGCGGGCCGCCAACCCCGGGGGACCCGCTGGGCGAGCCAGCCCCCGCTGACCAGCGCCCCGGCGAGGAGCACGCCCAGCCCGACGGTGCTCAGTCCCGCGTACCGGCCACCCTGCAACGCCGAGTAGCCCACCACGCCGTTGAGCTGCAGCCGCGCCCCGGTGAGCACGTCCAACCCCACGACGAGGGTGGCGAGACCGGCCACCGCGCCGAGCGGGCCGAGGGTGCCCGCGTACCCGGAGGCGAACCGGACCGCCGCCGTGCCGGCCACCACCAGCAGCGCGGTCACCCCCGCGAAGATCCAGCCGGGATGCTCCCCCCGCCACCAGGGCACCGCGTCGGCGAGCAGCGCGGCCGGCACGGTCAACGCCGCCGCCACCAGCAGCACCTCGACCACCGCCACGAGCCGCGCGGGCGCCGGCGTCGGCCCGGTCGGCCCGGCGTGCGGCCGCGCCCGGCGCAGCAACGGCAACACCGCCAGCGCCAGCAGCACCTGCACCACGGCCAGCACGGTGAAGAACTCGCCGGACACGCTCCGCTGGGCGGCCGCCTTCCGGTCGGCGTCGGCCGGCGCGTTGATCGCGTCGGCCAGGTCTGCCGGCCGGCCACCGGCGCTGACCGCGGGCCGGCCGAGGAAGAGCCGCTCCGGCATCGGCCGACCCAGCGCGGCGAGGGCGGTCGGCGCGAGATCGACGAGTTGCAGGTAGCCGTCCCGGCCGGTGCTGGACGACGTCAGCCACCCCCGCTCCCAGCCCGGCCCGTCGGCGACCACCACGTGCAGCCGCGACGGGCGGGCCGTGTCGGAGATCCCGGCGACCAGCACCAGCGACCGCGGCGGCCGGGCGGCCACCACGCGGGCGAGCTCGGCGTCCGCCGCGCGGGCCGCCTCGGCGCGCGTCGCCGGGTCGGTCCCCTCGACCGTGCCGAGGTCGACGATGCTCAGCACACAGGCCCCGAGCAGCGCGCGCGGGTCGTCTGGCAGCGCCGAGGCGTACCGGTCGACCCGGCCGAACGGACGGGCGGCGGCCACGGCCGCGCCCGGACCCACCGCGACCGAACAGCGCACCGACTCCGACAGCGACCCGGGCAACGTGTTCCACGGCAGCCGCTGCTGGTTGTACTGGACCACGCTCTCCTGGTCGGGAAGGTTCGCGCCGATGCCGTCGGGTTGCTCCACGGCCACCCCGGCCGCCGGGCAGCCGCCGTCGAGTCGGCTGCCGTTCCAGGCGGCGAAGCTGCCCGCGCCGAGCGTCAGCCACCCGTCCACCGGGCAGGTGGGCCGGTGCGCGGACCGCACCGACAGCGAACCGATCGACCCCTCCTGGGCCATCCGCCACAGCGTCGGGGTGCGCTGCGGGTCGACGTCCTCCCAGCGCAGGCCGGCGATCCCGGCGAGCACCACGAAATCCGCGGTGCGCTGCGGCGCGCCCTGCGGCGGCCGGACGGCCAGCGCGGCGACACCCAGCGCCACCACGAGCACCGTCAACACGGCGGGCGCGAGTCGACGCAGCATCAGCGGTGTTCCGTTCTCGGTGCCCGGGTGTCCGGGGCCGTCGGGCCGGTGGGGGCCGCGGTCAGCTCGGTGTAGAGCGCGGCCAGCGCGGCGACGGTGTCCGCCTCGGTGGGCCACGTCGCCGACCGCTCGGCGCCGCGCCGGCCCAGCTCGGCGCGGGCCGCCGGATCGTCCAGCAGTGCGCGCACCGCCGCGTCGAGGGCGTCGACATCACCGGCCGGGATCAGCGCCGCGGCGTCGCCGACCAACTCCGGCAGCCCACCGACCGCGGTCGCCACCAGGGGTACGCCGGCGCGCAGCGCCTCCTGCGCGAAGAGCTGCCGGGCCTCCCAGTCGCTGCTCACCACCGCCAGGTCGGCGCCGGCGAGCAGGTCCGCCACGTCGGTGCGGTGCCCCAGCAGGGTCACCGGGGCACGGGCCGCGGACGTGCGGGCCGCCAACGGCAGGTACGCCGGGCCACTGCCGGCGATCACCACCACCGGTGGAGGTGTCCGGGTACGCCAGCGGGCCGCCGCGTCGATCAGCACGTCGTAGCGTTTCTGCGGGTGCAACCGGCCCACCGACACGATCAACGGCTGGTCCGGTCGTACGCCGAACTCGGCCCGGACCGCCGCCGGACGTCGGCGGGGCGCGGGCAGGGTCGGCGCGGCGACCGGGGCGAGCCGGGCGTCGGTGGCGCCCAGCGCCGCGGCCCGGTCCACCAGGTCCGCCGAGGCGCCGAGAGCGACCCGGGCGCCCCGGGCCACCACCCGTTCGACGAGACGGGAGACGCCGCCGCGCAACCCGCCGGCGAGCACCGCGTTGTGCCAGGTCACCACCAGCGGGGCCGCCGGACGGGCCAGCACGGCGACCAGCCCGGCGCGCAGGCCGTGGGCGTGCACCACGTCGACCTGGGCGTCGGCGAGGACCCGGCGCACGGCGAGCACCGCGCGCGTGTCGGCGGGGGTCGGGCTCGCCGGGATCTCCACCGGCTCGAACCGCGCGCCCACGCCCACGAAGTCGAACTGTTCCTGCGTCGCCGCCGGCCCGCACACCAGCACCCGCGCGCCGGCCGCGACGAGCCCCCGCGCCACCGAACGGACGTGCTGGCCGACCCCACCGGTGCTGGAGGCGAGCAGCAGGGCGACACTGCCCGACCAGCCGGTGGACAGAGGTGGCTCACTCATCGCGCCGCCGTCTCCTTCCCGTCGCCCCGCTCCGGGGAGACCCCGCCCGGCGTCGGCCCGCCGCCGCGACCCCGCCGGCTCAGGCGGCGCAGCACCCCGGCGAGCAGCGGCTGTACGTCCCGCCGGTCGACTAACCAGACCACGGCGAGGAACACCACCCCGACCAGAACCCCGGACAGCATGCCCTGACCGAGTGCCGCCGCCATCGTCGGGGTGCCGCCACCCGGCGTGTCGAGCAACCGGACGACGCCCAACCCGGCGAGCGCGGCGAGCACTCCGGCCAGGCCGCCGGCCGCCCCGGCTCGGGTCGTGCCGGCCAGCGCCGGACGCCCGGCGGCGCGCAGCACCGCCGTGACCAGCAGCGCCCCGAGTACGAGCATGCCCACCGAGTTCGCGGACGTCACCGCGAGCACCCGGTCCCGCAACGGGAACACCGCACGGAGCAACAGTACGACGGCTGGCACCACCAGGAAGCCGACCGCGGTGGCGACCGTCGCCGCCCGGGTCTCACCCCGGGCGTAGAGCGCCCGGGTGAGCACCGCGAAGAGGCCGTAGCCGACCAGGCCGGGGGCGTACCCGATGATCGCGCCGGCGGCGGTCGGCGCCGTCCCGGCCGGGAAGAAGAAGTGCCCGACCGGCCCGGCGGTACCGACCAGCGCGGCGGCGCCGAGGCAGCTGAACAGGAGCACCCCGCGGACGGCCGGGGCGAGGGTCGACCGGTAGGTGTCCTCGTCACCGGCCGTGTGCGCCGCCGCCAGGGTCGGGTAGGCCGCGATGGCCAACGGCACCGTCAGCACCGCCCAGGGCAGCAGGTAGACGGTCTGCGCCAGGTTGTAGACGATGGGATTCGTCGCCGCGCCGTAGGTGACCTGGTTCAGGCTGACGATCAACGCGATCTGTTGCATGCTGACGGTCACCGCGCCGGCCACCGCCAGGCCGCCGACCCGGGCCCGAGAGTCAGCCGGAAACCCGAACCCGAACCGGAGCCCCAGGCGCAGCCGGCAGACCGGAATGAGCAGCGACAGCGACAGCACCACCACGCCGAGGGTGGTGCCGCCGGAGAGCAGCAGCTCACCGCCGGGGCTCACCCCGTCGACGGCGGCGGAGCGGCCCTGCGTCACGCCGAACACGAGGTACACGACGATCACGGTGAGGCTGGACAGCAGCGGGGCGAGCACCGGCCAGGCGAACCGCCGGTGCGCTTGGAGCACACCGGTGAGCACGATGCCGACGCCGTACAGCGGCAGTTGCGGCGCGAAGACCCGCAACATCCGCTCGCCGCTGTGCTGCTGGACGGTGGTCAACCCGTCGCCGAGCAGCCCGATCACCGGCCCGGCGGCGAGCACCACGAGCAGCGCGAGCGGCACCAGCAGAGCCAGCGTCCAGGTCAGCAGCGCCCCGGTGGTCCGGGCCACCGCCTCCCGGTCGCCCGCCGTGACCGCGCCGGCCAGCAGCGGTACGACGAGACTGGCCAGCGCACCCCCGGCGACGATCTCGAAGATGAAGTTCGGCACCGCGTTGGCCACCACGTAGGTGCTGCCGAGGTCGGTGTCGCCCAAGCCCAGGGTGAACACGGCGGTACGGCCGAAGCCGGCGAGTCGGCTGGCCACGGTGAGGACGGCGATGAGCGCGGCTGCTCCGGCCAGCCGGCCGGTGCCGGCGAGGGGTGCCGGTCTGGTCACGTCAGTCGGCGCGTCGGCCCAGTGCGTCAAGCTCCCGCAGCCCGGGGGTCCGCTGGATCACCGACGTGAAGCTGACCTTCTCGCTGGCGGCGGTGAGCCCGGCGAGCACGGCCAGCAGGCCGGCCCGGCCGAGCGGGCCGCTGCGGGCGGCGAGCGCGACGCCGAGCAGCGCACCGAGGGCGTTCGCGCCGCTGTCGCCGAGCATGACGTCCTCGGCCAGGTCGTCGCGGAGCAGGCCCGCGGCGGCACCGGCCGCACCGGCGGCGATCCCGCCGTGCGGGCCACCGGTCAGCGGCGCGGCGAGCAGCAGCCCGGACTTGATGGCCCGGCCCGGCCGCAGGTCGAGCAGGTTGAGCAGGTTGGCGGTGCCGGCGATGACCCCGGCGCCGAGCAGTACGTCGACACCCCGGCCGAACGCGCCGTGGCGCTGCCGGCGCGGGTGCGCCGCGACCCGGGGGTCGGCGGCGAGCAGCGCGGCGGCGCCCAGCCCGGCGGCACCCACCCCGACGACCTTGAGCAGGCCGGCGGTGACCCGGCCCTCGCGCAGCGCGGCGAGGTGACCGGCGAAGCCCTTCGCCGCCTTCTGCTCCGGTCGGGCGCCGACCACGTCGTCGTACAGCCCGACGCCACCCGCGCCGAGGCCGGCGACCAGGGCGGCACCACCGGAGGCACCGCTGGTCGCGCCGAACGCGCCGGCGGCGGCCGCACCGGCGGCGAGCGCCGGGCCGGCGGCCAGGGTCACCGTCCGACCGCGGAAGTTCGTGCGTTCCAGCGCGGGCCCGACCGGGGCGGTACGCACCTCGCGCAGCGCGTACCGGGCGGCGGCGACACCGGCGCCGGCGATCAGCAGCCGACCCAGGGCGCTCACGCCGCCGCCTCGTCGATTACGGACACGGGGGTACGTCGTTCGCTCACTGGGGCAGTCTAGGCAGCAGGGAGGCGGCGTTGTCGCCGACGCCGTACTGGCCCGCCTTCTTCTCGGTGAGCTGCTGCACCAGGGCGAGGCTGGTGACCAGTTGGCCCTGCACGGTGTTGGCGTTGTCGACCGTGGAGATCGTCTGAGCGAGGACCGGGTCACCGCGGACCACGGCCACCAGGTTGCCGCCGACGGAACCGTTGCCGCCCACCACGATCGACCCGGTCTGGTCGAACTGCTCGGCGATCTTGACGACCGACTCGTCCCGCTTGTCGGAGTCCTTGTCGACGTACGGCTGCCCGCTGACCACGACGACCGCCTCCGCCGAGCCGGTGACCTTGTTGCTGTCGGTGGTCAGGTAGCCGGCGTTGTTGTACGCGGCGAGCACCGCCCGCCGGTCGGCGTCGCTGACCGGCGCGGCGCCCTGCGCCCGGTCCAGCAGGACGCTGGCCAGCAGCGCGCTGGACGTCTCCACGCCGTGCCCGTTACCGGGCAGGCCGGTGGTCTGCGCGGTGGGCCGGGCGGCGGTGACGGCCAGCTCCAGCAGGTTGGAGTTGTTGTCCGGGTTGATGAACTTGTCCTGCAGGTCGACGCGGCCGGTGATGGTGGCGCCGGCGAGCTGGAGCTTCTTGAGCACACCCTCGGTGTGGTCACGCCCGTTGGGCAGGCTGAGCACCACGACCCGACGCCCGGTGAGGGTGCCCGGCAGGACGACCTGGGACATCTCCTCGGCGAACTCCTCCTCCAGCGCGAGTTGCTTCTCCATGCTGTTGACCTGCTGGCGCCACTGCTGGTTGTCCTTGCGTAGCCCGGTGACCTGCTGCTTCAGCGAGTCGGCGACCGGGCCGTTGAGGGCGGCCGTGCCGACCACCAGGCCGATCGCCAGAGCCAGGAAGACCGCGGTGAGGGACACCACGTGGTAGCGGAAGTTGATCACGCTTGCAGCCTCTTGATCGGTCGGGAACTAGAAAAGCCGGTACAGCTGGAACACGAAATTGTCCCACCACTCGGCGACCACGCCCAGGTACGCCTTCCCGACGGTCGAGACGGCCACCGCCGACGCCATCGCCGCGATCGCCGAGAGCACCAGCAGCAGCAGCGACGAACCGGAGATGCTCTGCCGGTAGAGCCGGCTCACACCCTTGGCGTCGACGAGTTTGCCACCGACCTTCAGGCGGGTCAGGAACGTCGAGGCCATCCCGCCGCGACCCTTGTCGAGGAACTCGACAAGGGTGGCGTGGGTGCCGACGGCGACCAGCAGCGACGCGCCCTTCTCGTCGGCCAGCAACATCGCGAGGTCCTCGCTGGTCGCCGCGGCCGGGAAGGTGATCGCCGGGACGCCGAGGCCGTTGACCCGGGGCAGACCGGGCGCCCGCCCGTCCGGGTAGGCGTGCACGATCACCTCGGCGCCGCAGCGCAGCACGTCGTCGGTGACCGAATCCATGTCCCCGATGATCATGTCGGGGGTGTAGCCGGCCTCGACCAGGGCGTCCGCGCCGCCGTCGACGCCGATGAGCACCGGCTTGAACTCCCGGATGTACGGGCGCAGCACGTCCAGGTCGGCCTTGTAGTCGTAACCACGCACCACGATCAGGCAGTGCCGGCCCTGGATCTGCGTTTCGATGTCCGGCACGCCGACACCGTCGAGCAGCAGGTCGCGCTCCTGGCGCAGGTAGTCCATCGTGTTGGCGGCGAACGCCTCCAACTGCACCGACAGACCCTCCCGCGCGTCGGCCATCGCCTTGGCGACCGACTCGGCGTCCTGCAGGCTGCCGTGCGCCACCGGCTCGTCGCCGGCGAAGACCGTGTTGCCCTCGATGCGCACCTGGTCGCCCTCGCGGATCTGCTCGAAGACGCCCTCTCCCAGGTCGTCGAGCAGCAGAATGCCGGCGGCTACCAGCACCTCCGGGCCGAGGTTCGGATACCGGCCGGACACCGAGGGCTTGGCGTTGAGCACCGCCGCGACCCCGACGGCGACCAGCGAATCGGCCGCCACCCGGTCCAGGTCGACGTGGTCGATGACCGCGATGTCACCCGGGCGCAGCCGGCCGACCAGGCGCTTTGTCCGGCGATCGAGGCGCGCGGCACCGAGGACTCGGCCCGGCTCCGCGTTTCGGTTCCGGCGCAACGTGGGTAGACGCATCGTGACCATCCTGGCATGTGAGGCAGGCTTTTCTGTCGCGACATGCCTGAGCAGGGCCGCCTACCCAGGGAAGCACACGTCGGCACAAGCCGGTGTGCTTGCGCTCACAATACGCGGCGTCACGGCCGCCTTTCCTTCGCGGCCACGGCCAAAAGCTCCTCGGCGTGAGCGATACCCAGATCAGAGTCGGGCAAACCGGCGAGCATCCGAGCCAGCTCCCGGGCGCGTTCGGTGTCCTCCACGACCCGGACGCCGCTGGTGGTCACCGCGCCGCCGGTGTCCTTCGCCACCACCAGGTGCCGGTCCGCGAACGCGGCCACCTGCGGCAGGTGGGTGACCACCAACACCTGGTGACTGCGGGCCAACCGGGCCAGTCGCCGGCCGATCTCCACCGCCGCCTGACCGCCGACACCCGCGTCGACCTCGTCGAAGACCAGGGTGGGCGGGCCGCCCGAACCCGCGAAGACCACCTCGATGGCGAGCATCACCCGGGACAACTCACCACCGGAGGCGCCCCGCTGCAACGGCAACGACGGCGCACCCGGGTGGGCCAGCAACCGCAGCTCCACCTCGTCGCCGCCGTCCGGGCCGACACCCACCTCGACGCCGTTGACCGACAGCGCCGGCTCGCCCCGCCCGGCCGGACGGGGCAGCACCGCCACCTCGATCCGGGCGTGCGGCATGGCCAGCCCGGCAAGCTCGATCGTGACCTGGTCGGCGAAACGCACCGCCGCCTCCTGCCGCGAGGCCGCCACCCGACCGGCCAGGTCGGCCACCTCGCCGGCCAACCGCTGGCCCTCGCGCTCCAACTCGTCGAGCAGATCGTCGGAGGTGTCCAGGTCGGACAGACGCGTACGCGCCCGGTCGGCCCAGGCGATCACGCCGTCGACGTCGTCGGCGTACTTACGGGTCAACGCGCGCAGCGCCGCCCGCCGCTCGTAGAGGTGCTGCAACCGGGCCGGGTCCGCGTCCAGCGTCGCCAGGTACGCCGACAGCTCCGCGGACACGTCGGTCACCAGGGTGGCCGCCTCCTCCAGCCGGGCCGCCAACTCGCCCAGCGCCGGGTCGGTGCCGGCCTGCGCCTCCAGCGTGCGCCGGGCCGTGCCGAGCAGCGCCGCCGCGTCCGGCGTCTCGTCGGCCACCTCCGCGCCGCCCGCCACGCACAGCTGGGCCAGCTGCGCCGCCGTCCGCAACCCCTCGGCGTGCTCCAGCCGCTGCGCCTCGGTCTTCAGCTCGTCGTCCTCACCGGGCTGCGGGTCGACCCGGGTGATCTCGTCGAGGCCGAGTCGCAGCAGATCGGCCTCCTGGTTGCGCTCGCGGGCGTTGCGCCGCCGGTCGGCCAGGTCGTCGACGATCCGCCGCCACCCCGTGTACGCCTCGCGCAACGCGTCGAGCAACTTCTCGTGCGCCGGGCCGGCGAACCGGTCCAACGCGGCGCGCTGCTCGGCCGGACGCAGCAGCCGCAGCTGGTCGGACTGACCGTGCACGGCCACCGCCTGCTCGCCGACCTCGGCGAGCATCGACACCGGCATGCTCCGACCACCGACGTGCGCGCGGGAGCGGCCCTCCACCGTCACGGTGCGGCTCAGCAGCAGCGAGCCGTCCTCGTCGGGCTCACCGCCGGCATCGCCGATGCGGGCGTGCACCGCGTCGGCGACCCGGCCCTCCAGCCGCAGCCGACCCTCCACGACGGCCCGCCCGGGTTGGGCACGGACCCGCCCGGCGTCGGCCCGACCCCCGAAGAGCAGGCCGAGACCGGTCACCACCATCGTCTTGCCCGCACCGGTCTCGCCGGTGATGACGTTCATGCCGCCGGTCAACGGCAGAGTCGTGTCGTCAATGACGCCCAGCCCGGTGATGCGCAGCTCTTCCAGCACAGCACCCGACAGTAGACGCGAGGCCCGACAGTTGACCAGCCGACGGGCCCCGCCGGCGGGCCGCGATCCGGCCGTCACCTGGCCGACGTACAGTTCTGCCCCGTGTTGGACGTGATCGGCCTGACCCCCGCCGAGGAGGAGCTGTACCGCTGCCTGCTACAGCTCACCACGGCCCGGATCGACGAGTTGGTCCGCCGGCTGCACCGGCCGCGCGCACAGGTCGTCGCCGAGGTGGAGACGCTGCGTGGCAAGGGTCTCGTGCAGCCCACCGACACCGACCCGGACGCCCCGCTGCGCCCGAACGCCCCGGACGTCGCCCTCGGCGCGGCACTGCTGCGCCGGCAGGAGGACCTGGAGGCGGCCCGTCGGCGGGTCACCCACCTGGCCGAGGAGTACCGCGCCGGGCTACGCCGACATCACGTCGACCACCTGGTCGAGGTGATCACCGGCGCCCAGACGCTCCGCGACCGGCTGCGCGACCTGCAGAACTCGGCGCGGACGGAGGTGCTCTGGTTCTGCAAGGTCAACCCCCTTGCCCTGACCGGACCGGAGAACGTGGAGGAGTTCGACGCGCTGGCCCGGGGTGTGCGCTACCGGGCCATCTACGAGCGGGAGCTGATGTTGGTGCCGGGCGGGCTCGCCGACCTCGCCAACGGTGTCGCCGCCGGTGAACAGGCCCGTATCCTGGACCGCCTGCCGGTCCGACTGTGCATCGTGGACGCCCGCACCGCCATCTGCCCGCTCGTGCCCGACCTCGAGGGCGGCGAGCCGACCGCCGCGGTGATCGGCCGCAGTCAACTGCTCGACGCGCTGCTCGCCCTGTTCGAGAGCCACTGGCGGGTCGCCACCCGGCTGCGGCTGGAGGACCTCACCGACGGTCGCGCCGATCCCGACGACCACCCCGTGGACGGCTACCGGCCGGACACCGACGAAGCGCGGCTGCTGTCGATGTTCGTCGCCGGCGTACCGGACAAGTCCATCGCCTCGCAGCTCGGGGTGAGCCGGCGGACCGTGCAGCGGCGCCTCGCCAACCTGATGGACGTCGCCGGCGTGGACACCCGACCCGGGCTGGCGTTCCAGGTGGCCCGGCGCGGCTGGATCTGACGCCGGCCGGGCCCGTCGCCCGGCAGGGGCGGGGCGGCCGCGGCCGCCCCGCCCCCGAACCTCAGCGCAGCCCGTACGCGTCGACCACGGTCTGGTCGACGGTGTTACCGGCCCGGTCGCGGGCGTGCACCCGCACCGAGACGGTTCCTCGCCCGGCCGGCACCGTCGCGATGTACCGGGTCCCCGACCCCGTGGTCCGCGCGGACCGCCAGGTGACGCCCCCGTCGAAGGAGACCTCCACCCGGACGCTGGTGCCCGTCGGCGCGGGCACCCCGGCCGGCTGGCGCAGGGTCAGCCCCAGCTGGTGCGACCGGTTGCCGCGCACCGTGTTGAGCAGGTCGGCCGGCACCCGGTAGTCCACCTGCAGCAGCGACAGCGGCGTGGCCGTGTCACCCGACGGTCGAGCCGAGGTGAACTCCCAGGCCGTCTCCGTACGCGTGGCGTGCCGCCACTCGGGCGAGGACCGCCGGGTGCTCACGTCCAGGCGGTAGCGGGCCGCCCCGGCGCTGGTCTGCACCGGCGCCCAGCCGCCGGACAGGTCGGCGATCTGCTGCCCGTCGCGGCTGACCCGGACCCCCACGGTGTCCGACTCCTCGCCCTCGCCGGCCACGCCGTAGTGCCCCTCGGCGTCGACGAACTCCGGCACCCGCAGGTCCAGACTGTCCCCGGTCCGCGTGGGCACCGGCGCCCCACTCGCCGGTACGGCCGGACGGACGACCGGCGCGTGCCAGGTCTCGGTCTCCCGGTCGTCGGCGGCGTACCGCCGGGGCTCCTCGGTCAGGCCGCCGGCCAACTGCCCCCACTGCATGAACATGAACTTGTGCAGCACCCGGTGCTGCCACCAGTTGTCCCCGGCGCTGACGAACTCCTGCCGGGTGGTTCCGTTGCGGACCATCCGCTGGTCGTCGTTCCAGGCGTACCCCTGCCACGGCCGCCAGCCGAACCGCTGCTCGGTGGCCCAGCCCGCACCCATGTCGCCGTAGCTCGCGGTCACCTCGGCGGTGTTCTTCGCGGTCACCGTGTGCACGACCCGCTCCGGCACCCGCCCCTTCGACACCTGCCACACGTCGTACAGGTAGGGGCTGTCCACGGTCAACGTCAGGTCGAGCGTCGCCCGGCCCTTACGCGCCGCCGCGATCAGCCGCTGCCCGTCGTCGTACGCGACCACCATCGACGGGATCGGCAGGCGGTCGCCGGTGGGCCGCCAGACCGTCCAGGCGGTCTGGTCCTCCGGGCGGACGATCAGCACCGCGGCGGCGCCGGCCGCCGCGACGGCGGCCACCTGCTCCTCCTCCGAGCGGTCCGGGTCGGCGGCGAGCAGCACGGCGGCGTCCCGCACCCGGGTCAGCTCGGCGGGGGTGCCGGTGCCGGCCCACACCAGCGGCAGCCGGTGCCGACCGGTCGGCGCCGGCGACGTGCCCTTCAGGTTGATGTCCGACGGACCGGACACCCCGCTGATCGTGGCGTCGACCATGGGCGCGACGAGCTGCCAACGCGAGGCGAACTCGAACTCGCCCTGCCGCACCTGGCGGGTCGGCGTCACGTTGACCTGCTGCACGACGCTGTAGGCCAGCACACCGTGGTCGATCTGCCGGCCGTTGCCCAGCACCCGGTGCACGTAGAAGCTGAGCGTGGCCCGCTGCTCGCTGGGCTTCGGCGTCTCGATCCGCACCGGCGTGCCCTTGCGCGCGTCGAGCACCACGGTCAGGTCCCGGTCGACGGTCACCTCCGGCTCGATGATCTGGGTCACCTGCTCGTCCAGGGGAACGCCGTGCTCGACGAGCGCCGTCAGCACGTACGTGCCCTCCTCGACCTGTAGGGTTCCCTCGCCGCCCCACAGGCCCCAGTAGTCCGACTCGGGCTGCTCACCGAAGACGGTCAACCCCGGCGAGATGCCCGGCTGACCCTGCCGGTCCAGCAGCTTGATGGTGACACTGTGCTGCGGACCGCTGACGGTGAGCCCGACCGGGGTGCGCACCGCGACGCCATCCGAACCGGTCGCCACCAGCCAGCCGCCATGCACGCCCCGGGCCAGCTTCGCCGGGTCGGCCCGCAGCGGCACGACCACGCTGCCGCCCGCCGGCACGCTCACCTCGCCGGATCCGACGGAGACCCCGTCGGTCTCGGCCGCACCGGTGTCCAGGTTGCGCAGTTCCAGGGCCAGCCGCAGGGTCCGCGCGGCCGTCGTGCCGTTGGTGTACGTCACGGTCCGCTCGACCGCCGCGCCCCCGGTGGAGATCCGGCCGAAGTCCGCGGTGGCCGACGCGTACACCTGCTGCTTGAGTGCCCGCGCCACGTCGACGCGACCGCCACCCTGCTCGAAGACGGTCAGCGCCGGGTTGACCTTGGTGGTGCTGACCAGGGCGTCCTTGAGCTTCCCGGCAGCCCAGTCCGGGTGTTCCTGGGCGAGGATCGCCGCCGCGCCGGCCACGTGCGGCGTGGCCATCGAGGTGCCGGACGCGGTCGTGTAGGCGTCGCCGACCGGCGTACCCATGGTGGTGCCGGCGGCCCGCGCGGCGACGATGCCGACGCCCGGCGCGGTGATCTCCGGCTTGAGGCCGTTGTCACCGACCCGCGGGCCGCGGCTGGAGAACTCGGCCAGGTTGTCGTCGCGGTCCACCGCGCCGACGGTGAGCGCGGCGGCGGCCGCGCCCGGCGAGCCGACGGTACGCGCGGCGCCGGAGTTGCCGGCGGCGATCACGAAGAGCGCGCCGGTCTCGGCGGTCAGGTCGTTGACCGCCTGGCTCATCGGGTCGGTGCCGTCGGTCGGGTCACCGCCGAGGCTCATGCTGACGACCTTCGCGCCGGCGTGGGCCGCCCACTCCATGCCGGCGATGATGGACGAGTCGTAGCCCGAGCCGCCGTCGTCGAGCACCTTGCCGACCAGCAGTCGCGCGCCCGGCGCCACGCCCTTGCGCAGCCCCGCCGACGCGGCGCCACTGCCGGCGATGGTCGCCGCCACGTGCGTGCCGTGGCCGTGGCCGTCGCGGGCGCTGCCGCTGCCGGAGAAGTCCTGCGCCTCGGCGATCCGCCCGGCCAGGTCGGGGTGGGTGGCGTCGACGCCGGTGTCGAGCACGGCCACCGTGACGCCGCTGCCGTCCCGGCCGGCCGCCCAGGCTTCCGGGGCGCCGATCTGCGGCACGCTGTGCTCCAGCGTGGGGCGGACCCGGCCGTCGAGCCAGACGCGGGCGATGCCGCCACCCAGCGGCGCGGCGGCGGCGCTGCCCCGGTTCGTCGGCGTGGCGGCGAGCGTGCTCCAGAGGCCACCGAGGTCACCCTTGTCGACCCGCAGCGCCGCGCCGTTGATGCTCTCCAGCGGGCGGGCGTCGGCGGCGACGGCGAGCGGCCGGACCCGGCCGGCGGAGGGTTCCTGGTAGCGCACGATCAGCGGCAGATCGCGCTGCACGACGTCGCCGTAGCCGTCGGCGGCCAACTCCTGCACGTCGAACAGGTTGGCGTCGAGCACCCCGCTGGAGACGTAGGGCAGGGCGTCGCTGGGCACCACCCGCAGCCCGCCGTCGACCTCCAGGGTCTGGAAGATGACGCGCTCTCGCCCGGGGCCCGGGCGGACGGTGGCGGCGACCCGGCCCGGCGCCGCGGGCGCGAGCTCGACCTGGTCGCCGGTGATCAGCGTGACGCGAACGGGTGCCGCGAGCGGGGTGCTCGGGCCGGTGGGCGGGGCGGGCGGGTCGGCGGACGCCGGTGCGGCGAGCCCGACGACCAACGCGCCGACCGCGCCGGCGGTGAGCCAGCGTGGGGACCAGTGCATGCGATGCGCTCCTCTACTCCTCCGGGCCCCCATCCGTAGATGAGAGTCGATCGGAGTCTGCGATGGAGCCCGTCACCAGGTCACTAGTCGCCGGCCGCCGCAGCGGCGACATGTCGTCAGGTGGACAACCGACGTGCACCGACGGTGCCCGCACGGTTCACCTGCGGCTGCCCCGCCAGCCATGCACCGGAAGCCCGAACTTGGCGACCAGACGGTCGGTGAACGGCCGGGCCCGCAACCGCACGATGCGCACCGGCAGGGCACCCCGCCGCACCGTGACCCGGGCGCCCGGCGGCAGGTCGTAGACCCGCCGACCGTCACAGGAGAGCACGGCGAGGGTCGTGAACGGGTCGACGGTGATGACGAACGTGGACGTCGGTGCGGTGACCAACGGGCGGCTGAACAACGCGTGCGCGCTGATCGGCACCAGCAGCAGCGCCTCCACCTCCGGCCAGACCACCGGGCCACCGCCGGAGAACGCGTACGCGGTGGAGCCGGTGGGGGTGGCGCAGACGACGCCGTCGCAGCCGTAACGCGACAGCGGGCGGCCGTCCACGTCGACGAGCAACTCGAGCATCTGCGCCCGCTCGCCCTTCTCCACGCTGATCTCGTTGAGCGCCCAGGACTCGATGGTGGGGCCGCCGTCGAACTCGGCGGTGACGTCCAGGGTGAGCCGCTCGTCGACGGTGTAGTTACGCCCGACCAC
The DNA here is from genome assembly GCF_008868155.1 of Micromonospora sp. ALFpr18c. Classification (GTDB taxonomy): domain Bacteria; phylum Actinomycetota; class Actinomycetes; order Mycobacteriales; family Micromonosporaceae; genus Micromonospora. Next base: position 23,114 of record NZ_WBKR01000062.1, read on the forward strand.
GTCACGGACCGCGGTGTCCAGGTCGTCGATCTCCGCCTCGGCGAGGAAACCCACCTTGCCGAGGTTGATGCCGAGCAGCGGTGCCTTCGCCGGCCGGGCCAGCTCCGCCGCGCGCAGGAAGGTGCCGTCCCCACCGAGCGCGAAGACGATCTCGGCGCCCTCGGCGGCCTCCGGGCCGGCGACCGGCACCACGCCGGGCAGGTCGAGGTCGTCGGCCTCGTCGGCGACCACCCGCACCTCGAAACCCGCCGCGATCAGGTCGGCGGCGACCGACCGGGCGTGCTCGGTGCTGCGCCGACGACCGGTGTGTGTGACCAGCAGCGCCGTGCGACTCATCGGACCGGCCGCCCGTCCGCCGTCGTGGCGGCACCACCGCGTACCGGACCGCGCCGCTCGCTGTACGCGTTCACCCTGCGACCTCCTCCGCCGCCGCGTCCGGCACGTCGCCGGTCGTCGTCGGGCCGTCCGGCCCGGCCGCCACCACGGCCCGCACCCGCTGCGGGTCGGCCGGTGGTGCGCCCCGGCGCAACCATACGAAGAACTCCACATTGCCACTCGGCCCGGGCAGCGGGCTGGCCGCCACGTCGGCCAGGCCGAGGCCGAGCCGCTGCGCCGCCGCCGCCACGTCGAGCACCGCCTCGGCGCGCAGCTCCGGCTCACGGACCACACCGCCGGCGCCGACGCGGTCCTTGCCCACCTCGAACTGCGGCTTCACCATCAACGCCAGGTCGCCGTCGTCGCGGGTGCAGCCGGCCAACGCCGGCAGCACCAGCCGCAGCGAGATGAACGACAGGTCGGCCACCGTGAGGTCGACCGGCCCGCCGATCGCCTCCGGTTCGAGGGTACGGACATTGGTGCGCTCCAGGACGCGGACCCGGTCGTCGGTCCGCAGCGACCAGGCGAGCTGGCCGTAGCCGACGTCCACGGCGACCACCTCGGCCGCGTCGGCGCGCAGCAGCACGTCGGTGAAGCCCCCGGTCGAGGCGCCGGCGTCCAGGCAGCGGCGGCCGGCGACGCGCAGCCCGGCGGGGCCGAACGCGGCCAGCGCGCCGGCGAGCTTGTGCCCGCCCCGGGAGACGTACTCCTCGGTGGGGTCGTCGCCGGTGACCAGCAGCGGATCGGCGGGGTCGACCATCGCGGCGGCCTTGCGCGCGGGCACCCCGCGTAGCTGGACCCGGCCGGCCTCCACCAGCGCGGCGGCCTGCTCGCGGGAGCGGGCCAGACCACGGCGGACGAGTTCGGCGTCCAACCGGTTGCGACGTGCCATGGGTGGTTCTCCGGTCTTGCTCAGGTCTGGTCGATGGTGGCGAGGGTTTCCCGCAGCGTCTCGTAGGCCGCCTCGTACTGCGCGATCTGGTCGGCCGGGGCGAGCGTCGCCGCGTTCGCCATGGCCCGCACGGCGGCGTCCACCGCCGGGTGCCGCGCGGCGTCGGCGTCGTCGTCGCCCGGCATGAGGTCGGGGCGGGCGCTCGGCGGCGGACCCGGACGCGCCCCGAACCCACCGGGCGGCGGGCCGGGTCGGATGCCGGGCGCAGGGCCCGGACGCGGGCCGGGCCGGACGTCGCCGCTCACCGGAGGCTCCCGCCGGACGGTACGGCCGTCACGAGTCACCGTCCGGGCGGCGCTTGCGCACGGCCTTCTTCGCCGGCATCGCCGCCAGCGTCGGGGTCTCGTCGCCGGTGCGGCTGATCGTCGCCGGCGGCTTCTTCGCGATGGCCTTCTTGGCGACCGCCTTCTTCGCCACGGCCTTCTTCGCCACCGGGGCGGAGACCGGGGCGCCGGCCGGGCCGTCCGACGGCACCAGGCCGGCGTCGGGCCGCACGGCGCGGGTCGGGTCGGGCTGCGGGGTCGGCCCGGCAGAGGCCGCGCGGGTCGGCTCGGCGGCGCGCGCCTCGCGCAGCTGCCGTTCCAGGTCGCGGACCCGTCGGGTCAGCTCGGCCACCTCGTCGGCGGTGGCCAGGCCGACCGCGCCGAGTGCCCGGTCGACCTCGAAGCGGACCAGCTTGGTCAGCGCCTCGCGGTTGGCGGCGCCGGTGCTCACCAGTTCCTCGCCGAGGGCCTGGAGCTGGGCGGCCGTCGCGCCGCCGGAGCCGACGAGGCGACGCGCCACGTCCTGGGCCCTTTTCCGGGGCGCCTCCGCCAGGCCCATGGCCAGTTCGAGGTAGGCGCGCCACGCGTCCTGCATGCCGGTGTCCTTCCATGGGGCGAGGTGTGCAGGTGTCACGCTACCGGGCACCCCGGACTGTCCTGTGCGGTACGGTGCCGGGAACGGCGTGGCGATCAACGAGGGGGAGATGTGGCCAGCGTGGACGAGTGCCGGCAGGCGTTGCAGGAGCTGGCCGCCCGGTTGGACCGCAATGCCGAGACGGTGCGCGAACGCATCGACCTGGACCGCACGCTGGCCTGCCGGATCACCGACCTGGACACGGCGTTTCACGGCCGGATCAGCGGCGGCCGGCTGATCGAGCTGACCGACGGCGACGACCCCAAAGCCAAGATCGCGCTGAGCACGTCCAGCGACGACCTGCTGGCCCTGGTGCGCGGCGACCTCGACGTCACCGGCGCGGTGACCTCCCGCCGAGTGTCGATCAAGGCGAACCCCTTCGACCTGCTGAAGCTGCGCAAGCTGCTCTGACGAGCGCCCACAGGCCGTCTCACTCGCCGCCGGGTAGCCCGAAGCTCTCCACCGCGCGGGCCGCATCCGGGCCCACCGCGCGGACCGTCGGCGGCGCCGACGCCGACCAGGCCGCCGCGCAGAGCGCGGCCAGCGCGTCCAGCGGCCGACCCGAGCCGGCCAGCTCCACCGTGCCGTCCCGGTCCGTCACGGACCAACCCCCGGCCTCCGTCGAACCCGGGACCCGCACGGCCGCGTCCGGGTCGAACAGCCCCGCCAGGTCCCGTGCCACGAACGTGGGCCGCCGCTGCGGCCCGGCGGCCAGCAGATCGGGTACGCCGCTGACGCCGGTGAGCACGAGCAGACTGTCCAGCCCGGCTCGACGCGCGCCCTCGATGTCGGTGTCCAGGCGGTCACCGACGACCAGCGCCCGGCCACCGTTGCTGCGCCGGGCGGCGGTCTCGAACAACGCCGACTCCGGCTTGCCGACCACCACGTCGGGATCCCGCTGCAACGCGGTACGCAGCACGGCGACCAGCGAGCCGTTACCGGGCAGCGGTCCACGACCGCTGGGCAGGGTCCGATCGGTGTTGGTGGCGATCCAGATCGCACCCGACCGCACCGCCACCGAGGCTTCCGCCAGGTCCGCCCAACCGACCTGCGGGCCGTAGCCCTGCACCACCGCGGCCGGCTTCTCGTCGGCGCGGGAGACCGGGGTCAGGCCGACCGCGCGCACCTCGGCGCGCAGCGCCTCCGCCCCGACGACCAGCACCGGGGCTCCGCCGGGGAGTCGGTCACGCAGCAGTTCGGCCGAGGCCGCCGCGGAGGTGAGCACCTCCTCCGGCCGGGCCGGCACGCCCATCCCGGTCAGCAGGTCGGCGACCTCGCTGGAGCGCCGGGAGGCGTTGTTGGTCGCGTACGCCACCGCCCGGCCCTCGGCGTGCAGCTGGGCCACCGCCTCGACCGCGCCGGGAATCGGCCGGTCGATCAGGTAGATCACCCCGTCCAGGTCGAAGACGACCAGGGTGTACCCGTCGACCAGCCGCTTCCCGGCGTCCGTGCTCACCGCTGCGTCGGCTCCGACTCGTCGCCCCGGGTGGGGGCGGTCCCGTCGGCGACCGGCGCGGTCGCGTCCGACGGTTCGGCGTTCCCGCTCTGGTCGGGGTGCCGGTCCTCGTCCTCGACGTCGACGTCCTCGGCGTCCTCGGAGCGAGCGACCGCGCCGCCCTCCTCGTCGTCGTCGAAGTCCTCGTCGCGGTCGTCGTCCTCGTCGTCGAAGTCCTCGTCGGCTTCGTCGTCGCGGTCGTCGTCCTCGTCGCGGTCGTCGTCCTCGTCGCGGTCGTCGTCCTCGTCGCGGTCGTCGTCCTCGTCGCGGTCGTCGTCCTCGTCGCGGTCGTCGTCGTCCGCGATGTCGTCGGCGTCGGCGGCCAGGTCGGTGTCCGGCTGGGTCGGCACCGCGCCCGGCGTGCCCGGACCGGCGGCGATCTCCTCGGCCTCGTCCTCGTCGTCGCCCTCGATGACAACGCCGTCGAGTTCGAGCAGCCGCTCCGCCGCGTCGGTCTCACCCTCGGTGTCCACGTCGGCGGCGCGGGAGAACCACTCGCGGGCCTCCTCGCGCCGACCCACCGCGAGCAGCGCGTCGGCGTACGCGTACCGCAGCCGCGCCGTCCACGGCACGGTGGCCTCGCTGGTGAGGTCCGGCACCTGGAGCATCGCCACGGCGGCGTCCTTCTGCCCGAGGTCACCCCGGGCGCCGGCGGCGACGATCAGCAGCTCGATCGCGACGGCCTGATCCAGCTTGTCCTGGTCGGCACCGCGGAACAGGTCGATGGCCCGCTCCGGTCGACCCAGGGCACGCTCACAGTCCGCCAGCACGGCCAGGTGACTCTGCAGGCCGCTCATCCGGTGGTACGTCCGCAGCTCGGCGATCGCCGTCTGCCACTCCCCCGCGTGGTACGCGGCCAGACCGACCGCCTCCCGGACAGCGGAGATACGCGAGGCGAGCCGGCGGGCGGCCAGCGCGTGCGCCAACGCCTCCGCCGGGTCCTCGTCGATCAGCTGACCGGTGGCGACCAGGTGCCGGGCCACCGACTCGGCGACCGGCTTGTTCAGCGACAGCAGCTCGGCGCGGACGTCCTTGTCGAGGTCGGTCGCGACGATGTCGTCCGGCAACGCCGGGGCGGACGTGCGCCCACCCTCGTACGACTCGGAGCCCGCGCCACGATCGTCACGGCGGGGCTCACCCTCGCGACGGTCACCGCCACGGAAGCCGCCGCCCTCGCGCGGACCGCTGGGGCGGGAGCCGTCCCGGTCGCCGCCCCGGAAGCCGCCGCCCTCACGACGGTCGCCGCCCCGGAAGCCGCCGTCGCGGTCGCCGCCGCGGAAGCCGCCCTCACGCGGAGCGCCGCCCTCACGACGGTCACCACCGCGGAAGCCGCCGTCGCGGTCGCCGCCGCGGAAGCCGCCCTCACGGGGAGCGCCCGGACGCGAACCGCCACGGTCACCGCCCCGGAAACCACCCTCGCGGTCACCGCCCCGGAAGCCACCCTCACGCGGCGGACCCGACCGGCCACGGTCGCCACCCTGGTAGCCACCCTCGCGACGGTCACCGCCACGGAAGCCACCGTCGCGGTCGCCGCCGCGGAAGCCACCCTCACGCGGAGCGCCACCCTCACGCGGCGGGCCCGACCGGCCACGGTCGCCACCCTGGTAACCACCCTCACGACGGTCACCGCCACGGAAACCACCGTCGCGGTCACCACCACGGAAGCCACCCTCACGCGGAGCGGCCGAGCGCGAACCGTCCCGGTCACCACCGCGGAAACCACCGTCACGGCGGTCACCACCCCGGAAGCCACCGTCGCGGGGTGCACCCGAGCGCGCCCCGTCGCGGAAACCACCCTCGCGACGGTCGCCGCCACGGAAGCCGCCCTCACGCGGGGCGCCCGAGCGCGAACCGTCCCGATCGCCGCCGCGGAAGCCGCCTTCGCGGCGGTCACCACCACGGAAGCCGCCGTCACGCGGAGCGCTGGACCGCGAGCTGTCCCGGTCACCACCACGGGAACCGCCGTCGCGTCCGCCGGCGTATCCGCCCCGGGCGCCGCCAGCGTTGTCCCGGTCACCCCGGTACGGGGGGCGGTCGCGGTCGTCACGGCGCGGGCCGCGGTCGCGTCCAGCCGAGCCGTCCGTACGGTCTTCGTGGCGACGGGGACGATCTCCGCCCTGCGGTCCTGAACTCACAGGTACATCCTTCCTGATTGCGCCACCAATGGCGCTACGCAGTCGAGGGCCGACCCGGATGGGGCGGCCCTCGACTGGAAGATTGTCCGGCGGCGTCCTACTCTCCCACACCCTCACGAGTGCAGTACCATCGGCGCTGGAGGGCTTAGCTTCCGGGTTCGGAATGTTACCGGGCGTTTCCCCTCCGCCATGACCGCCGTAACTCTA
>NZ_WBKR01000063.1 GCF_008868155.1 Micromonospora sp. ALFpr18c
CGCCCGGCGCCACCCCCCCACGCGACGGCCGTCACACGTGCCCCCGCTCCCGAGCGGCGTAGCCTGCAAGCCGCAGTCGAGCGCGGGGAGGTGACCCGATGACGGATCGGACCGGGCAGGGCCGGACGACGCCGTCGCACACCGGTCGGGTGCTCCGACCCAGGGCGTGGCCGTCCCCGGTGCGTGCGATGACCCGGATCCTCAACGCCGACGGCTCGCCACCCGTGCCGGCCCCCGCCGGCAGCGGGCGCAGCGGCGTGGTCGACTGCGCGCTCTACGTCGACGGCAAGCGGCAGCCCGGCGACTGGGGTTACGCGGACGCGCTGCAGGCGGCACGCCAGGCGGAGCACGGCTTCGTCTGGATCGGCCTGCACCAGCCCGAGCTGGCCGAGATGACCGCCATCGCGGATACCTACGGCCTGCACGAGCTGGCCGTCGAGGACGCCGTGAAGGCCGAGCAGCGGCCCAAGCTGGAGCGCTTCGGCGACGTCAGCTTCCTGGTGCTGCGGACCGCCCGGTACTGCGAGCACACCGAGCTGACCGAGACCTCGGAGGTCGTGGAGACCGGCCAGGTGATGCTCTTCATCGGCCCGAACTTCCTGATCAGCGTCCGGCACGGGGACGCCTGCCGGCTCTCCCCGGTGCGCGCCGACCTGGAGACCAAGCAGGAGCTGCTGCTCCAGGGCCCGTGGGCGGTGGCGTACGGGGTGACCGACCGGGTGGTCGACCTCTACCTGGAGGTCGCCGAGCAACTTGAGGACGACCTGGACCAGCTGGAGGCCGAGGTCTTCGACCGCAACAGCCACGGGCGGATCCAGCGGATCTACCAGATGAAGCGGGAACTGGTCGAGTTCAAGCGCGCGGTGATCCCGTTGCAGCGGCCACTGATGACCTTGACCTCGCAGATGAACCGGGAGGTGCCCAAGGAGATTCGGCGGTACTTCCGGGACGTGCAGGACCACCTGAGCCGCACCGTCGAGCAGGTCAACTCGTACGACGACCTGCTGAACTCGATCCTGCAGGCGCGGCTGGCCCAGGTCACCGTCGATCAGAACAACGACATGCGCAAGATCGCCGCGTGGGCGGCCATCGCCGCGGTCTGGACGTCGATCGCCGGGGTCGAGGGGATGAACTTCGACAACATGCCTGAGCTGAAGATGACGTACGGCTATCCGGTGGCGCTGGCCCTGATGCTCGGCGTCTCCCTCGCCCTCTACCGCTGGTTCCGCCGCAACGGCTGGCTCTGACCGCGATCGGCGCCGCACGCGGAAGCGCCGGCGACGCGGGGGTGACCCGCATCGCCGGCGCCCGGTGCGCTGCCGCCGGGGTCAGCGGCGGCCGTTGGTGCGCGCGGTGTCCTTGCCCAGCGCCTTGGTGAGGTCGTCGGCCGGGCGGCCGGAGACGTCCGTGGCGCCCTCGGCGACCGCCGGGACCTTGTCGGTCGGGCGGACACCGGTCTGCTTGGCCGTGCCGGTGGTGCTGGCGCTGTCGCCGCCGGCCACCGCCGAGCTGCCGGCACCGTTCATGCCGGCCGCACCGGTCATGGCGGAGCCGTCGCCGCCCTTGGTGGCGGTGGGGGTACGCACCTCGATCGAGTCCACCTCGTCGCGCATCGGCTCCAGGGTGCGGGTCGGGTCGTACTCGGCCCACTCCTGCTGCTCCCGACGGCGACGCAGGGCGACCGCGCCGGCGATGCCGGCGATGGCGCCCGCTGCCAGCAGGCCGGTCATCATCGAGCCGCGACGGCGCGGCTGCTTCTTCTTACCGGTGATCCGCATGGTCTTCGACTTGGCCTTCCTGGTCAGCGGCCCTGCCTGCGCGGCGCCGTCACGGGCCGCCGCGGCCAGCGGTGCCAGCGTGGTGAGTGTCGTCCCCCAGCCGGTCGACGCGCGGTCGCGCACCTTCGTCGCGGCCGGCCCGACGTAGCCCCGGGCCACCTGGACCCGCGGACCGACCGTCGCGCCCGCACCCTTCGCGGCGTGGTTGGCTGCCTGCACCAGGTGGCTGATGCTCTGGTTCAGCTCGGCCATGGCCTGCTGCCCCTCAGACTTGCGCCGCCCGACTCCAAACACGGTCCTACCTCCTGGGAATTGTTCCTTCGTCATCCTCCACCTTCGGATGCCTCCGCGATGCCAGATCGGGCACATGGGAGGATCCGCATGGAACTGACCAACGAGTGAGGAGTACCCGTGGCCGAGGCTGTCTACGCCACCTTGCACACCAACGCTGGCCCGATCCGGCTGGAGCTCTTCCCGAACCACGCGCCGAAGACGGTCCGCAACTTCATCGACCTGGCCGAGGGCAACCGGGAGTACACCGACCCGCGCACCGGCCAGCCGGGCAGTGGGCCGTACTACGACGGCACCATCTCGCACCGGGTGATCAGCGGTTTCATGGTCCAGATGGGCGACCCGACCGGCACCGGCCGGGGCGGCCCGGGCTACAAGTTCGCCGACGAGTTCCACCCGGAGCTGCGCTTCGACCGGCCGTACCTGCTGGCGATGGCGAACGCCGGACCGGGCACCAACGGTTCGCAGTTCTTCATCACGGTGTCGCCGACGCCACACCTGAACAACCGGCACACCATCTTCGGGCAGGTCGCCGACGAGCAGTCGGTGAAGGTCGTCGACTCGATCGCGAACACCCCGACCGGCCCGAGCGACCGTCCGCTCCAGGACGTCGTCATCGAGCGGGTCGAGATCGAGCGGTCTGCTTCCTGACCGAGCGGCGAGGTACCTTTGCTCGCATGATTGAGCGCTCCGGAGCACGGCCGGTGCCGGTGGACCGCGCGGTGGCGGACGGAGGGTCGGCCCGGTGAGTGAGTCCCCGCCGACCACCCCGGTCTGCTACCGGCACCCCGGTCGGGAGACCTACGTCCGGTGCACCCGCTGTGACCGGCCGATCTGTCCGGACTGCATGCGGGAGGCGTCCGTCGGGCACCAGTGCCCGGAGTGCGTCAATGAGGGACGTCGCACCGTCCGGCCGGCGCGTACCGCCTTCGGTGGCGGTACCGCCGGCCGGCACGGCTACGTCACCAAGGCGATCATCGCCCTGAACGTGCTGTTCATGCTGCTGTCCATCGCCTCCGACCGGGGTGGGGACGCGGCGGTCGGCGGCTCCGGCTTCGGCGGGCTGATGGGCGGCAGCACCCCGCTGACCAACTGGGGTTCGGTGCTCGGGCTGGCGTACTTCCCGGACGGCACCCTCGGTGGCATCGCCGACGGCGAGTGGTACCGCCTGGTCACCGCGATGTTCCTGCACTACGGCGTGATCCACCTGCTGCTCAACATGTGGGTGCTGTGGGTGCTCGGTCGGTCGCTGGAGGCCAATCTCGGGCCGCTGCGCTTCGGCGCGCTCTACCTGATCGCCGGGCTCGGCGGTAACGTCGCCGCCTACCTGTTCAGCGCCCAGAACTCGGCCACGGCCGGCGCGTCGACGGCGGTCTTCGGCCTCTTCGCCGCGCTGATCATCATCGAGCGCAAGCTGGGCCGGGACATCTCCCAGGTGATCCCGATCCTGGTGATCAACCTGGTGTTCACGCTGACCGTGCCGGGCATCTCGATCCCCGGGCACCTGGGTGGCCTGGTGGTCGGCGCGGCGATGTCCCTGGTGCTGGCGTACGCGCCACGCGGCCGACGCACGTTGGTGCAGGCCGCCGGTGCCGCGATCATCCTGCTGATCCTGCTCGGCCTGGTGCTGTTCCGCACGGCACAGCTGCTCGGCTGACAGCTCAGTGCTGGCGGGCGGCGCGCAACTCGGCGGCCACCTCCTCCGGGGTGGCACCCAGCTCGAACCGGCCGAAGAGGTGCAGCGACTCGCCGGTGTCGATCTCCAGGACCTCGGACGTCAGCCCCATCCGCGGTCGACGGTCCACGGTGATCGCCTCGATGGTCGTCCAGGGCAGCAGCCGGTGGCCGGCGAACCCGTGGATGACGCTGAGTCCGTCCGGGTCCGCCGCCAACCGGACCGGTGCGATCAGGTCGCGTACCGCCCAGCCGGCCACGACGGCGGCGGCCAGGATGGCCAGCACCAGCCGGACCGTGTCGCCGTCGGCGAAGAGCAACCCGAGTGCGATCAGCAGAACCGCGCCGGCCAGTTTCGCCGCCGGCAGGCTCGCCGGTACTCGCCACTGCCGGGCCGGGGAGATCTCATCCACCCGTCCAGCATGCCAGTGGCAGCTCCGCGCGGATCGATCATGGAATTGTGCTGCCCTACATATGGTGCGAAGTGGAAACTTCTGCCCACCACAACTCCATGATCGACGCCAGCGGAGCCGGGGCGGGGGCGGCGCGGCGTAGGATCGGGACAACCGAAGTTACCGGGGAGTAAACATGAGTGACGCGGTCATCGTCGGCGCGGTACGCACCCCGGTCGGGCGGCGCAAGGGCAGCCTCGCCGGCGTCCACCCGGTCGATCTGTCGGCCCACGTGCTGCGCGCCCTCGCCGAGCGCACCGGGCTCGACCCGGCGCAGGTCGACGACGTCTTCTGGGGCTGCGTGTCCCAGGTCGGCGAGCAGTCGTGGAACATCGCCCGCAACGGCGTACTCGCCGCCGGCTGGCCGGAGACCGTCCCCGGCACCACCCTCGACCGGCAGTGCGGCTCCAGCCAGCAGGCACTGCACTTCGCCGCCGCCACCGTCCTCTCCGGCCAGGCCGACCTCGTGGTCGCCGGCGGGGTGGAGTCGATGACCCGGGTACCGATGGGCTCCAGCGTGGCCGGCGGCATGCCGTTCAGCGACCAGCTCCGCGACCGCTACCGGGGCGTGGAGGGCTTCGCCGACGACGCGCCGCTGCCGTTCAACCAGGGGGTCGGCGCCGAGCTGATCGCCCGACGGTGGCGGCTCTCGCGTACCCAACTCGACGAGTTCGCGCTGGCCAGTCACGAGAAGGCCGCCGCCGCGCAGGACGCCGGGGCGTTCGACCCGGAGTTGACGCCGGTGCCGCTCGTCGACGGCGGCAAGTTCGCCGCCGACGAGGGCATCCGTCGGGACACCTCACTGGACAAGCTGGGTGAGCTGGCCACCCCGTTCCGCGCCGACGGCGTGGTCACCGCCGGCTCGGCGTCCCAGATCTCCGACGGCGCGGCCGCGCTGGCCGTGACCACCTCCGAGTGGGCCAGCCGGCACGGCCTGCGCCCGCTGGCCCGGATCCACACCGCCGTCGTCGCCGCCGACGACCCGGTCACCATGCTCACCGCGCCCATCCCGGCCACCGCGAAGGCGCTGCGCCGCGCGGGGCTGGGCATCGAGGAGATCGGGGTGTACGAGGTGAACGAGGTGAACGAGGCGTTCGCCCCGGTGCCGCTGGCGTGGCTCGCGGAGACCGAGGCGGACCCGGAGCGGCTCAACCCGCGCGGTGGGGCGATCGCCCTCGGTCATCCGCTCGGTGGGTCCGGTGCCCGGATCATGACCACGATGCTCCAGCACATGCGCGACAACGGGATCCGCTACGGCCTGCAGACCATGTGTGAGGGCGGCGGCATGGCCAACGCCACCATCGTCGAGCTGGTCTGAGGAAAACGTCTCGCCCCGGCCCGGGCGGCCGCCTAGGGTGCCCACCGTGACGACGAGCGAGCGCGCCCCCGACTGGTCCGGCGAGCAGTGGCAGGCGCGGGCCCGGTCGTGGGTCGACGAGCAGCTGAGCCTGGCCGGTCGGCGGGTGACCGGGCCGGTGGAGCCCCGGGTCCGTCCGTGGTCACTGGTCTGGCAGGTGCCCACCGACGGTGGCCCGGTCTGGTTCAAGGCCAACAACCCGGGCACGGTGCACGAGGCCGTCCTGATCGCGGCGCTGGCCCGGCTCACGCCGGAGCGGGTGCTGACGCCGATCGCGGTGGACCCGGAGCGGGGCTGGTCGCTGCTGCCCGACGGAGGCGACTCGCTGCGCACGCTGCTGGGCCGCGACCCGGACCTGACGCACTGGGAGCGGGCCCTGCCCGGGTACGCGGCGCTCCAACTGGCCGCCGCGCCGCAGGCCGACGAGTTGGTCGCCCTCGGCGTGCCGGACCATCGCCCCGAGGTGCTCGCCAACCTGTTCGCCGACCTGCTCGACGATCACGAGTCGTTGCGGATCGGGGCCGAGGGCGGGCTCAGCGTCGACGCGTACGAGCGGCTGCGGGCGGAGCTGCCGTCGTACGCGCAGCGGTGCCGGCGGCTCGCCGAGATCGGCATCCCGGCCACGGTGCAGCACGACGACCTGCACGACGGCAACGTCTTCGCCGGCCCGGACGGGTACCGCTACTTCGACTGGGGTGACGCCTCGGTGGCGCACCCGTTCGGCACGCTGCTGGTGACGCTGCGGTCCGTCCGGTACGCCAACGAGCTGCCGGCCGACGATGCCGTGCTGGCCCGACTGCGCGACGCCTACCTGGAGGCGTGGACCGACCGGTACGACCGGCGGACCCTCGTCGAGGCCGCCGACCTGGCGATCAACCTGGGTCCGGTGAGCCGGTCGCTGTCCTGGCGTCGAGCCCTCGACACGACCGACCCGGCCCGTGCCGAGTACGCCGAGGCCGTTCCGGGTTGGCTGGAGGAACTGTTGGAGTCCGAGCCCGCCTGAGATCCTGCCGGTCTGCACAGGCGGCGGTCGGGCGGGCACGTACCAGCGGAAGCGATCCGACCCGCGCGGCGGCCCAGGGTGGGGAGGCGGCCGACGACGCGGTACGCAACGCCCGCACTCTCGGCCTCTGGCTGGGCAGCACGATCACGCTCGACCTGGAGCACTATCCGGCGGGTAACGCCGCCCGCACCGAGGGGGTCACTCCTTCGTGAGCGCCTGGAGCAGCCGGCTGCACGAGCAGAAATACTTCTCCGGGCTCTACACCTCGGCCACCTCCGCCGGGTTGGCGGATCAGGTGGCGGCGTATGGGCGGCCCGGGCCACGCCCACCCCGACATGATCGACTTTGCCCGCTGGGACGGCGTCCAGACGGTGTCCGACAGCGCACTGCCGGCGTCGCTCTGGATGCCCGGCGGACGGATGAAGCAGTACCGGGGCGACCACCACGAGACCTGGAGTGAAGATCAACATTGACAGACTTCCTCGATCTCCGGCAGCCGCGCCGGACCCCGCCGAACTGGTCGCGGTTCGGGGCCGTCCGGGAGGTTCCCCGGATCATCGACCGGTTCCAGGTGCGCCCGCCGACCCGCTGACGCCGGGTTCCGGGCCGGCCCTGGCGCGATGTCGGACAGCCGGTGCGACCCGGAGCGTGGAACTTCCAAAACTTGCCCGTGACCCACGTCACTCCCGCCGGGGAGGTCGTTGGGCAGGTCATGGACGTCTTCTCCCGAACGTTCCTCCCGGCCGCCGCCGAGGCCGGCCTTGCCGTGCAGACCCTCGGTCGGCACATGCCGGTCTTCCGCCGCTGTGTCGGGTCCGGTGACGCCACCATCCTGATCACCCGTTGCAGTCGTCCCGATCGTCCCGTGACCGGCGACTACCTGCTGCTGCTCACCCACCGGCGGCTGGTGGTGACCCAGCAGACCCGGTTGTTGCACCGACTGCGCCTGCACCTCAACACCGAGCTGCGTGAGCTGAGCAACGTCACCTGGAGCCCCGACCCGCGGCTGCACTCGGTCGAGCTGGCCGCCACCGCGATCGACGGGATCCGTGAGCGGTTCCTGATCCGCACGACCCACCCGAAGCGGGTGTGGCAGCTCGACGCGCTGCTCAACCACGCGTTCCGGACCCGCCTGCGGACGCCCCGCGAGCGGACCGTCGCCTCCATCAGCGACGCGCCGGCGACCGCCCGGTCCGCCGTGTTCCGCCCCGCCGTTGTGAGCTGAAGCGCGACCGGCTTCACCTCGCCTTTACCAAACCCGAACACGTACCGATCGCGGCGACGCCACCGGTCGGCAATCATGGGCCGGTGACCGTCGACCCGCCGCACCGCGGGCTCGTCCTCGTGGTCGAGGACGAGCCGGCCATCGCCGACCTGGTTCGGCTCTACCTGACCCGCGACGGGTTCGGCGTCCACCTGGAGCGCGACGGCGAGGCCGGCCTGTCCGCCGCCCGCCGCCTGCGTCCGGTGGCCTGCGTCCTGGACATCGCTCTGCCCGGCCTGCCCGGCACCGAGGTCTGCCGGCGGCTGCGGGAGGCCGGCGACTGGACACCGGTCATCTTCCTCACCGCCCGTGACGACGAGGTCGACCGGATCGTGGGCCTGGAGCTGGGTGCCGACGACTACGTCACCAAACCGTTCAGCCCTCGTGAGCTGGTCGCCCGGGTCCGCGCGGTGCTGCGGCGCTCCGCCGGCGGTCCCGAGGGCGTCGACCGGCCACGCGTCGTCGGTCCGGTGACCCTCGACCCGGCCCGCCGGACGGTCACCGCCGCCGGCGTACCGGTGCAGCTCACCTCCACCGAGTTCGACCTGCTGGCCCACCTGATGGCCCGGCCCGGGCGGGTCTTCACCCGGGAGGAGCTGCTGGCCGGGGTGTGGGGTTACGCCGCACACGCCGGCACCCGCACGGTCGACGTGCACGTCGCCCAGGTGCGGGCGAAGCTCGGCCCGGCCAGCGTCATCCGGACCCACCGCGGCGTGGGGTACGCCGTCGATGCCTGAGCATCCCGGCCGCGCCGAATCGCCGACCATGGCGCTGCCCGTGGTCGGGGTCGGCCCGCCACCCGCACCCCGGCGCAGCCGGTTCGGCCGGACGCTGACCGCACGAGCGGTGCTGGTCACCTGCGCGGTGGCGCTGGTGTCGGTGCTGGTCACCGCGATCGTCGCGGTGCCGCTGGCGATCCGTGGCGCCGAGCGCCGCGATCAGGAGGCGCTCGCCGCGCAGGCCCGGCTCGCCGCCGAGGTGCTGCGGACCCGGCTGGACCGGGGCCGCACCGCCGACGAGGAGCGGCTCATCCAGCAACTGCGCGACCAGGGCATCGACGCGTACCTGATCCGGCGGGGCGCGGTCGACCGGCCGGGCCTGCCGCCCCGGGTGGTGCAGCGGATCGAGCAGGGCCGCAACGTGTCGGTGCGTCGCCCGGTCAACGGCGAGCGTGCCCTGGTCGAGGGTCGGGCGCTGCCGAACGGCAACGGGGTGGTGCTCTCCCGCCCCTCGGCGAACGGGCTGTGGGCGCAGGTGCTGCTCAGCCTCTGGTTACCGCTGCTGGCGGGGCTGGCCGCCGGAGTGGTGGCGGGTCTGCTGCTGGCCCGCCGCCTGGCCCGCCCGATCCGCGTCGCCGCCACCGCGGCCGCCCGGTTGCGCGCCGGTGACCGCGCGGTACGGGTGCCGGTCGAGCCACCGGACGAGGTCGCCGACCTGGCCGAGGCGCTGAACGGGTTGGCCGCCGCACTGGCCACCAGCGAAGGCAGGCAACGGGAGTTCCTGCTCTCCGTCTCGCACGAGCTGCGCACCCCGTTGACCGCGATCCGGGGGTACGCGGAGGCGCTCGCCGACGGCGTGCTCGGCGCGGACGACACGGTCGACACCGGCCGGACGGTGCTGGCCGAGGCCCAGCACCTGGATCGGCTGATCGGCGACCTGCTGGCGTTGGCCCGGCTGGAGGCCGCCGACTTCCCCCTCGAACCGGTGCCGGTGGACCTGACCCGGCTGGCCATGGACGCCGAGCCGACCTGGTCCGGCCGGTGCGCGGCGGTGGGCGTGCCGTTCCGGGTGGAGACGCCCGGTGAGCCGGTGCCGGCGTACACCGATCCGGGTCGGATCCGGCAGGTGGTGGACGGGCTGCTGGAGAACGCGCTGCGGGTCGTACCCCCGGGTGCGCCCGTGGTGCTCGCGGTCCGGCCGGCCGGTGCGGACCCGGCCGCCGGCGGTGTGCTGGAGGTCCGCGACGGCGGACCCGGCTTCACCGACGACGACCTCGCGGTGGCCTTCGAGCGGGGAGCGCTGCACCAGCGGTACCGGGGGGTGCGCAAGGTCGGCAGCGGGCTCGGGTTGGCGCTGGCCGCCGGGCTGGTCCGTCGGCTCGGCGGTGAGATCACCGCCGGTCACGCGCCGGAGGGCGGCGCCGCCTTCACGGTCCGGCTGCCCGGTGATCCTTACCGGACCCGAACATCGGCCTGACGCTCCGCTCGTCATCGCAGGGCAGTCTGAGGTCTCCACGGACGAGAGGGAAAGTCATGCCACGTTGGGGATTCGCCACCGGCACCACGGCACTGCTCGCGGCGGTCACGCTCGGCGTCAGCGGCTGCGGTGCGGCCGAGGTGGCCAGCCAGCCCGCCCGCGAGGCGGCCGTCGACGTCGCCGCCGCGATGGGGGTCGAGGGTCAGGCGCTGGCGGCGATGGGCTTCGACGCCGACGACCTGGACGTGCAGACCGTCGCCGCGCCGGCCACCCCCACGCCCGGTGCCTCCCCCACCGCGCAGGACAAGGCCAAGCAGAAGCGGGGCGAGGATTGGCGCAAGCGCCGCCAGGCCCGTGTGCTGCTGCGCAAGAACACCCTGCACGGTGAGGCCGTGGTGAAGACCAAGGACGGCGGTACGCAGACCGTCGCCGTGCAGCGTGGTGAGGTGACCGCGATCGACGGCGACTCGATGACCGTCAAGTCCACCGACGGCTTCACCATGACCTGGACCTTCGGCGACGACCTGCGGGTCGTCGAGCATCGGGCCACCGTGCAGGCCAGCGACGTCAAGGTCGGTACGACGCTCGGTGTCGCCGGTGCCAAGGACGGCGACAAGGGCGTGGCCCGGCTCGTCCTCATCCCGCGCGACAAGTGAGCGACCAGGGGCCCTGGCCGACGCCAGGGCCCCTGTCGCCCGGTCAGCGGCCGGGCGACAGCGCGTAGCCGACGTAGTCCCGGAACTCCAGCCGCCAGCCGGCCGGAACCAGCTTGGCGCAGGCCGGCTCGCTGCCCGTGCAGACGATGGCGTCCACCGAGGACGGATCGGCCGGCGGGCGTTCCGGCAGCACCGACTGCAACGCCACCAGCTCCGGCGAGCCTCCGTCGGGCTGCCGCAGCAGCAGCCACCACGGGTACTCCCAGTTGTCGTTCTGCTGCACCAGCCCGATCCGGCGGGCACCGCTGTCGCGGACCGCTGCCGCGGCCCAGCGAAACTCGTCGGCCCACTGGGGGCGACGCAGGAACCGGGTGTCCCAGTCCGAGGTGGTGAAGACCGAGCCGGCGCCGACCAGCCGGCGCGGGAAGCCGTAGGACAGCGCGAGCACCCCGGCCAGCGCCGAGGTGGCCAGCACGGTGGCCGCCGCGACCGTGGCCACCGACCGTCGTGCCGCCACTCCGGCCGTACCGGCTGCCGGGTTGGTGTGGCGACGGAGGAGCGCGTCGAGCCAGAGCCCGGCCAGCGGCACCGCGAGCACCAGGGCGTACAGGATCAGCCGGTTGCCCCACGGCTGCCACTTGATCATTGACGTGTGCAGCAGGACGGTGGCCAGCACCACCACCGCGTACGCGCGCAGCGGCCCGATCTGCCCGGGGTCGATCCGACGCGGTCGGGCGAGTGCGACGGCCGCACCGATCAACGCCAGCGCACCGGCGATCGGGAACGCCACCCGGTCCTCGTCCGGATACCAGGCGGGCTCCGGAAAGATCTCCCGACCGAAGGTGATGGCGCGGTCCTGCGGGTCGACCCCGATCGCGTCGGCGCCGCCGATGATCGCGTCGGCCCCGACCCGGCGCAGCGGCCCCACCGGCGTGTCGAACGCCGTGTGCCCGATCCGTAGCGCGTTGACCAGGATAGACGCCGGGTCGTGCCGTTCCATCGGGATGGACTCGCGCAACCGGGGCGGCCCCAGCGGGTGCCCGAACTCGGCGGTCACCCGGGCCAGGAACGGACCGACGACCACGGCGGCGACGAGCAGGATCAGTACCGAGCCGCCGACGACGCGACCCACCCCGCCGACCCGCACCCGGCCGGCCGGTGCCCGGCTGGCCAGGACGAGTCGGAGCTGGGCCAGCCCCCACAGCACCAGCAGCGGGCCGACCGCGATGAGGCCGCTGGTCTTCGTCACCGCGGTCAGACCGGTGGCCGCCCCCAGGCCGAGCAGCGTGCCCCAGCCGGTCCGCCGGCGCAGGCCGTCCAGCACGAGGGTCGCCGCGCACGCCACCCACGCCGCGCAGACCAGGTCGGTCTGCGTGCTGGTCGCCTGGAGGGCCACCATCGGCGTCGTCGCCAAAACGAAGGCGGTCAGCAACTGGGCCCGCCGGCCACCGCCGAACTGCGCGGTGATCCGTGCGGCCACCAGTAGGCACAGCACCCCGGCGGCCCACTGCACCAGGTTGTGCAGCGCGTCCCCGCCGGTGAGCAGGCGCAGGTGCAGCAGCAGGTATTCGGCACCGGGCGGGATGGTCACCTGCCGGTGGATGGCGGTGGGCCAGAAGTCCAGGTCGCCCTGGGCGACCCAGTGCTCCACCTTCGGTAGGTGGTACGTCTGCGAGTCGAAGTTGTTCGGCTCGGCCAGCAACGCGACCAGCAGCTCCACCAGGACCAGCCCGCCGACCGTGCCGGCGAGCAGCCGCTCGCCCCGACCCGCCGTACGCCAGGTGTCGACCGCCACGGCGAGTAGGCCGGCGAGCGAGCGGCCGGTCCCGGCCGGCGTGGCGGCGGGTTCGGCCGGACCGCCGTCGTCGACCGGAGCGGATGTCCCGGGGGCACCGCCGGACACCACGGCACCGACCGGCACCGGCCGGAGTACGGCGGCGGGCGGCTGCGCGACCCGGGTCGCCCGCCGCTGCCGCAGGCCGGCGGCTGTCGCGGCGACGGCCAGGAAGAGCAGCCAGGAGACGGTGAACGCGGTTCGGGTCAGCGCGTGCAACGCGCCGAGAACCTCGACGACGAGCACCGCGTACGCTGCCGTGAGCAGGGCGGCGCGTACCACGGCGAGTCGCAGCCCAGCCACCGCGCCGACCTCGCGCGGCCTCGTCGTGACGGTGAGCAGGAGCACCGAGGCGGCGGGAACCGCCGCGAGCAGGGAGCCGGCAGCCGACATGGCCGGAAGTAAACACCATCCGCCTGAACCCGCCACGCCGACCGCCCGACGATGGCGGCCAGCGTCGAGCTGACCAGCCAGGCTAGGCTATGCCCGACGTGTTGTCGCCACCGTGGAGATTCCCGTGAAGCTCTCGATCCTCATGCCGGTCTACAACGAGGAAGAACGCATCGCGGATGCCCTCAAGCAGGCATTGGCGGTGGACTATCCCTGCGAGATCGAGCTTGTCGTCGTCGACGACGGCAGCCGGGACGGCACCGGCGAGATCCTCGGTCGCGCCGACGACGCGCGTCTGCGGGTCATCACCCACCAGCGCAACGCCGGCAAGGGCGCGGCCATCAAGACCGCGGTGGACAGCGCCGAGGGCGACTACATGGTCATCCTCGACGCCGACCTGGAGTACGACCCGCAGGACATCCCCAAGCTGCTCGACCCGGTGCTCGACGGGCGGACCACGGTGGTCTACGGCAATCGCACCTTCGGCAGCCACAGCGCCTACAGCTTCTGGTACGTGATGGGCAACAAGGGCGTCACGATGGCGGCCAACGTGCTGTTCAACTCGTACATCGGTGACCTGGAGACCTGCTTCAAGCTGATGCCGGTGGCGCTCTACCGGTCGCTGGAGGTGCGCTCGCGCGGCTTCGGCATGGAGGCCGAGGTGACCGGCAAGCTGCTGCGCCGCCGCATCCGCCCGTACGAGGTGCCGATCAGCTACCGGGCCCGGGGCCGCGAAGAGGGCAAGAAGATCACCTGGAAGGACGGCGTCGAGGCGATCTGGATCCTCGGCCGTGAGCGCGCCCGCCGCCGTCCCGTCGCGTCACCCGCGCGCTGATCCCAGGAACCCGCTGATCGACCGCCGCAGGCCGGCGGCGTCCAGCCCGTGCCACCGGATGTGGTCGGCCGCGTCGCCGTACCGGCGCAGGTCCGCCCGGCCCACCAGGAACGTCGCGTACGAGTGCACGATGGGTCGCAGCCCGGGCAGGGCGAGGCCGCGGCCACGCCGATCATCAGTTGCTCCCGGATGCCGACGTTGAGCACCCGGGTCGGGGTGCCGCTGCCCGGCCGGGGCGAACTGGCTGACCGAGATGTCGGCCAGCACCTGCGCGGCGCGGGGGTCCTCGTCGAGCAGATCGATCGTGGTGTCGATGAAGGCGGTACGCACGACGGTCATCCCTTCCTCTCGACGCGGGCGACCACCAGGTGCGGTTGTCCCGGCCGGTGCCCGGTCAGCGCCGTGTACAGGGCGGTGTGGTCGCGGCCGTCGACCGTGTCGGCGGTCCACCCGTTGACGGTGAACCGGCTGGCGATGCCGCCCGCCCACCCGTGCGTGGCGGACGAGTTGTCGACCACTATCGCGGTCAGGCTCTCCAGGCCGGTCGCGCCCGCGTAGGCGATCGCCTCGTGGTTGGACCCCTCGTCCAGTTCGGCGTCGCCGAGCAGCACGTACACCCGGGGTGTGAGCAGGCCCTGCGCGCGCAGGCCGAGGGCGGTGCCGACGCCCAGCCCGAGGCCGTGGCCGAGCGAGCCGGAGCTGATCTCCACTCCCGGCACCAGCACCCGGTCCGGGTGGTGGCCGAGGCGGCTCTGCGGCCCGCCCAGGTCGTCGAGCCAGTCCTCGGGGATGAAGCCGTGGGCGGCGAGCACCGCGTAGTACGCGGCCGGACGTGCCCCTTGGAGAGCAGGAACCGGTCCCGTTCCGGGGCGTCGACGGTGTCGGGGGTGAGTGTCGTGGTCATGCCACTACTCTGTGACTTGAAGTGCGCTTCAACTCAAGGACCGGGTGATGCAGGACTCATTGACGATCGGGGATCTGTCCGCCCGGTCCGGGGTGGCGCCGTCCGCGCTGCGCTACTACGAGCGGCTCGGCCTGATCCGCGCCGACCGTACCGGCGGCAACCAGCGCCGCTACGCCCGCGCCGAGCTGCGGCGGGTCGCCTTCATCCGGATCTCCCAGCAGGTCGGCGTCTCACTCGACGAGATCCGCGAGGCGCTGGAATCGCTGCCCGAACGACGTACACCCAGCCCGGCCGACTGGGCGCGGCTCTCCGCGAGCTGGCGCGGCCGGCTCGACGAGAAGATCCGACTGCTCACCAAGCTCCGCGACGACCTCGACGGCTGCATCGGCTGCGGCTGCCTGTCCCTGCAACGCTGCATGCTCAACAACCCGGGCGACAACCTCGCCAAGGAAGGCCCCGGCGCCCGCCTCCTGCTGCCGCCTGCCTCACCCGAGGGTGAGTAGCACCTTCCCGACGTGGTCGCTCGCCTCGACCAGCCGGTGCGCCTCGGCCGCCTCGGCCATCGGCAGCCGCCGGTCCACCACCGGCCGTACCGCGCCGGCCGCGACCAACGGCCACACCTCATCGCGTACGCCCCGGACGATCTCCGCCTTCTCCACCAGCGGCCGGGAGCGCAGCGCGGTCGCCGACACGCTGGCCCGCTTGGCCAGCAACGCCCCGAGATCCAGCTCGGCCTTGCGGCCACCCTGCATCCCGATCACCACGAGCCGGCCGCCGGTCGCCAACGCGGCGACGTTGCGCCCCAGGTAGGACGCGCCCACGATGTCGAGGATGACGTCCGCGCCGTGACCGTCGGTGGCCTTGCGGACCTCCTCGACGAAGTCCTGCTCCCGGTAGTCGATCGTGTGCGCAGCGCCCAGCTCACGCAGCCGGGAATGCTTCGCCGTGCGGGCGGTCGCCAGCACCGTGCCACCGAGCGCCGCCCCGAACTGGACCGCGAACGTGCCGATCCCGCTGCCCCCGCCGTGCACCAGCAGCGTGTCGCCGGCACCGAGCCGGCCCACCCCCACCACGTTCGACCAGACCGTGCAGGCCACCTCCGGCAGCGCCGCGGCGTCGACCAGGTCCACGCCCGCCGGCACGGGCAGCAGTTGGCCGGCGGGGACCGCCACCCGCTCGGCGTACCCGCCGCCGGCCAGCAGCGCGCAGACCTCCTGGCCGACCGCCCATCCGGTCACCTCCGGGCCGATCGCGTCGATCACCCCGGAACACTCCAGACCGAGGTACGCGGGCGCGCCCGGCGGCGGTGGATAGTGCCCCTGCCGTTGCAGCAGGTCGGCACGGTTGACGCCGCTGGCCCGGACTCGGACGATCACCTCGCCGGGGCCGGGCTCGGGATCGGGGACCTCGGCCCAGACCAGCGTGTCGGGTCCACCGGGCTGCGTAACGGTGATGGCTCGCATGCCCCCAGTCTCACCCGCCGCGCTCCCCGCCGCAGGCGCACCCCCGGGTCGGGTCGGCGCTTGATCAACTCGGGTTGCAGGAAACCGGGCCATCGGAGTCGTCGGGACGCCCCGGTTTCAGGGATCCCGAGTCGATCACGCCACAGTGGACGTCGCCGCTGCGGTCTGGCCGGCGCTTTCGGGGAGGGACGCTGAGCCTGCCGGCGAGTGCCGTGGCAGACTGTTCATGGCCGCGCACTCACGGGTGGTGGTCCGGGAGGGTTCGCCTAGTGGCCGATGGCGCTGGTCTTGAAAACCGGTAAGGCAGCGATGTCTTCGTGGGTTCGAATCCCACACCCTCCGCCGATCGCCGCGTAGCGCTGGTTCGCAGCCGGTGGTGTCTCCGAGACCGTCAGCGAGCTTTCTTTACGCCCTGATGGCGTGCGCGCGAACAGGTCCGACAGCGACGTTACATTCGCAGGTTGGGTGAACCTGCCGGTGCCTTTGTCCGTCCTCTTAGCCGAATGCCCAGCACTGGGCCTGGTCGAGGGGACGTCGGTATGGGCACAGAAGCTGGCAAGAACCAGCAACAGCAAACAGCAGTGATCGATAGGATCAACGCGCGGCGGGTCCGCCCGGGTTCGGGTGGTGGAAGCGACAGGTATCAGGGCGCGCGTCGGGCGAATGTGCGGGGTTGGTCCGGTCCGCGGCGTTTCGCGTTCACCGCCGGATTCCTCGGCGCGCTTCTGGCCGTCCTCGCGGTCAGCCTCAGCGCACGTCCCGATCACACAACCGGCCAAGCCGTCGTGTTGCCCTGGATGACCGGCGGCGCGCCCGACCAGGTCGCCTCCGGTCCGGCCCTCGCCACCCCGCCGGCGGCCACCCCCACCCCTGGGGGGTCCGCCACATCCGAATCGTCACCGACACCCTCGGCGACTACCGTTTCGGCTGCGGCTGTGCCCACCCCGGCCGGATCGGGGTCACCGGTCACGCCGCGAGCTGCGGCAGGTGCCACGCCACGACCGGCGTCGCCCACTCCGCCCCCGTTTCCAGCGGCCAGTCCGGTCGCCGTGCAGGCGGAGGACCCGGGTAACGAGCTGCACGGCGCACTGGTGGGGAAGTGTCCGACCTGCGAGGGCGGTGCCAAGGTCATCTACCTCGGGGGAAGCAACTATCTCGTGGTCCACACCGCTGTCGCCGTAGCGGGACGATGGAACGTGTCGGTCTCCTACGAAAGTGCCGTTTCGCGGCCTCTCAAGGTCGGCGTCAACGGTGCGAGCCCGCGAACGTTCACGGTGGCGGGTGGAGGCGATTGGCTGACGCCGAAGGTCTTCACCTTCCCTGTCGATCTGACGGCAGGGCCAGTGAGTTTCAGGTTCTACCACGAAACTGACCAAATGCCCGATCTCGACAAGGTGTTCCTCAGTCCCGCCTAGGATTTCCGACAGACTGTTCCGGCTCAGGAGTTCGCAGATTGTACGGCCGGTGCGGCAGTGGCGAGCGTCGTTGAGCCGTTCGTGGGTTCGAATCCCACACCCTCCGCTCATCGACGGACATCTCATTGCTGCGTATGGTCGGGGTACGCGATGTGCCCGATGCTGCGAGGTGCCTCCATGTCCGATCAGCAACTCACTCCCGGTAGTTGGTGGTGCGGTTGGCCGTTGACCCGGAGGGGCAGCGGCTAGGCCGCCGCGCCCTGAGGCGGGAGGACGCCGCTCGTGACCAGTCCGCCGACAGGCCCGAATCCGGTGCGGGCCGATGATTGGGGAGATGCCCACCACCGCCAGGACGGCGGTGCGAGCGGTGGCGGTGACGGAGTTGCCGACCATCCCAGCGGGCGAGTTGTACGAACGCTTCGTTCCTGGACCCGTTGATCGCCGACGGCTACGTACCCTCGGGCTCGTCCCGTCGGGCCTCGCGGATCGTCGTGTCGGCGAGCCGTTCGACGGCGCGGCGACGCTCCTCGGCGAGCGCGTGCTCGTCCGGTTTGCGCAGGGCGCCGACGGCGGCGACCAGAAAGTCCCGCCAGATGCTGAGCAAGAAATTTCCCCCGTGGAATGGTGCAGGGACATCACCCTAACCGTCGCCCCGTGATCCGGCACACCCCCCACAATCGGTCGTTCCGCAGCGGGGAAAGGGGTATGAAGAGGCAGGTATCTGCCCACTCCGGAAGGACGCGTCCCGATGACCCTGGAACGACCGATCGCCCCGGACCCGTACGAGCTGCTGCCGACCGTTCCCTCGTTCACGCTGACCAGCGACGACGTGCAGAACGGCGAGCCGATGGACGTCCGGCACGCGCACGGCAGCGCCGGCGGTGAGAACGTCTCGCCGCAGCTGACCTGGTCGGACTTCCCCGCCGAGACCAAGAGCTTCACCGTCACCTGCTACGACCCGGACGCGCCGACCGGCAGCGGCTTCTGGCACTGGCTGCTGGTGAACGTGCCCGTCGACGTCACCCAGTTGCCCACCGGCGCCGGCGGCGCGGCCGGCACGGACGTCGGCGGCGCGTTCTCCGTCCGCAACGACTACGGCGAGCAGGGCTACGGAGGCGCCGCGCCGCCGCCCGGAGACCGGCCCCACAGGTACGTCTTCGCGGTGCATGCCCTGGACGTCGACCGCCTCGACCTGACCCCCGACGCGAGCCCCGCCTACGTCGGCTTCAACCTGACCTTCCACACCCTGGCCAGGGCGGTAATCCGCCCCACGTACCAGATCAAGGAATGATCCATGCCCCCGCGATCTTGCACTCCAAGTGCAAGATCGCGGGGTGGCGTCAGGCGGGGACGCGGGCTACGGCGAAGACGGACTGGCCGAACGGGGGGTGCACGAGCTGTTCGGCGGCCTTGGTGGCGGGCAGGACCAGAGTGTCGTACACCTTGACTATCGGGCCCTCCTTCGGCATGAGCCGGAAGACCTTGGTGGCCATGAAGTAGCCGATCAACCCGAGCGCGTTCGCGTAGTGGATCTTTTCCACGGTCAGGCCGGCCTCGGTCATCGCCGTACCGAGCGTCTTCTTGGTGTACCGGCGGACGTGGCCGGTGGCGATGTCCGCCGGGCTCATGGCGAACTGGAACGCCGGCACGATGATGATCACCGCGCCACCGGGCCGGACCAGGTCACGCATGCTGCGCAGCGCGCCCACGTGGTCCTCGATGTGCTCCAGCACGTTGTACGAGACCGCGGCGCTGTAGTGCCCCTGGTCGTTGTGCGGCAGCAGCATCTGTCGGACATCGATGCTCGGCTGGTCGGCGAGGCGTTCCTTGAGCTGCACCAGCCGGTCCGGGTCGGCCTCCGTGGCGGTGAACCGGGGCAGCCGCTGTGACCATTCCAGCGCGTAGTCACCGAGACCGCTGCCGATCTCGATCGGGTCGTCGCCGAGGTACGGCACCGCCAGTTCGACGAACCAGCGACGGTGGTTGACAGCTGTCGCCAGGCCCTCCAGCACCTCGGACTGGACGCGCTGATCCCCAGTGATTTCTGCCATGCGTCGATTCCTCACGATATGAACTCGACCCGTGCCTGGACCGACAGAGTGAATCATCCACTGGGACGGCAGAAGAATCGGGGCATCGGGGTAGCCGAATTGTGGTCGGGGGGTGGGCACGTGATCGGCGGTCGGCGAACCCGGCACATAGTACGGCAGTACCCCGAAACATGTCACGGCCACGTCATACGCTGGCTACCCTACGAATTGTCATGACTACTCCTGAACCGGACGCGCGCGGCGAGGGTCCGGCTGTGTCCGGCGAGGGTCCGGCTGCCCCGCGCGACCGCTCGCCCGTGCCCGACGGCGGCCCAGCCACACGGTCGACAGCGGGCGCGGTCGACGACGGTGCGCCGTTGCGCCGCAACGGGAAGCGGGCCGACCTGGTCGCGGTGCTGAGCTTCGTGGCGCTCGGTTTCTGGGTCACCGGGCGGCTCTGGTTGGACCCGGGCAGCGGGGTGCGGGACAACCGGTCCGATCAGTCGCAGTTCGAATGGATGATGGCGCACGGTGCGCGGGTCGTCACGCATTTTGCCTACCCTTTTCATTCGGACCGGATGAACGTGCCGGACGGCGTGAATCTGATGGCGAATACGTCCGTATTATCCATTTCGCTGCCAATGACGCCGGTCACCCTGCTCCTGGGGCCACGCGCGAGTTTCCTGGCCTTTCTCACCCTCGGAATGATTGCCACCGCCACCGCCTGGTACCTCCTGCTGTCCCGGGTCCTGATCGGTGCCCGAGGCCCGGCCTGGCTGGGTGCCGGCTTCTGCGCGTTCGCGCCGGCCATGGTGTCGCACGCCAACGGACACCCGAACATCGTGTCGCAGTTCGTCGTCCCCTTGATCATTTGGCGCACGCTGCGTCTCGGCGAGCCCGGCCGCTGGCTCCGCAACGGCGTCCTGCTCGCGCTGGTGATCGTCTGGCAGGCGTTCCTCAACCTGGAGATCCTGCTGATGACCGCGATCGGTCTCGGCGTGGTCGTCGGCGTACTCGCCCTCGGCCGCCCGGCCCTACGGGCGCGGGCGCGGCCGTTCCTCGCCGGCCTGGCCGTCGCCGCGGTGGTCGCGGGTGTCCTGCTGGCGTACCCGCTGTACGTGCAGTTCTTCGGACCGGGCGCCTACTCCGGGCTGTCCCGCCTGATCCGTGGCTACTCCAGCGACCTCGCCTCGTTCGTCGCGTACTCCCGGGAGTCCCTCGCCGGCAGCCCCCGCACCGCGGCGGGCCTGGCCAAGAACCCGACCGAGGAGAACAGCTTCTTCGGCTGGGCGCTGCTGGTGCTGGCGATCGCCCTGGTCTGGTGGATGCGCCGATCGATCGTGGTGCTCGCGTTGGGCGCGCTCGGGTTGCTCTTCGCGGTGCTCTCGCTGGGCCGGGAGGTCCGCTTCGACGGTCGGGGCACCGGGGTGCCGGGGCCGTGGGCGGCGCTGGAGAACCTGCCGATCCTGCACTCGGTGGTGCCGACCCGGTGGGCGTTGGCGATCACCCCGATCGTCGGGTTGCTGCTCGCGTACGGTGCCGAGCGCGCTCGTGAGCTGGCCCGCTCGCACCCCGCTGCCCGGCCGCAGATCCGTTTCGCCACCGCCACCGTGCTCACCATGGCCCTGCTGCCGATCCTGCCGACCCCGCTGCCCGTGGTCGACCTCGACCCCGGCCCGTCCTTCGTGACGAGTGGGGCGTGGCGGCCCTATGTGACGGGTGGGCGCAGTGTGGTGACCCTGCCGCTGCCGGACACCAACTACGCGGAGCCGCTGCGCTGGTCCGCGGTGACCCGGCTGGACATGCCGCTGGCCCGCGGCTACTTCCTCGGCCCGGACACCCGGCCGAACGCCGAGGCGCCGAAGGTCGCGCTGTTCGGTGCCCCTCCCCGCCCCACCAGCAGCTTCTTCGCCACCATCCGGCGCACCGGAGCCGTGCCACCGATCACGCCACAGAGCCGGGTCAAGGCGGTCGATGATCTGCGCTACTGGCGGGCCGGGGTGGTCATCCTCGGGCCGCACGAGCACGAGGCGGCACTGCGCCGGGGGATGACCGAGCTGACCGGGATCCAGCCGGTCTTCACCGGCGGCGTGTGGGTGTGGGACGTGCGGCAGCTGACCGACTGAGGTGTCAGCTCCGGACGCAGCAGCCCTGGCACACCTTGGGGCTGGGCAGCGTGAACGCGAGGCAGCAGGTGCGTCGCTGCACACTCGGCTCGCCGCCCGGCCCCGGCACCAGCTCGACCAGGTCGGCCAGGTCGAGCGCGCCGAGCAGGGTGTCGATGCTCTGCACCGTGGAACCGGGCAGCCCGTCCGCGGCACGCAGGATGCCGTGCGCGATGCCGGAGGCCACCGATCCGAGCAGCGTACGGGTGCCCACCCGGACCTCCGCCTGGATCGCCGTGATCAGCGGAGCCAGGTGGGCGTCGAGCAGGGAGGCCCGCAACACGGCCAGCAGCTCCGCCTCGTCGGCGACGACGCGGACCTCCGGCAGGCCGGCGAGCGCCAGCGGGTCGCTCGGCAGGACCGCCACGGCGGTGCTGCGCCGCAGGCCCAGCGTGAGCAGAGGGCGGTGGTCCTCGAAGTGGATCAGCACGTCGGCCGGGTCGAGCAGGGGCACCCGGCGGGCCGAGGCCCAGCCGAGCACGACCGGAAGCGCCGTCCAGTAGCTGTACGACTTCCAGGCCAGCGCCGCGCAGGCATGCGGGGTGCCGCCCCAGCGGACGGCGGCGGCGCGCAGCAGCTCCGGCAGCCGGCTGCCGTCAATCAGGGTGGTGGCGGGCGCCCAGCCGAACTCGTCGTCGACCAGCAGGCCCCGGGCGAGCCCGGGCAGGTCGTCGGTGCCGAACATGGAACGCAGGGCCGCGGTGACGGGGGCGAGCGGCGTGGCGGTCACGTCCCGCCTCGGCATCACCGCTGTCACCTGAGTCGTCCCCCGTCCGACTGACCGGGAGCGTGCCCCGGCGGACGACACGTGCCGTCCTGAGCTAAGGCTAGCCTAACAAAGCCGGCTGGTCTAAGTGAGTGTCGGAACGTGGGCGACAAGTTTCCGGCGGCAACCCGGCGGCAACCCTGCGGCGATTCCGGCATCGGCCCCCAGACCGGGACGACAGGTGAGGCCCCGGATCACGTACCGCGATCCGGGGCCTCGGCAGCGCGCTCAGTCGTTCAGGCCGCAGTCCTTGGCCGGCGTCGGAGTGCAGGACAGCTTCTGGTAGCCGGGCGGCGGGGAGACCTCCAGCTTCGCCTGATTCTCAGTGGTGCGGGGCAGCCACTCGTAGTCGCTGGTGGTGGTGCCGGTGAAGCCCTTGGCGACCACGCGTACCGGCAGGTAGGACTTCGTGTCGACCCAGATCTGCATCGACTCCTCGGCCGCCTTCGCCTTGTCCATGGCGCTGCCCGGACCGCCCAGCCACTGCAGGTGCAGGGCCTGCTTGCCGTTCACCGTCTCCTTGCCGACAAGCGTCACCTTCCCGCTGTCGACCGCGCGCTTGAGATCGGTGGGGTTGAGCCCCGGCGGCAGCGACTGGATCCGGTTGCTGGCGGCGGCCCCGAGCTGGTTGACCTCGAAGGTCCACCACTTCTTCTTGTCATGGTTGAACTCGGTGGCGGCGGAACCGTCCAGTACGACGGTGAACGAGCGGGTCTCGCCGAAGAAGATCTGGTTGTCCTGCCGTTCCCGCTTGCTGGTGGGGTCGCTCCAGGCCTCGATCATGCTGGCCGGCTTGCCGTCGCGGCCCTGGTGTGCGGACTTCTCGTACCGGATGTATGTGGGCAGTTCGCTCAGTGCGGTGGCGGTCTGCTCGGCGACGTAGCTGACGGTGAACATGTCGGCGGTCTCCGGCGTGGTGCTGCTGCCACCCCCGGGAGTGAGGACCAGCGAGGCGGCCACCGCGGCGGCGGCGATCACCGGCACGGCAGCGGCGAGACCCAGGGTCCGGGTGCGGTGCCTGTTCTTGCGGTGGAGGGTCTCGGTGAGGCCCGATGGTGCGTTCATCGCGTACGTCTCCTCGTGTAGCCGGTCGCCCAGCAGTCGGCCCAGCTGTTCGTCGTCGAAAGCGGTCATTGGGAAGCCCTTATCTCTTGGGTCTCGTGAAAGTCGCCGAGCAGTTCGCGCAGCCGGGACAACGCGCGCGAGGTGTACGACTTGACCGTTCCGGTCGAGCAGCCGACGAGTTCCGCCGTCTGCTCGATGGACAGGTCCTCGAAATACCGGAGGACGATCACCTGTCGCTGCCGGATCGGTAGCTGCGCCAACGCGGCGGTGACCGTCTGCCGCTCCCCGATGCCGTCGAATCCGGGATCGGGGGAGCGGAACGCATCGGGGTTGTCCGGCAGCGCCGTCTCCCGGGGGCGCCGCAGAAGAGCCCTGATCCGGTCGCGAGACAGATTGACCATCACCTGCCGGGTGTACGGCTCAGGTGCGTCACGGGCCTTCGGCCAGCGACGCATCGTACGGAGCAGGGCCGTCTGCAGCAGGTCCTCTGCGTGGCCACGGTCCCCGGTGAGGAGGTACGCGAGGCGCAGGAGCGCTGCGGACCTCTGTTCGACGAACGTGTCGAAACTCGCATCAACTCTCACGGAAGAAAGAACTCCGCCGGCCGGCCGGGGGTTGCCAGCAACGTCGGCCGTGACAAGAAGGGGCGGCAGGATCGACGTCCCTCGCTGGATTGTCAAGCGGTGTGTCGGCAAGGTGCCATATACGTGTGCGCTCGGCCACGGAACGTGAAACTAATACTCCCGGCCACGAGGAAGCCGATGACGATCTCCCCCCTCGATCGGGCTGCCGACTCCTTCGCTGCCGAGCTCGCCCGACAGCGGACCGGGCGAGGGCTGTCCAAAAAGCAACTGGCCATCCTGATGGGGTTCGACCCGTCCTACGTCAGCCACGTCGAAGGGCGCCGGCACCGCCCCACCGAGGACTTCGCCCGCCGCGCCGAGTCCGTCCTGGAGGCCGGCGGCGCGATCTGGCAGCGCTTCCGGGAGTACGACGACGTCCGCCACGCCCGCTCCGGCCAACCGCCACGGGAGTCACCCCTTCCCGGCCAGTGGCTGCCACCCGGCACCGGTCTCGTGGTGGAGCGGGAAACGGCCACCCTCGTCCACACCGACGGCGGCTACCGGTGCGTCATCCACCGTGAGCTGTACAACGCCGGCACCGAGCCGGTCACCCGCTACCTGGTCCGGGTCGCCGTCGACCGCTACCCGAACGACCCCGGCCGCTCCAACCGGCACCACCGGGAGCACCCCCTCACCTTCGCCGAGCTGCAACTACAGGCCCGCCGCGACGACGGCGGCGGCGACCCGGAGCCGATGCACTGGCGGGCCAAACACGACCGGGACGCGTTCAAGGAGATCTGGCTGCTCTTCGAGAACGGTGAGCGGCGCTTCCCGCTCTACCCCGGCGACCGGGCCACCATCGAGTACGCGTACAGCGTCGGGCAGGACAAGTGGGGGCCGTGGTTCCAGCGGGCCGTCCGCCTGCCCACCCGGCACCTCGCCGTACGTCTCGACCTGCCGGCGGCGCTCGACCCGCAGGTCTGGGGCGTGGAAACCTCGCTCTCGGCGGAGGAGGGCCCGCTGCGTACGGCGCCGCAGCGACACGACGAGGGCGACCGGGCGATCTTCGACTGGCAGACCGACGACCCTCCGCTGAACGCCCGCTACCGGATGCAGTGGCGCCTCCGCGCCCGCCCGGACACCGAACCGGACGTCGACACCGTCGGGACCCGGGTGCGGCCCAGCGACCGGATGCGCGGGATCGGCATCGTCCAGCGCGGCGCCGACCTGCTCCGCCAGCGGGCCCGCCCGTTCGACCTGCCCGCCGAGGAACAGGTGGCCCGGGACATCGTCGACCGGCTGACCGCGGTCGTGGTCCGGCTCGACGAGCTGCACCCGTTCAGCAAGGGGGTGGGTGTCGCCGCTCCGCAGCTCGGCATCGGCCGGGCGGCGGCCGTGGTGCGGCCTCCGGACCGGGCGGCCGAGCCGGTCGTGCTGCTCAACCCCCGGGTCGTCGACGGCGACCCGGACACCGACGAGCAGTACGAGGGCTGCCTCTCCTTCTTCGACCACCGGGGTCTGGTGCCCCGGCCGCTGCGACTGGACGTGGAGCACGCCCAGTGGGACGGCAGCCGGATCATCACCTCGTTCGAGTTCGGCATGGCCCGGCTCGTCGCACACGAGATCGACCACCTGGAGGGCCGGCTCTACGTCGACCGGATGGCACCCGGCGTGCCGCTCGTGCCGGTGGAGGAATACCGGGAGACCGGGCAACCCTGGCGGTACTGACCAACGAGGGGGACCGGGGCGCGCGCCCCAGGGGGCAGGGGCACGCGCCCCGGTGTGGGGGGAGGAACGTCTAGAGGTCGCCGAAGGTGTCGTAGCGGATGTGCGGGGGCGGCACGTCGTCCGCGGCCAGCACCCGCAGCGTGGACCGGACCATCCGGGCCGAGCCGGAGACGTAGCAGTCGTGGGTGGTCCACGGGCCGTAGCGGGCCACCACGTCCGGAATGTCACCCACCTCGCCGTCGAAGTCCGGGTCGTCGCTGCACGCCGCCGTCACCGACAACCACGGGTGTACGGCCATCAACTCCTGCAACCCGGCCAGGCCGTACAGGTCGGCCGCCTGCCGGGCGCCGTAGAAGACGTGCACCCACCGCGTCCGGTTGTAGGAGGCCAACTCCTCCACCAGCGCCTTGATCGGCGCGAGCCCGACCCCGCCGGCCACGCAGAGGATGTCCCGTTCCGACGACCGGTCCAGGATCATCGAACCCATCGGCGCGGCCAGCCGCAGCAGGTCACCCGGCTGGACCCGGCGGACCAACGCACCGGACACCCAGCCCGCGCCCGGCGTCCGCACGTGGAACTCCAGGATGTTGTCGTCGTTCGGGGCGTTCGCCACCGAGTACGTCCGCCACACCCGGGGGTGGTGCCGCGGCACCTCCAGGCTGACGTACTGCCCGGCCTCCCAGCGCAGCGGATGCTGCAACGCCCGGCAGGTCAGCACGGCCGTGTCCGGGCCGTACCGCTCGTGGGTCAGCACCTCGGCGTGCCAGAACGGCGGGTTGTCGTCGGCCGCCGCCCCGGCCATCATCTTCGCCGATATCGCCGCGTATGCGTCCCGCCACGCCTGGTCGTACTCCAGGTTCCATCCGTCGCCGGCGGTGCTGCGCAGCGCGTCCAGCAGCGCGACGCCCATCGTCGCGTAGTGCCGGTCGTCAACGTGGTACTTACGGTGGTCACGGCCCAGCGCTCGAAGGAACTCGTCGAAGCTCTCCGGGTCGTCCACCGCGTGGATGGCCGTGATGATCGCTTCCAACAGGCGGTCACCCTGGCCGGTCATCTGCACCGGAAAAAGTTGACGCAGGGCGGGGTCGAGCAGGAACAACCGGGCGTAGAAGTGCCCGCTGAGCCGGTCCCGGTCCTCCTCGACCAGGGTCCAGCTCTCCTTCAGCAGCCGCGCGACGTCATCCACGAGGGCGCTCCTTCTCCAGACGGCAGCGGATCGGGCGCCCATAGAATGTCCACGGAGAGTGTCGATCGGTCGCACAGAATGTGCGATCGGTTCACGCCGGCCGGTCGGCCCTGCCAGGGCGGCGGCCCGTCGGGCAGAGTGGTGCGGTGACCGTTGAGCTGACCCGCCCGGTGTCCCGCCGGCTCCTGGGGACCGAGACGCTGCTGGTCCTCGGCCTGTCCCTCGGCCAGTCCGCGGTCTACGCGGTGGTGTCGATCATCGCGAAGTTGACCGCCGACGGGCCGCTCTCCAAGCAGACCGCCTCGCTGAACACCTCGGCGTCGGCCCGCCCCTGGCTGGACCTGACGTACCAGCTGCTCGGCATCGTGTTCGCGCTGCTGCCGGTGCTGCTCGCCGTACACCTGCTCAGCCGTGACCCCGGCGACCCGGCGCGGACCCTCGGCCTGGACGCCCGGCGGCCCGGCCAGGACCTGGCGCGCGGTGCCGGCCTCGCCGCGCTGATCGGCCTGCCCGGGCTGGCGCTGTTCTTCGTCGCGGCCCAGCTCGGCCTCAACGCGACGCTGGTGCCGGCCGCGCTGCCGCAGGTCTGGTGGGCGGTCCCCGTGTTGATCCTCGCCGCCGTGCAGAACGCCGTGCTGGAGGAGGTGATCGTGGTCGGCTACCTGGTCACCCGGCTGCGTCAGCTCCAGTGGCGGCTCGCCGCGATCATCGCGGCCAGTGCGCTGCTGCGCGGGTCGTACCACCTCTACCAGGGCTTCGGCGCGTTCGTCGGCAACGCGGTGATGGGCGTGATCTTCAGCCTCTTCTACCTGCGTACCCGGCGGGTGATGCCGCTGGTCATCGCCCACACCCTGCTCGACGTGGTGGCCTTCGTCGGCTACGCGCTGCTGCCCCGGGAGTGGTTCGACTGGCTCTGACGCGGCCGGTAGGCGGCCACCGCGCGGGCCGCGAGCCGGTCCGCCGCCGCCGCGTCGCCCAGCGCCGCGGCGAGCACCGCCGCCCCCGGCAACAGCCGTGACGCCAGACGCAACGCCAGCCACCCACCGGCCTGCGCGGTGAGGGGCGCCGCCAGCCGCCAGGCGGCCTCCGCCGCCCGCGGCCACGCACCCTCGACCGGGTCGTCCGCCGCCCGAGCGGCGGCCAACGCGGCACGCGCGCTCTCCGG
The DNA here is from genome assembly GCF_008868155.1 of Micromonospora sp. ALFpr18c. Taxonomy (GTDB): domain Bacteria; phylum Actinomycetota; class Actinomycetes; order Mycobacteriales; family Micromonosporaceae; genus Micromonospora. The sequence continues at coordinate 28,181 of NZ_WBKR01000063.1, forward strand.
ATCCGGATGCACCCGGGTCAGCACCAGCAGCTCGGCGGCCCGGTCCGGATGGGCCGGATCCCTGCCGTACGCCGCCGCCAGGTGCAGCACCAGGTTCGAGTGGGTCCACAGCACCGAGGCCAACTCGGCCAACGGCGCGAAGAGCCCGGCCAGCGCGGCCGCGGCCCCGCCCGCGCCCGCCGACCGCACGAACCGCCGGGTCGCCAGCCGCGCCAGGCCGTCCGCCGACGCGTCCGGGTAGCGGGTCCGCAGCCGCTCGGCCCAGTCGGCCGCGCCGGGCCCGAGCGACTCCACCGCCGACAGCGCCAGCAGCTCCGGAGCGAAGCCCGGGTGGTCGCGCAGGCGCGCGGCCACCGCGCGCAGGTCAGATTCCGGGGTACGCGGTGAGAGCGCCCCTGGGGTGGCTGGGGACGCCGTTTCCGGGCTGGCCGTTTCCGGGCTGGCCTCTGGTGTGGGTCTTGGGGTGCGCTTCTTCGGCGCGGTGGCCTTGGGTGGGGTGGCCT
>NZ_WBKR01000064.1 GCF_008868155.1 Micromonospora sp. ALFpr18c
CACCCCGCTGACCCCATCCACCCCACTCATCTCACGAATCGCCCAACCCCTGCGGCTCACATGTGCAAAAGTCCGTTTTGTTCCAAATGTGGTTTTAGTGCGGCTCCAGCCGCCGCACGACCGGCGTCCGGAGAGATGCCTTCGCGAAAGGGCACATCGTGACAACCAAACTATTCCGCCGTCCGCGACGCGCGGCCCTGTCCGCACTGGCGGCGATGGCCGCCAGTGGCACAGCCGTCGCCGTGCTGCTCGTCAGCGGCACCGGAGCGAGCGCTGCCGAGGCACCGGTGGGCCTGGGAACGGCGGCGGACTTCTCCGTACTGGCCGGCTCCACCGTCACCAACACCGGGCCGAGCTTCCTCGCACAGAGCCTCGGCGTCAGCCCCGGCAACACCGCGCCCGGCTTTCCGCCCGGAATCGTCGCCGGCGAGATCCACCTCGCTGACGCCGTCGCACTGCAGGCCAAGAACGACCTGACCACCGCGTACAACGACGCGGCCGGCCGGACCCCGTTCACCAACCTGCCCGCGGAGCTGGGCGGCTCCACGCTGACCCCCGGGGTCTACCGGCTCGGCGCCGCGCAGCTGACCGGAACCCTGACGCTCAACAGCCAGGGCGACCCGGCGGCGGTGTTCATCTTCCAGATCGAGTCCACCCTCATCACCGCGTCCAACAGCAGCGTCGTCTTCATCAACGGCGCCACGCCCTGCAACGTCTACTGGCAGGTCGGCAGCTCGGCCACGGTCGGCACCGGCACCCGGTTCATGGGCAACATCCTGGCCCAGACCTCGATCACCATGAACACCGGCGCCACCCTCCAGGGCCGCGCCCTGGCACAGACCGGCGCGGTCACCCTCGACACCAACACCATCAACGCCCCCGTCTGCCTCCAACCGACCGGAACGCCCACCCAGCCCACCGGCACGCCCACGGGCACACCGACCGGCACACCGACCAGCACGCCCACGGGCACACCGACCGGACAGCCCACGGGCACACCAACCGGACAGCCCACGGCCACACCGACCGGGCAGCCCACGGCCCGGCCCACCCGCACCGCGCTGCCCGTCACCGGTGGCAGCGGCGGTGGCACCCTGCTGCCCGTCCTCACCGGGATCGGCAGCGTCGCCGTCGCCGCCGGCGCGGCCCTGCTGCTGCTCTACCGACGCCGGACCTCCGAGTCCTGACCGGTAGACCCCGGCGGCCGGTGACCAACCGGCCGCCGGGGCACCACCGTCAAGACCCGCCCTCAACCGCCCGGAGCACCCGCTGGCGGCGCCTGCACCATCGCGGCGATGAGGGCGGCCACCGGTACGGTGGCGAAACCGACCCGGGTGTCGCTCGCCCCGTACGGCAGCCACAGCTCGCCATCGTGGACGAGCCCTCCGCAGGAGTAGACGACGTTGGGCACGTACCCGTCCCGGTCGTTCTCGTCCGGTGACAGCAGCACACCGGGCAGGTGCCCGATGACGTGATCCGGCCGGTGCAGGTCGAGCAGGAGCGCACCGATCGCGTACCGGCGCATCGGCCCGACACCGTGGGTGAGCACGAGCCAGCCGGCGTCGGTCTCGATGGGCGATCCGCAGTTGCCGACCTGGATCAGCTCCCAGCTGTCCCGAGGCGCGTGCAGGGGGACGGGACGGCGCCAGCGGTTCTCGACGTTGAGGACGGTCAGGCCGATGGTCTCGCCGTCGGCGCGGCACAGCGCCAGGTGCCGGCCGCCGACAGTACGGGGAAAGAGCGCGATCCCCTTGTTGAGGGCACCCGGACCACGCATCGGTGTCATCTCGAAACGGCACAGGTCGGTGCTGACCAGCGCCCGGGTGGCGATGCTCCGACCGTCGAAGGCGGTGTAGGTGGCCCGGTACGTCGGCCCCGAGTCGTCGACGAACCTGACGAACCGGGCGTCCTCCATGCCGTTGCTCTCCGCCGGGATCGCCGGCCAGAGCACCCGCTCGTGCAAGGCGGTGTGCGCCGGAAAGGCCGTGGCGTAGCTGCCAGCGTTGGTACGCCGCAACTGATCGAGGGTGTCCATGCCGGTGCTGCGGGACAGCAGGTCCGGTGGCACGCCGCCGAGCACCCGCTCGAACATGGCGTCGTCGTACCGCTCGGGCAGGGCATCCAGCACGGTGGCGGTGACCTCGTTGTCCCAGTCCTCCTCGGCCAGGCCGGCGGCGAGCAGATCCCAGCGGTGCCGTACGCCCATCCGCCGCCCGACGGTCAGCGGGCCGGGCCGGCCGGCGACGGTGAGGCGGTGCCCGGGGCCGAGCACCGCGGTGGCGAACCCGATGGACGACAGGTGCCCCTCACCGATCTGGCGCAGACTGACCGCGACCCGCAGTTGCCCGTCGACCAGACCGGTCTGGTCGGGGTGGGCCACCATCGACGGGTTGCACAGGGCGGCGGACTCGACGGCGTACTCGTGGCTGAAGTACGCGCCGACCAGGAGCCGGCTCGTGGGTGAGAGGTCCCGGGCACCGGACGCGCGGTGCCGGACGAGGTCGTAGTGGTGCTGGAACGTGCCGGCGAGGTCGCGGTGCCGCGCACCGAAGCGGTCGAACGTGTCCCGTAGCAGCCGGCCGGTCTCCTCGTCGTCGAGGTGCGCCACCCGGTCGATGAGCGCCCGCGCACGGCTGCGGACCACCGCGGCGTCCTCACCCGGGACGAAGAGCTTGACGATGACCCGGCGCGCGTCCGGGGTGAGGGTGACGTCACGTCGAACGGCCTGGACTCCGGTCACGCCCACCGCCGCACGTGTTGCAGGGTGGAGATGAGCGCGAGCGTGGATTCGGCGCCCTGGTTGAGGTTCGGTCCGTGGGCGGTCAGCCCGTCGTACCCGCCGCCGGTCGCCGGATCCCACATCGGGGTGCCGACGTCGTTGTCGCCGAGGAACCACCCGACCGCCTGCCGTATCCCGGTCTCCCACTCGGGGTCGCCGCTGACCGTGGCCGCCGTGGCGCAGGCGTCGGCGAGCGCGGCCACCTCGATCGGCTGCTGGTCGTGGTGCAGCCGTACCGCCCCGTGCCGCCACCCTGCGGCCGGCACGACCGACAGCCTCCCGTCGCGCAGTTGAACGCCGCGCAGCCAGGTCAGCATCCGCAGACCGTCGTCGAGGGGTGGGCCGCCGTGCCGCAGCTGGCTGGCGGCGATGACGACCTCGGCGAGGGCCGGGTTGGCGTACGTCAGCTGCGGTCGCGGCCAGGGCCAGCGCGGGTCGTCGCCGGCCGGGCCGACGGCGCTCGCCGCGTCCGCCAGCAGAGCGGCCGCGGTGACGTGGCCCGGGTGGCGGCGCAGCACCTCGGCCGCGCCGAGCCCGGCGAAGACCATCGCGTGCGGTGCCGGGGAGCGCCGGGTGGCACCCCGGCTGAAGGCGACCAGCGCCTCCTCCCGCACCCAGGGGGCGGTGCTGCGCGCGACGGCGGTACCGAGCCCCCACAGCGCCCGACCCCACCAGTCGCCGAGCCCCGGGTCGTCGGTCCAGCGCCGGTCGTACCCCAGCCGGTTGTGGAAGGCGCCCCCGGCGTCCTGCGCGTGGGTCAGGAACGCGAGGTAGCACTCCGCGAGCCGGAGCACCTCGTCGGTGGGCTCCGGCTCGCGGCTGACCACGACCAGCCCACGGGCCACGTCGTCGGTGCAGTAGCCGTGCTCGCGGCGGACGATGGCGTGCCGGGCGTGCTCGTACAGGCCGGTGTCGTCGGTCATCCGGACCAGGTGCGCGAAGCTCGGCGCGGGCGCCGTCATCCAGCGCCGGGCGGCCTGTCGGCCGGCGGTCGTGGTCACACCGACGCCGCGCTGATCGCGGGCGGGCGGACCTCGATGAGCTGGTCGGCGAGGACGCCGTAGCGGGCCGCCACCGCCGGCCAGCGCAGGTGCGCCGCGAGTGGCCGCACGCGGCCGGCCAGCCGCGCGGTCAGGCCCGGCTCGGTGAGGACCCGCCGGATCGCCGCGGCCAACGCCGCCGGGTTCTGATGGGGTACGACCAGACCCGGTCCGCCGGTGAGCAGCTCGACGGCGTGCGGGAACGCCGTGGCCACGACGGGCACCCCGGCCGCCACCGCCTCGATGAGCACGCCGGAGGTGACCTGTTCACGGGAGTCGTAGGGCAGCACGACCACGTCGGCGGAGCGGATCAGCCGCCCGAGAGTCCCCTGGTCGTGGTAGACGTCCTGGTAGTCCACGGCATGCGCCACGCCCAGCTGGGCACCGAGCTGGTGCAGCCCCGCCCGGTACGTCTCACCGTGGCGTTCGATCACCTTCGGGTGGGTCCGGCCCGCCACGGTGTAGGTGGGTGTCGGCTCCAGGTCCTGCAACCGCGCGAGCGCCCGCAACGACCACTCGACGCCCTTGCCGGGGCCGAGCAGCCCCCAGGTCAGCAGGTGCGGTCGGGCACGTCGGTCGACGGGCACTCCGGAGAGTTCGGCGGCGCCGTGCGGGATCACCGTCACCTTGGCCGGTGGCACGGCGTAGCCGACGAGCAGCCGGTCGCGGGCGGTGTCGGTCATCGTGACGACCGCGCCGGCGGTGGCGACGATGCGCTCCAGCAGGGACTTCTGCCGGGCCGAGGGCTGACGGAGCACGGTGTGCAGCACCACGATGCTCGGCACGGTGAGCCGACGCAGCAACGGCAGGATGTCCTCGCCGTCGTTGCCGGGGTAGATGCCGTACTCGTGCTGGACGATCGCCACGTCGAAGGTGTTCAGGACGGCCGCGGCGTCCCGCCAACCGGCCGGGGTACGCGCCGACCAGGTGTGCACGACCCCCGGCACCGGTCGCTGGTCGTCGCCGTGGTCGGTGACCCGGACGATGCCACCGCGCGTGCCGTCGGCCGTGAGCTGGGTGGCGAGGGCGGAGTTGAAGGTGGCCAGTCCACACCGGGTCGGTGGATGAGTGCTGAGGAATCCGTAGCTGGGCATCGACGTCGGGCCTTCCGGTTGTCGGCCGCCACCGGAGTACGGGGCGGCCTCACGCGGTGACGGCGCACGCCGGCCAGCGTGTGTGGCCGGCACAGCGGGTTGGTTCAGCCGTGGACGAGCTGCTCGTAGACGGCGAGGTAGTCGGTGACCATCCGGTCGGCGCTGAAGCGCTGTCGCGCCCGTGCCCGGCATCCGGCCCGGTCGAGGGTGGCGACCCGGGTCACCGCGTCGACGGCCTGGTCGACGGTGTGCACGAGGAATCCCGTCACCCCGTCGTCGACGACCTCCGGCATCGATCCCCGCGCGTACGCGACGACCGGCGTGCCGCAGACCATCGACTCCACCACCGACAGGCCGAACGGTTCGTCGAAGGCGATCGGGTGCAGCAGCGCCGCGCTCGCACCCAGCACCTCCGCCCGGCGTCGCGGACCGACCGAGCCGAGGAAGACGACCTGGTCGCCGTCGATGTGGGGGGCGACCTGCTCCGCGAAGTACCGCTCGTCCTGGACGATGCCGCAGATGGTCAGGGGGCGACCGGCGCGGCGGGCGATCTCGATGGCGGTGTGGGTGCCCTTGTCGGGGTGGATCCGGCCGAACGCGGCCAGCCCGGGGCCGGCGTCGCTGCTGAACGGCAGCCCGCTCACGTCGACGCCGTGGTGCACGGTGGCGACGTAGTCGAGGTCCGGAGCCCGGTCCGCGTCCGAGATCGACACGTAGGACGAGCGGGCCCGGGTGTACGCGGGCAGGATCCCCGCGCCGGAGAAGCCGTGCACGGTGGTGAGCAGCGGAGCGTCACAGTGGTCCGCGAAGGCCAGCGGCAGCCAGTCGAGGTGGCTGTGCAGCAGGTCGAACTGCGCCGAGCGGGCCAGCGCGTGGGAGACGTGCATCGCCTCCCACACCCGGCCGTCCATGTCCGGGTCGTCCGCGTACCCCCGGGGGCTGACGCCGTCGAGCTGTGCGGAGGTGGCGGAGTCCAGGGTCGCGAAGAGGGTCACGTCCACGCCACGACTGACCAGCCCTTCCGCGAGCAGGCCGGTGACCTGCTCCCACGGGCCGTAGTGGTGCGGGGGCGTACGCCAGGCGATCGGGCCGAGAAGCGCAACCCTCACGGGGATGGCGCGTCGGCGAGGTCGGCCGGGTCGAGGTGCAGGGTGGCGAGCAGCCCGGAGTGCTTGGCCGGGTCGACCCGCTCCGGCAGCTCCCGCTCGACCCAGTCGGCCCGCGCCTGCTGGCCCCGGTCGCGAAGTGCGCTGACGATCCTGTTTCGGGCGATTCTCATCTGGTGCTCCCCCTGGTTGGCCGTGCGGTCGTGCGCGCGTACGGCGATCACGAACTGTGCGATGACCGGTGCATCTCACGGCGGGGACGTGGTCGGCGACGAACCAGCACGACAACACGTCACGGCGATGGGGATGGCGATCGGTTACGCCCCGAACGGGCTGGTGGCGACGGCATCTGCGGCCACCGGAGGCCCCGGGCGACATGTTCACCGTACGCCCTCCCGGTGCGGGCCGCACGGGCCGGCGACCCGACCGACCCAGATCGGCCAGCAATGTCGCCCCGATCGAGGATGCCGTCGAGACAGCCGGAGCTCAGGGCTCCAGCACGACCTTGCCCGCCCGGCTGCGGGTCTCGGCGAACACCATCGCGGCGGACACCTCGGTGAGCGGGTAGCGGGCGGCGATCTGCGGCACGATCACTCCCTGTCGCAGCAGGTCGAGCACGGTGCGGAGGTCGGTACGCAGGCGACGTCGGAACGCCGTCGGGCGGGTCAGGCGGCCGGCCCAGAAGTTGTAGAACCCGGCCCGGTGCCCGTTCGGCAACGCGTTCCAGGTGTAGAGGCGGGCCAGCAGCTTCACGAAGACCCAGACGATCGATGTGGCGGAGCCCAGTGCGGAGGCGTTGCCGTAGACGACCAGTTTGCCGCCGGGGGCGAGCAGGTCGTACGAGGTGCGGACGCCGGGGCCGGCGACCGGGTCGAAGACGGCGTCGACGCCACCCGGCGACAGCTCGCGGACGCGCACGGCCAGGTCCGGGTCGCGGTAGTCCAGCGGTTCGACGCCGAGTTCGCGCAGCGCATCGTGATGCTTCGCGGCGGCGGTGCCGATGACCCGCAGACCGAGGTGGCGTCCGAGCTGGACGAGCACCGTCCCGACGCCGCCGTTGGCGCCGTGCACGAGGATGGCCTGCCCGGCCCGCAGGTCGGCGCCGCGCAGCAGCTGCCAGGCGGTCACACCGTTCACCACGACGGTCTCGGCTTCGGCAGGGTCCAGATCCGCGGGTACGGGGGTCAGGTCGTCGACGTCGACCACCAGGTGGGAGGCCCAGGCGCCGGTCTTGGTGACCGCCGCGACCCGGGTGCCGATCAGCGAGTCGTCCCCGTCGGGCCCCACCGAACGGACCGTGCCGACCAGGTCGTAGCCGGGCACGAACGGGAACTTCGGCTGGCCGGGGTAGAGGTTACGGCGCATCGACTGCTCGGCGTACGAAATGCCGGTGGCCTCGACCTCGACGAGCGCCTGCCGCCGGTCGGGGACGGGCATCGCGCGTCGGTGGAGTTGGAGCCCGTCGGGCTCCACCACGCCGGGCAGCACCACTTCGGTGATCATCGGGTCGGTCGCCATCAAGTACTCCTTTGTTTGTAAGTGTGCACTCACACACTTCGCAGGTCGAAGAAATGGGCCGCTTCCGCGGCCCGGTTCGGGAGTCGGGTCAGGGGTGACGGATGCCGGCGGTCAGCGCCCGAGCCCACGGCTCAGGGACCTGCTCCAGGCCCGCGGTGACGATGAGATGACAGAGCTGGCCGTACGCGAAGAACTGCTGGACCTGCGCGTCGCTGGCACCGGCCCGCCCCTGCACGAGGGTCGCCACCCGCCGGTAGCCGGCCCGCACCACCTCGGCGATCTCGGGGATGTCCGTTACGGCCTGCGCCTGCACCTGGAAGAGCAGGAGATCACGGTCGGCGATCAGCTCCGCGTAGGCACCGCCCATCGCGTCGAGAACCTCCTCCGGGCTGGTGCCGCCGACCCGGTCCGCTCCGACCTCGATCGCCTCGGCGATCCGTGCGAAGCACGCCTCGGCGGCCGCCACGAACAACCCGAGCTTGCCGGAGAAGAGCCGGAACACGTACGCCTCGGAGATGCCGGCGGCGGCCGCCACGGCGGTGACCGGAGTGGCGTGGAAGCCGGTGCGCGCGAACGCCGACACGGCGGCGTTCAGGACGGTGACCCGGCGGGCCTCGGCGGTCGATCGCATGTTTGTAAGTGTGCACTCACAAACTAATGCCGTCAAGCCCGGTCAGGGCGCGATGCGCAGCACCACCGTGCCCCGCCGAGCGCAGCATGATCCTTGTCGACCGCAACACCGGCGTGGAGGCCGACCGGGCTGTCGTCCGGCGAACTGGCGGCGATCGACCCGAGCAGGGCCAGCGAACGCGCCGACTCCGAACCGGGCTCGGCGTGGTAGATCACCAGGAGCTGGCCGTCGGCGCCGGCGACCGCGAGCTTGTCGCAGTACAGGTCGAGGTCACCCACCTGCCGCTCACGACCCTGTTCCAGCCGCAGGTAGTGGTCGGCGCTGATGCCGGCCAGCATCGCCACCTCCTCCCGGCGCAGGCCGGGCACCCGGCGCAGCCCCACGCCCGGGCCGAGCCCGACGTCCTCGGGCCGGACCTACTCCCGGCGTGCCCGCAGGAAGTCGCCGAGCGGATTGGTCGCGTCCATGCCCTCGACGGTATGCCGCCCCCTCGGGCGGTGACTGGCCGTGTCACTACCAGGAACATCTCGCCCTGCCGGGCGGCCGGTTGTCGGTGCACAGTCGTACACGTATCCACTCCGAACACGGACAGAGGACGACATGAGCGAGAACCTTCCCGGCGGTGCCCTGACCCTGGCCGACGGCCTCACCCTGAGCCGGATGGGCTACGGGGCGATGCAGTTGGCCGGCCCCGGCGTCTACGGCCCACCCCGCGACCGCGAGCAGGCCCTGGCCGTGCTCCGCGAGGCGGTCGACCTGGGGGTCCGACACATCGACACCAGCGACTTCTACGGGCCCGTGGTGGTCAACGAGCTGATCCGCGAGGCACTGCACCCGTACCCCGAGGATCTGCACCTGGTCACGAAGGTCGGCGCGCGCCGCGGCGCCGACCGCTCCTGGATCCCGTCTCTCGAGCCGGACGCCCTCAAGGCCCAGGTCCGGGACAACCTGGACCACCTCGGCCTGGATGCCCTCGACGTGGTCAACCTGCGGGTCGGCGTGGCGGAGGGCACCGGCGACGCGCCGCTCGGGGAGCAGTTCGCCGCCCTGGCGGAGCTGCGGCAGGAGGGTCTGATCCGGCACCTCGGGCTCAGCAACGTCACGCTCAACCAGCTCACCGAGGCGCAGGCCATCGCGCCCGTGGTGACGGTGCAGAACCTCTACAACGTCGCCAACCGGCAGGACGACGCCCTGGTCGACCGGTGCGCGGCGGAGAACATCGCGTTCGCCGCGTTCTTCCCGCTCGGCGGGTTCACGCCGCTGCAGTCCGACACGCTCAACGACGTGGCCGCCCGGGTGGGTGCCACGCCGCAGCAGGTCGCCCTCGCCTGGCTGCTCCAGCGCTCCCCCACCACCGTGCTGATCCCCGGCACGTCGAGCCTGGCGCACCTGCGGGAGAACATGGCCGCCGCCGACCTGAAGCTGCCGGCCGACGCGATCGAGGAGCTGGACACCATCGGCGTCGCCTAGCGCTGGCGGGGCCGGGCTCGGTGCTGGCGTTGCTGGCGCGGCCGGGCTCAGTTGTGGTGCGGGCGGTTGCGGATGAGGGTGAGCGCGAGGACGGCGGTGACCAGGAAGACGATGCCGGTGATCCGCAGACCGGCCTGGACTCCGGTGGTCATCGCCTCCGCGAGTGCCGACCGGACCGGGTCGGGCAGCGGCTGGTCGCCGGTGGCGCCGGCGGCCACCGCCGCCCGCACGGCCGATCGGGTGGGTTCTTGCACCTGGTGTGCGGCGAGGCGGTCCGGCAGGTTGGCCAGCATCGTGGTGGTGAGCAGCGCGCCCAGCAGGGACGAGCCGAGCACCGAGCCGACCTGCCGGGCCGCGTTGACCGCACCGGAGGCCATGCCGGCCTGGGCGGGCGCGACGCTGGCCAACGCCGCCGCCGTCGCCGGGGCCACCACCAGACCGCTGGCGGCACCGAACAGAGCGAACAGCGCCCAACGGTGATCGAATGTCGTGGTCGCCCCCTGTGCCGCGAGCCCGAAGGTGGCCACCGCGCCGAGGGCCAGGCCGAGGGTGAGCGGTGCCTTGAAGCCGGTGCGCCGGATCGTCCGCCCGGCGGCGAAGGCCACGAGCACGTACACGCCGAAGAGCACCAGCATTCGCCAGCCGGTGTCCAGCGGGGTGAGGGCCTGGGCACGTTCGTGGAACAGGACGAGCAGGATCGCCACACCGGTGAAGCCGAACAGCGACACCGCGGCGACGACCATGACGGCGCTGAACGACGCCGACCGGAACAGCCGTACGTCGAGCATCGGCGCGGTGGCGCGCAACTCGACCAGCACGAACGCGACCAGCGCGGCGGCCGAGACGATCCAGGCGGTGGCCACGACTGGGCTGGTGTAGCCGTCGCGTCCACCCTGGATCATGGCGTAGACGGAGGCGGCGATGGCGAGGGTGCCGAGCAGCAGGCCGAGGAGGTCGAGTCGGCCCGCGCTCTGCCGGGACTCGGCCACCCCGATCGCGGCGACGACGAGGGTCACCACACCCAGCACGATCGTCGACAGGTAGACGCTGTGCCACTGGTGGTCCCGCAGCAGCGTACCGGCGATGAGCGGCCCGATCGCGAGCCCGATCCCGGAGGCGGCCGACCAGGCGGTGATGACCTCGGTACGGCGGTGCGGGTCGGTGAACGTCGCGCCGAGGATCGCCAGGCTGTTCGGCAGGATCAGGGCCCCGCCGAGTCCGGCGATCAACTGCCCGACGATCACCCAGGCGACGGTGGGCGCGCTGGCCACGACGGCACCGCCAACGATCATCGCGACGACACCCGCGCCGAACATGCGCCTGCGCCCGTAGCGGTTGCCCAGGGTGGCTGCGGACAACACCAGGCTCGCCACGACCAGGGTGTAGGCGCTGGGGATCCAGATCACGGTGGTCGGGTCGACCCGCAGGTCGCGCTGGATGGTGGTCAGGGCGGAGACCGTCGCGGTGATCTGCAGGAACGTGATCATCGCGCCCAGGCACATGGCGACCAGGGTCATCGGGCGGGAGCCACGGACGGATGAGCGGGCGGTGACGGCCGGTCCGGATCCGGACGGGGCCGTGATGCCAGTGGTCACGAGGTGTCCTCGGGTCGATGGAGGCTGGCTTTTATCTTGGCAACTCAGCAGCTCCCCAGTGAAGCACGCTGGCTAACTCCAACGCAAGTCAGGTAGGCTGGGTGGCATGGAGGACCTACGGGACGACCGCGACTCCTGGTCGATGGCGAACTGCTCGGTCGCACGGGCGATGGACATCGTGGGCAGCCGGTCGACGATCCTGATCATGCGCGAGGCGCTGCTCGGCACCCGACGCTTCGACGACTTCGTCCGCCGGGTCGGGGTCGGCGAACCCGCCATGGCGGCCCGACTCAAGGAAATGGTCGCCGCCGGCCTGCTCGAACGGATCCCGTACCGGGAGCCCGGGCAGCGCACCCGCCACGAGTACCAACTCACCCGCAAGGGCCGCGAACTACTCCCCGTCATCACGGCGCTGCGCAACTGGGGCGACACCTGGAGCGCCGACGAGGCCGGCCCCGGCATCCTCGCCACCCACCACAACTGCGGCGAGCCCGTCCGTGCCGTGATCCGCTGCGCGGCCGGACACGACGTCGAGAGCGGCGACATCGACATCACCGCCGGCCCGGGCCTGATCCGCCGCGACTGACGCCACACCGCCAGGTCAATCACTGACGCTGGCGTCCGGACGACGGTGCCTACGCGACCGCGCGGTCCCGATGAGGGCGCTGCCGTGACCAGGCGGTGGTGGAGGCCGTACGGCGTGCCCGAGCGGCGGGCAGCACCGTCAGCCTGGACGTCAACCACCACAACCGCCTCTGGTCGGTCAGCGACGCCGCCGCCGCACTGCGACCGCTGCTGCCCTCGATCGACCTGGTCGTCGCCTCCGACGACGAACTCGCCGTGCTGACCGACGCGACCGACCCCTCGCGGCACTGCGCGAAGCCGGCGTCACCGATGTCGTCGTGAAGCACGGTGCCGACGGAGCGACCAGCCACAGCGCGACCGGCACGGTGCACCGGCCGGCCCGGACGGTGCCGGTGGTCGACACCGTCGGCGCCGGCGACGCCTTCGTAGCCGGGCTGCTCTCCGGCTGGCTGGACGGCCTCGACGCGCCGGCCCGGCTGGACCGGGCCGTCACCACCGGCGCGTTCGCGGTCGCCACCAGGGGTGACTGGGAGGGCCTGCCGGACCGGAGCGAGCTGACGCTGCTCGACCACGGGCCTGGCGGTACGGTCCGCTGACCGGCGCGGCGGCCGACGCCGCCGTCGGAGATCGTTGGAGGAGCGCGATGGAGCTGACCGTCTGGAGCACCGACCGGTTGGAGCTGGGCGAGGGACTGCGCTGGGTCGACGGCCGGCTGGTCCTCGTCGACCTGCTGGCCGGCCGGCTGCTGGAGACCGGCGGCGACACCCCCGGCCCGCTGCGGGAGCTACGCCGCCTCGACGTTCCGCTCGGCGCCGTCGCCCCGGTGACCGACCGGCCCGGCGACTGGCTGGCCGCCGCCGGGACCGGCGTCACCCTGCTGCCCGCCGCCGGCGACCCCCGACCGGTCGCCGACCTGGTCGGCGACGCGCCCGAGCCGACCCGCATGAACGACGCCGTCGCCGACCCGCACGGCCGCTTCTGGGCCGGCAGCATGACGTACGCCGGAGTGCCCGGCGGCGGCACGCTGTACCGGCTGACCCCGGGCGCGGCACCGGTACCCGCGGTCACCGGCATGACCATCCCGAACGGCCCGGCGTTCGACGCCGCCGGCACCACGATGTACCTGGCCGACTCGCCGAGAGGCGAGGTCGACCGGTTCACCGTCAACCCGCGCACCGGTGACCTGCGCGGGCGGGAGCCGTTCCTGCGGCTGGCCCCCGCCGACGGCGGCCCGGACGGCATGACGGTCGACGCGGCGGGCCACCTCTGGGTCGCCCTCTGGGGCGGCTCGGCGGTCCGCCGTTACCGGCCGGACGGCACCCTCGACCGGGAGATCCGACTACCGGCAGCCCAGCCGGCCGGCATCTGCCTCGGCGGCTCCGACCTGCGCCGACTCTTCATCGGCACCGCCCGCCTGGGGCTGACGTCGGCCGGTCCGGCGGACGGCGCACTGCTCGCCGTGGACGTCGAGGTCCCCGGCCTGCCCACCCCGTCCGCCACCGCACCCGAGGCCAGCTGACCGTCCCGGCCAACGCGTCAGGCGTACCGGACGCCGGGGCGGGAATAGCGGCACGACGGCAACCGGCAGAGGGGCGAGACGATGAGCACCGTGGGGCGGGCGTCATGAACGGGCCGGTCGGCGACGAGCCGGTCGGGGAGCTGGAGCTGGTGCACACGTTCACCGGCCCGATGCCGACCGGGGTGAGCGTCTCGCACCAGGGCCGGATCTTCATCAACTTCCCGAGGTGGGGCGACGACGTGCCGGCCACCGTCGTCGAACTGCGCGACGGCCGCGAGGTGCCCTACCCCGACCAGGCGTGGAACGAACCGTCCGGCGACGACGACGCGGGGGCGTTCGTCTCGGTGCAGAGCATCGTGGTGGACCCGGCGGACCGGCTCTGGGTGGTGGACACCGGCAGCCCGAAGTTCCAGCCGACGAAGCCGGGTGGGCCAAAGCTGGTCCGGATCGACCTGGACACCGACACGGTCGCCCAGGTGATCACCTTCCCGAGGGACGTGGCACCCGCGTCGACGTACATCAACGACGTCCGCTTCGACCTGCGGCGGGGCGAGTCGGGGGTCGCGTACCTCACCGACTCGACGGACTCCGGGCCGAACGGGATCATCGTGGTGGACCTGGCCAGCGGAGCCTCCTGGCGGCGGCTGCACGACCACCCGTCCACCAAGGCGGAGCCGTTGAAGAACTACCGCCCGTTCGTCGAGGGCCGGCCACTCCTGTCCCGACCGCCGGACGGGCCGCCGAAGCCGCTGGCAATGGGCTCCGACGGCATCGCCATCTCGGCCGACGGCAGCCGGCTGTACTACTCCCCACTGATTTCCCGACGCCTGCACAGCGTGTCCGCCGAGGCGCTGGCCGACCCGTCGGTCACGCAGGAGGCGGTGGCGGCGACGGTCGTCGACGAGGGGGACAAGGCCACCGGGTCGGACGGGTTGGAGTCCGACGACGCGGGGCGCCTCTACCTCACCTCGTACGAGCACAACGCGGTGCTGCGGCGGCTGCCGAACGGCGAGTACGAGACCCTCGTCCACGACCCTCGGTTGCTCTGGCCGGACACCATGTCGGTGGCCACCGACGGGTACCTCTACGTCACCGCCAACCAACTGCACCGGCAGGCGCAGTACCAGGGTGGCAAGGATCTGCGGCGTAAGCCGTACGGGCTGTTCCGCACCCGCATCGACGCCGGCCCGGTGCTCCTGCGCCGCTGACCGGTAGGCATGGCTGGTCGGGTGGTGGGTAGCCCCTCGGGTGGCCGACTGGCATGAGGTGTTCGTCCCGGACACCCCGCTATTGGAGATCGTGGTCCGGGGCAGCGTCATGTACCTCGCGCTGTTCACCCTCCTGCGGGTCATCCTCAAGCGGGAGAGCGGCACCACCGGCGTCACCGACCTGCTGGTCATCGTGCTGCTCGCGGACGCCGCCCAGAACGGCATGTCCGGCGGCTACACCTCGGTCACCGACGGGGTGCTGTTGGTCGGGGTGATCATCGGTTGGTCGTACCTGCTGAACGCCGTCGCCTACCGCTGGCAGGCCGCCGCGCGGCTGATCCGACCCGGGTCGCTGGTGCTGGTGCGGGACGGGCGGGTCATGCGGGCCAACATGCGCCGGGAGCTGATCACCAACGAGGAGCTGCACACCCTGCTGCGCGAGCAGGGCGTCGTCGACCTCTCCCAGGTCCGCGAGGTGCGGATGGAGGCCGACGGCCGGTTCAGCGTGACCACCCGTACACCCGGTCGGCCCCGCAACGACCTCGACGCCCCGGGCGGCCTCGGCTGACGACCGGCCCGGGACAGGTCCCGCGGCCTCAGCCGACCGGCAGGGTGCGGTCCAGCAGATCGAACAGGGCGGCCCAGTGGCGTTCGGTGGCCTGCTCGTCGTACGCCGGGGTGTCGGACATGGTGTAGCCGTGGTGCGCTCCCGCGTACACCTCGGAGCGGTACCGCACGCCGGCGGCGTCGAGTGCCTTCTCCAGCGTGGCGATCTGCTCGGGCGTCATCGACTGGTCGGCGTCGGCGTGGCCGAAGTACACCTCGCCGATGATCGAGCCGACGCCCAGGTGAGGGCTGTCCGGCGCGTCGGTGACAATCCGCCCGCCGTGGAAACTCGCCGCCGCGGCGATCCGGTCCGGGTGCGCCTCGATGGCCCGCAGCGCGTTCGTGCCGCCCATGCAGTAGCCGGTGATCGCCACCGGGCCCGACCGGACGTCGTCGCGGGCGGCCAGGAACTCGAGGTACGCGGCGGTGTCCCGGCTGATGACGTCGGCGGTCAACGCGCCGATCAGCGGCATGATCTTCTCGAAGATCGCGCCCCGCTGGTCGGCCTCGGCGAGTCGGGACAGGTCGAACAGGGGCGCCCGGCCGGCCCGGTAGAACAGGTGCGGCGTCAGCACCAGGTAGCCCCGGGCGGCGATCCGCTCCGCCATCTCCACCAGGCGCGGGCGTGGCCCGAAGGCGTCCATGAAGAGCAGCACGGCCGGGAACGGGCCGTCCCCGTCCGGTCTGGTCAGGCAGGCGTCCGCCACGCCGTCGCTGGTCGGGATGTCCACCGTCGTCGTCTGCACCGGGCCTCCTCGTACGCCGATCTTGGTCCGTCCGGAACGTTACTCGCCACGCCGGCGGGCCCGACAACGGTCCGCCAGACCGGGACCGCCGATCCCTGGACAAGGCCACCCTGGGCAACGGTCGGCGGCCGGCCCAGTGTTGTCCGCGACCGATGAGGGACATCGTTGACCGGGGAGTTGCCATGCTCGACCTGACCGTTCCGGACCTGACTGGAAAGCTCGCCGTGGTGACCGGCGGCAGCGACGGGCTGGGCCTCGGCCTGGCCACGCGGCTGGCGCGGGCCGGTGCCGAGGTGGTGCTGCCGGTCCGCAATCCGGCCAAGGGCACCGCCGCGCTGCAGACCGTCCGGGCCGCCGCGCCGGACGCCGTCGTGTCGACCCGGCAGTTGGACCTCGCGTCGAAGCTGGCCACCCTGCACTTCGGGCTGGAACTCGACCGGCGCAGTCGGGCCGGCGGCTGGGGCATCCTCGTGCACTCGGTGGACGCCGGGCTGCTGCCCGCCCTCTACGCGGCCACCAGCCCGCAGGCCCGGGGCGGCCGGTTCTACGGCCCGGACGGCCTGGGGCAGTTCACCGGCAGACCGACCGAGCTGGCCGTCTACCGTTCGGCGCGCGACACCGACGACGCCGCCCGCCTCTGGAGGGTCTCCGAGCGGTTGGTGGGCGTCGAGTTCTGAGCCCGGCGTGAACGGCGCGTCAAGAATGGGCGGTGGCCCGTCGAAACGGCGTATCGACGGGCGCTCCGCCGCCGTTCGGTGGCGACGATGGGTCCATGAGTCCTTGGCGGATGACACGCTGGGAACGCGGGAACCCGCCACCCGGCGCCGACACAGACAGCAGCCCTGACGAGCCCGTCACGAGGGCGGGCGGGCCGGAACGCCGGCATGAGGCGCTGGTCAGCGTCCGGCTCGGGCCGTCCGCGCCCGGCAGCCACCTGGTGGAGTACCTGCGCCACGAGCCGTGCGCCGTCGACGCCTGGTGGATCGCCGCCGACGTCGACGCGATGGTGCGGCTCTCCGCCGACAGCATGACCGTGCTGCACCGCGCCGTGGCCGACCTGCGCCGGCGCGCCGGCGTGGAGGTGGTGGTGGCGCACCACATCCTCCGCGCCCTCGACCTGACCCCACCGGTCGACGTACGGGAGGACGCCCCGGCATGGGCGGTGTCCGCCGCATGAGCCGCCCCACCGCTGCCCGCCGGGTCATCTTGGGCGTCGACCGGTCGTTCGCCGGGATGCAGGCGTTGCGCCGCGCCGTGCAGTTGGCCCGCCGCGACGGCGCGCAGGTGGACGCCGTCCGCGCGTGGGTCTTCGCGCCGACCTGGCGGCCCGGCACGCTGACCTGGCACTGGCAGGACGAGTGCGACCGCGCCGCCCTGGCCTATCTGCGCGGCGTCTTCGACGCGGCGCTGGGTGGGATGCCCGGCGACGTGGCCGTGCGACTGGTGGCGGCCCAGGGGTACGCCGGGCAGGTGCTGGTCGACCACGCGGACCGCGAGTCCGACCTGCTCGTCGTCGGCAGCCCCGAGCGAGGCCGCTTCGGCCGTTCGCGGGGGCACGTGACCCGGTACTGCGTGAAACGTGCCGTCGTACCGGTCATCGCGGTGCCGGCCCCGTCCTGGGCGCGGGCCGCGACGATCCGCCGCTTCTCTCGCGACCTCGAACGATTCAGTCATTGACCCCCTCGGGATCGACACGTTTGGAAAGGACCACATCAACCATGGACGAGGGCCCGAGAATCTACGCCGTTCCGGTGCGTGACCTGCCGGGACGGATGGTGCGGACGGTGCGGACCGGACGCTCACCGCAGGGTCAGCGGGTGGGCATCGCGTTCACCCGCGCGGATCTGCTGGTCGCCGCGATGGGCGCGGAACAGCCGTGGGAGGAGCTGTGCGAGTCGGCCCTGCGCGGCATGCTCCGTCCGCTCGGCATCGACGTGATCCAGGTCGACCCGCTGCTGGTCGCACCGCCTCTGCACCCGGTCGACCCGGCACCCCGTCCCGGTCAGGCGCGGACGAAGCGCACCGCGTCGGCGATCACGTGGCCGTCGGTGTCCTCGGTGCGGATCAGCACGCTCCCGTCGGTGCCCGCCGTGAACGGGTAGGTGCCCAACGGCACCCACTGGCCGCCGGACTGCCGCTGGTCGACGATCCGGGTGGTCACCCCGCCGGAGTACGCGATGTCCACCGGCACGTTGGTCGCCCGGTTCGGGTCGGCGGTCCAGCGCAGGTGCACGGTCCACGAGCCGGAGGTGGGCAGCGTGGGGCGGAAGCGCAACCGGTTGACGCCCTTGGCGGTGTTGCCGTCGTGCTCGTAGTCCGGGCCGTAGTAGCCGCCGATGCTGGTGCTGCGCAGCCACGTTCCGGCCCGGGTGATCCCGCTGGACGCCGCGTTGTCCAGGATCACCTCGCTGGTCGAACCCCACTCCAGCACCGCGCCGTCCTGCCGCAGCCGGGACTGGAGGGTGGGCACGGGCACGGCCTGCACGGCGAGGTTCCCGGTGAGTGCCAGGGACGCCGCGGTGGCCGCGGCCTGCCCGAGGATCATGAACACCGGTTCCATCCGGATCGAGCCGTACGCGATGTGGCTCGCCGAGAGGCAGACCGGCACGAGCAGATTGGCGCACTGGGCCTGGTGCGGCACGATCGAGCGGTAGCTCACCGGGTACGGCGCGGGCACGCTGATCTGCACGTCCCCCTCGTTGCGGACCTTGCCGTCGACGACCACCCGCTGACAGTTGTGCGAGTCCATCGTGTAGCTGGCCAAGCCCACCGAGTCGGTGGCCCGTACGCGGCCCCGGCAGTCGGCCTCGGTCATCACGTACGCGGAGACCATCCGGCGGGCCTCGCGGATGTAGAGCAGCGGCGGCCAGCCGCCGGTGCTGGTGAACTCGTCGACCGGCAGCCCCCACCGGGCGGTCGAGTCGCGGACCGACGCCGGCAGTCGGGGGTCGTTCGCCAGGAACCACATCAGCCCCTGCTGGTACGTGCGGTGCTCGGCGATGATGCTCTCCCGCGCGGCCCAGCTCGCCGTCGGGTACGCGTGGTTGAAGCCGATGTGGTCGGTGGACACCGCCCCGTTGTTGTTGGAGTCGGTCTTGCCGCCGCCGACGGAGTGGGTGGTGAAGTACGGCCCGGTGTAGCCGGCCTGGATGTGGCGCAGCAGCAGCTCGTATCGGATCGGGTCGTAGCCGGACGGCTTGCCGAACGGGATCCGGTTGGCCGCCTGGGTCAGGCACATCCGGAAGCAGTACGCCTGGATCCGGTCGTCGCCGCTGCCCTGCGGGGCGAGGGGGGTGGCGGAGATGCCCGGCAGCAGGCCGCTCGCGGGTGAGCCGGCCGTCACGTACGGGTCGACGGGGTAGACGAACTGGTGGGTGTTGCGCGACTGCACCCCGTTGATCGTCTCGCCGTAGGTGTCGTTGGACTCCCGCCCGACGGTGAAACCCACGCCGGCCATGGCCAGCAGGTCACCCTCGTAGGTGGCGTCGACGAACACCCCGCCGGAGTAGACCGACCCGTCCTCGGTGCGCAGTTCGGTGATCCGGTTGCCGCTACGACCGAGGCTGGCCAGCCGGGCATTGACGACCACCGGAACGCCCGCCTCGGCCAGCAGGTCGGCGAAGACCTCGGCGGCGACGTGCGGTTCGAAGGTCATCCGCAGCGGCGACGTCGCCGTGAGCGTACCGCCGTGGTACTTCACGTAAACCCGGCGGTAGAACTCGGCGGCGAGCCCGCCGATGGACGCCTGGACGCCGGTGTCGGTGGCGCCGAGGCCGGCGGTGCTCAGCCCACCGACGTGGCTGGTGGGCTCCACCACGACGGCGGTGCGGCCCAGCCGGCGCATGGTGATCGCGGCGGCCAACCCACCGGAGGTGGCACCGTAGACGACCAGGTCGGCGGTGGTGACGGCGGCGCGGGCGGGACCGGCCCGGAACGGGTCGGTGAGACCGGCCAGGACGAGGCCGGCGCCGCCGGCGGTCAGCAGCCGACGACGGGACAGGGGCACAGACACGGCGGGCTCCCGAGGGGTAACCGGAGGGGGACGGTTACAGAAGCACGCCGCTGCCGCTGCGAACGAAATTCTTCAATCTCTGGCGGCAGGTGTCAACGGGTCACGGTCGGAAGCGGTAGCCCATTCCCGGTTCGGTGATGAGGTGGCGGGGGCGGGCCGGGTCATCCTCCAGCTTGCGTCGCAGCTGGGCCAGGTACTGCCGCAGGTAGTTGGTCTCGTTCTGGTATTCCGGCCCCCACACGTCCTGCAGGAGCTGACGTTGGCTGACCAGCTTGCCGGGGTGGCGCAGCAGCTTCTCCAGCACACTCCACTGGGTGGGGGTCAGCTTGACCTCGGCGCCGTCGTCGCGCCAGACCCGGTGGTCGGCCAGGTCGACGGTGTGCTGGCCGATCCGTAGCGCGGGCACCGCGTCGCTGGGCGCGGCGAGCCGCCGGGTGACGGCGCGGATGCGGGCCAGCAGCTCCTCCACCCCGAACGGCTTCGTGACGTAGTCGTCCGCTCCGGCGTCGAGCGCGGCGACCTTGTCCTCGCTGCCGGCCCGCCCGGACAGCACGATGATCGGCACGCTGGTCCATCCGCGCAGGCCACGGATCACCTCCACGCCGTCGATGTCGGGCAGGCCGAGGTCGAGCACCACCAGGTCGGGCGGGTGACTGGCGGCGGCCTTCAACGCGGCGGCCCCGGTGCCGGCGACGTCCACGTCGTACCGGCGGGCGCGCAGGTTGATCCGCAGGGCGCGCAGGATCTGCGGTTCGTCGTCGACGACCAGGATGCGGGTCATTCCTACGGCCCCTCCGAGTTGGTCTGCGCGGCGGCGGGGAGCCGCAGCACCATGGTGAGGCCACCACCGGGTGTGGTCTCCGGGGTGATGCTGCCACCCATCGCCTCCGCCAACCCCCGGGACAGGGCGAGCCCGAGACCGACGCCGGTCTGGTTGTCCCGGTCGCCAAGGCGCTGGAACGGCAGGAAGACGTGCTCCCACTGGTCCTCCGGGATGCCCGGCCCCCGGTCGATGACCCGCAGCTCCACCTGACCGGCGTGGGCGCTGGCGGTGATGGTGGGCGGCTGGTCGGGCGGGCTGTACCGCAGCGCGTTGGCGACGATGTTGACCAGCACCCGTTCCAGCAGGCCCGGGTCCGCGGCGGCGGCCGGCAGGTCGGCCGGGATGTCCGTGCCGACGGTCGCGGCCGCCGGGCCAAGTTCGTCCAGGGCCAGGGGTACGGCGTCCTCCAGGCCGATCACGGTGGCCGAGATGCCCAGCACGCCGGCCTGCAGGCGGCTCATGTCCAGCAGGTTGGCGACCAGCCGGGCGAGCCGGTCCAGCGACTCCTCGGCGGTCTCCAGCAGCTCCTCGCGATCGGACTCGTCGAACTCGATGTCGTGGCTGCGCAGACTGGTCACGGCGGCCTTCGCCGAGGCCAGCGGCGTACGCAGGTCGTGGCTGACCGCCGCGAGCAGCGCGGTGCGCATCCGGTCGGCGGCGGCGAGGGGTCGGGCGGTGGCGGCCTCCTCGGCGAGGCGCTCCTGGCGCAGCGCGACGGCGGCCTGGGCGGCGAACGCCTCGACGATGCGCCGGTCGGCGGCCTCCAACCGCCGGCCGCTGAGTACGACGGTGATCCGCTCGTCGACGGGCACCGCCGTCTCACCGCCGTCGGGTGTGCAAGCCGGCTGATCGCCGACGCTCGCCACCACGCACCAGGCGTGCTCCTCGCGTGCCCGGTCGGGGCGACCGCCGGCCTCCTCGGCCAGCTCAAGCACGCTCACCGCGCGCAGCCCGAACGTCTCCCGGAGCTGGTCCAGCAGGGCGGGCAGCGGGCGTTCGCCGCGCAGCACGCCACCGGCCACGGCGGCGAGGGTCTGCGCGTCGGCGGCGGCGCGGGCGGCCTCCCGGGTACGCCGGGCGGCCACGTCGACGATCCAGCTGACCGCCAACGCCACCGCGACGAACACGGCCAGGGCGAGCAGGTTGTCGGCCTCGGCGATGGTCAGCGTCCGGTACGGCGGGGTGAAGAACCAGTTGAGCAGCAGCGAGCCGCCGAGCGCGGCGACCAGCGCCGGCCACACGCCACCGACCAGCGCGACACCGACGACCCCGGCGAGGAACAGCAGGATGTCGTTGGTCAACGTCAGGTCGGGCAGCGTCTTCAGCAGCAGGGTGAGCAGCGGCATGCCCAGCACCGCCAGGCCGAAGCCGAGCAGCCGGCGGCGCCGGGACAGCGCCGCCGGCACGGCCGCCGCCCGCCGTCCCTTACCGGCCTGCTTGTGGGTGACCAGGTGCACGTCGATCGAGCCGGACAGCGCGGTGGTGGTCACCCCGACACCCCGGGCGAAGATCTGCGCGAGGCGGCCCCGCCGGCTGGCGCCGAGCACCAGCTGGGTGGCGTTCACGCCCTGCGCGAAGTCCAGCAGCGCGGCCGGCACGTCGGTGCCGAGCACCTGGTGGTACGTGCCGCCCAGGCTCTCGACGAGGACCCGTTGGCGGGCCAACTGTGCCGGGTCGGCGCCGGCCAGGCCGTCGCTGCGGGCCACGTGCACGGCGAGCAGGTCGGCGCCCTTGCTGCGGGCCGCGACCCGGGCCGCGCGGCGGATCAGTGTCTCGCCCTCCGGGCCTCCGGTCAGCGCCACCACGACGCGTTCCCGGGCCTCCCAGGTGGCCGCGATGCCCTGCTGGCTGCGGTACCGGTCGAGCTGCTCGTCGACCTTGTCGGCCAGCCAGAGCAGCGCCAGCTCGCGCAGCGCGGTGAGGTTGCCGACCCGGAAGTAGTTGCCCAACGCGGCGTCGATCTTGTCGGGTCGGTAGATGTTGCCGTGCGCCATCCGCCGCCGCAGCGCCTCCGGGGTCATGTCGACAAGCTCGACCTGCTCGGCGGCGCGGACGATCTCGTCCGGCACGGTCTCCCGCTGGGTGGTGCCGGTGATCTGCGCGACGACGTCGTTGACCGACTCAAGGTGCTGCACGTTGACCGTGGACAGCACGTCGATGCCCGCGTCGAGCAGCTCCTGGACGTCCTGCCAGCGCTTGTCGTGCCGGGAGCCGGGCACGTTGGTGTGCGCCAGCTCGTCGACCACCGCGATCTCCGGCCGGCGGGCCAGCACGGCGTCCAGGTCCATCTCGGTGAACTCGGCGCCCCGGTACGTCATCGCGCGGCGGGGCACCTGCTCCAGGTCGCCGAGCATGGCCGCGGTGTGCTGCCGGCCGTGGGTCTCCACGAAGCCGATCACCACGTCGGTGCCGCGCGCGGCACGCCGCTGGGCCTCCTCCAACATGGCGTACGTCTTACCGACGCCGGGGGCGGCTCCGAGATAGATGCGCAGTTCTCCGCGTGGCACGGGAACCATCCTCCCTGGTCAGATCGGCCGGCGGGGCCGCGCCCGGTCGGCACGGCCCCGTCTGCGAGTGTGCTCAGCGTGCGGCGAACTGCTTGTCGAGGGCGAGGTTGAGCTCCAGCACGTTGACCCCGGGCTCACCCATGAAGCCGAGCCCGCGACCGTCGGTGTGCTCCTTGACGAGCTTGCGGACCGCCGCCGGGTCCGCGCCGCGCTCCCGCGCGACCCGGTTGACCTGCAGCTCGGCGTACGCCGGGCTGATCTGCGGGTCGAGACCGCTGGCGCTGGCGGTGACCGCGTCGGCGGGCACCGCCGGCTTGGCGGGCGCGTCGCCACGGATCGGGGTGATGACCCCGCCGTCGGCCACGTAGTCCTCGCCCGGCTGGGCCAGCTCCACCGCGACACCCTCGTACGAGGTCACGAACGGGGTGGCCGGGGCGGCCTGGTTGACGCTGACCACCCGGGTGACCTTGCCGGTCAGGCCGTCGGCGCGGAAGACCGCGAGCACCGCGCCCACCCCGTCGGTGGTGCAGAAGGGGCGCCGGCCGTCGACGCCGTTCAGCTCGCCGACCTCCTTGCTGCGCCCGCACACCTGGGTGAGCAGGCTCTCGCTGGACTCCTCCGGGTCGGTGGCGATGGTGTCGACCACGCTCTCCGGGCCCAGGTTGCTGGCCGAGGTGGAGGTGGGGTCGTAGCCGTCGCCGGCCGCCGACGGGCGGGACTGGAAGTAGCGGGCGACGGGGTTGCCGTCCGCGTCGGTGAAGGACTGGCCGATCAGCGCGCTGCCGATCGTCGTCCCGCCCGAGGAGATCAGCGAGCCGTCGGCCTTGTGGTTGAGGCCGGGCAGCTTGCCGACCGCCACCAGGGCCAGCGGGTAGACCAGGCCGAGCAGCACGGTGAAGACGAGCACAGCGCGCAGGGCGGCGAGGTGTTGGGCGATCCAGGTGGGTAGGCGCATCACGAAATCCCCGGGATGAACTGGATGAGCAGGTCGATGAGCTTGATCCCGATGAACGGCACGATGATGCCGCCCAGTCCGTACACCAGCAGGTTGCGGCTGAGCAGCTTCGACGCGGCGGCCGGCCGGTACCGCACGCCCCGCAGGGCGAGCGGGATCAGCGCGATGATCACCAGGGCGTTGAAGATGACCGCGGACAGGATCGCCGACTCCGGGCTGGACAGCCGCATGATGTTGAGCGCGTCCAGGCTCGGGTAGAGGCCGGCGAACATGGCCGGGATGATCGCGAAGTACTTCGCGATGTCGTTGGCGATGCTGAACGTGGTCAGCGCGCCACGGGTGATCAGCAACTGCTTGCCGATCTCCACGATCTCGATCAGCTTGGTCGGGTCGGAGTCGAGGTCGACCATGTTGCCGGCCTCCTTGGCGGCCGACGTACCGGTGTTCATCGCCACCCCGACGTCGGCCTGGGCGAGCGCCGGCGCGTCGTTGGTGCCGTCACCGGTCATCGCGACCAGCCGGCCACCCTCCTGCTCCCGCTTGATCAGCGCGAGCTTGTCCTCCGGCGTCGCCTCGGCCAGGAAGTCGTCCACCCCGGCCTCGTCGGCGATGGCCTTCGCGGTCCGCGGGTTGTCGCCGGTGATCATCACGGTTCGGATGCCCATCCGGCGCATCTCGTCGAACCGCTCCCGCATCCCGGACTTGACGACGTCCTTGAGGTGGATGACGCCCAGCGCGCGGGCGGGCTGGCCGTCGACGTGCTCGGCGACGACCAGCGGGGTGCCGCCGGTGCCGCTGATCGCGTCCACGATCTCGCCGACCTGCTCGGTCGGGTGGCCGCCGTTCTCCCGTACCCACTTCATCACCGCGGCGGCGGCACCCTTGCGGACCCGGCGGGCCGTGCCCACCGCGCCGCCGTCCACGCTGCCGTCCGGGGTGAGGTCGACGCCGCTCATCCGGGTCTGCGCGGTGAACGGCACGAAGGTGGCGTGCGGCATCACGCCGGGCTCGCGTTCCCGCAGCCCGAACTCGTTCTTCGCCAGGACGACCACCGAGCGCCCCTCCGGGGTCTCGTCGGCCAGGCTGGACAGCTGTGCGGCGTCGGCCACCGTCGCGGCGTCGACCCCCTCGACGGGTACGAACTCGGCGGCCTGCCGGTTGCCCAGCGTGATGGTGCCGGTCTTGTCGAGCAGCAGGGTGTTGACGTCGCCGGCCGCCTCGACGGCCCGGCCACTCATGGCCAGGACGTTGCGCTGGACGAGGCGGTCCATGCCGGCGATGCCGATGGCCGACAGCAGCGCGCCGATGGTGGTCGGGATCAGGCAGACCAGCAGCGAGATCAGCACGACGCCGGTGACACCGGCGCCGTTGATCGCCCCGCTGTCCGGGGCGGCGGCCTGGTACGCCTTGGAGAAGATCGCCAGCGGCTGGAGGGTGACCACGGCCAGCAGGAAAATGATCGTGAGCGCGGCGAGCAGGATGTTCAGCGCGATCTCGTTCGGTGTCTTCTGCCGGTTGGCGCCCTCGACCAGGGCGATCATCCGGTCGATGAAGCTCTCCCCCGGCTTCTGGGTGATCTTCACGATGATCCGGTCGGAGAGCACCTTCGTGCCGCCGGTGACCGCGCTGCGGTCACCGCCGGACTCCCGGATGACCGGGGCCGACTCGCCGGTGATGGCCGACTCGTCGACGCTGGCGATGCCCTCGACGATGTCGCCGTCGCCGGGGATGATGCCGCCCGCCTCGACCAGGACGACGTCGCCCTGGCGCAACTGCGGGGCGGGCACCGCCTCGTCGCGGTAGGTGTTGGCCTTCGCGCCGGGCTTCCAGTCGATCAGCCGGGTGGCGATGGTGTCCTGCTTGGCCTGCCGCAGCGTCGCGGCCTGGGCCTTGCCCCGGCCCTCGGCGACCGCCTCGGCCAGGTTGGCGAAGACCACGGTCAGCCACAGCCAGACGGTGATCGCCCAGGCGAACACCGACGGGTCGGTCACCGCCAGGACGGTGGTGAAGGCCGCGCCGACCTCCACGATCAGCATCACCGGGTTGCGCCACAGGGTGGCCGGGTTGAGCTTGCGTACGGCGTCCGGCAGGGACCGGACGAGCTGCTTGGGGTCGAGCAGGCCCCCGCCGATCCGGTTGCCCTGTGTCGCCGGGCTGCCGGGGAGCTGCTCTGTCGGGGCGGACGTGACGGACATGTCCTCGTTCCTCATGATGGTCAGAGCCCTTCTGCCAGCGGGCCGAGCGCGAGCGCGGGCAGGAAGGTCAGCGCGACGAGGACCACGGTGACGCCGACGACCATGCCGATGAACAGCGGTCGGTGGGTCGGCAGGGTGCCCTCGGACGCGGGAGTGGGTGCCTGGCGGGCCAGCGAGCCGGCCAACGCGAGCACGAAGATAATCGGCAGGAACCGGCCGAGCAGCATGCACAACCCGAGCGCGGTGTTCCACCAGGCCGTGTTGACCGTGATGCCGGCGAACGCGGAGCCGTTGTTGTTGCTGGCCGAGGTGAACGCGTACAGCACCTCGGAGAGGCCGTGCGGGCCGACGTTGAGCGCGGTCGAGTTGTTGCCGGTGGCGAACGCCGCCGCCGTACCGACCAGCACCAGGATCGGCGTGATGAGGAAGTAGAGGGAGGCGAACTTGATCTCCCGCGAGCTGATCTTCTTGCCCAGGTACTCGGGGGTGCGACCGACCATCAGGCCGGCCACGAAGACCGTGATCACCGCGAGGATGAGCAGGCCGTACAGGCCGGACCCGACACCGCCGGGCGCGACCTCGCCGAGCATCATGTTGACCATGGTCATCATGCCGCCAAGCGAGGTGAACGAGTCGTGGAACGAGTTCACCGCGCCGGTCGAGGTGAGCGTGGTGGCGGCGGCGAAGGCGGCCGAGTTCGACACGTCGAACCGCACCTCCTTGCCCTCCATCGCCGCGCCGACCGCCTGCGGCACCGTGCCGTGGCCGGCCAGCTCGAAGGCGTTGGTGATGGCGATGCTGGCGAACGCGAGGATGCCCATCACCGCGGCGATGGCGTAGCCCTGCCGGTTCTGCCCGACCATCCGGCCGAAGACCCGGGGCAGGCTGAACGGGATCAGCAGGAGCAGAAAGATCTCCAGCCAGTTCGTCCAGGTGGTGGGGTTCTCGAACGGGTGGGCGCTGTTGACGTTGTAGAAGCCGCCACCGTTGGTGCCCAGCTCCTTGATCACTTCTTGGCTGGCGACCGGCCCACCGGTGATGGTCTGCGTGCCGCCGGTCAGCGTGGACACGTCGGTGCCGGCGGACAGGTTCTGCACCACCCCACCGATCATCAGCACGATGGCGCCGAGGACCGCGATCGGCAGCAGGATGCGCAGCACGATCCGGATCAGGTCGACCCAGAAGTTGCCGAGCTGCCCGGTGCGGCTGCGGGCGAACCCGCGTACCAGCGCGACCGCCACCGCGATGCCGACCGCCGCCGAGGTGAAGTTCTGCACGGCCAGACCGGCCATCTGCACCAGGTGGCCCATCGTCGACTCACCCGAGTACCACTGCCAGTTCGTGTTCGTCACGAACGAGACGGCCGTGTTCCAGGCACCGTGGGTCATCACCGGATCCAGCCCGAGCGACAGCCACAGGTGGTTCTGCACCCGCTGGAACAGGTACAGGAACAGGATCGAGACCGCGGAGAACGCGAGCACGCTGCGGGCGTACACGCCCCAGGTCTGCTCGGCGGCCGGGTTGACCCCGACCAGACGGTAGATCCCCCGCTCGACGCGCGACTGCTTCGTACCGGAGACAGCCCGGAACATGTAGTCGCCGAACGGCTTGTAGACGGCGACGAGCGCCGCCACCAGCGTCAGCACGAAGATGACGCCCGCTGTTGTCATGGTCATCAGAAGCGCTCCGGGAACAACAGGGCGAACACCAGGAACGCGCCCAGGACGATCGCCAGCACCAGACCGACGGCGTTTACCGCGTTCACAGCTTCTCCACCGCCCGGACCACCAGGGCGAGCACTGCGAACAGCGCCACCGTGAGGACCACGAACACCACGTCAGACACGCTGACTCCTCTTACCGGAAAGGTTCGTCGCGACCGCCTTCCGGTCGCGCCGGGCAATCAAAGCCCCACCACCCGCCGGACGGCAGGGGTCATAACGCGACCATGACGGAGCCGAACCTTTTCTTGACGTGGTTTTCACACCTGCCCACTGAACAGGTGAAATACGGCACAGACCCTCGGTGGATCCGCGAGGCAATGAGCCAGTTGTCGGCCCTTTGCTCTGCTTCAACGGACGCAACAGAAACGCGTCGTCACCGTTGCGCCGGTCGAAACAGAGCAAAGGACGCGCGAGGGAGGGCCGTGCGCGACCCGGATGGTCCGGCTCCAACCGGCGGCGGCGAGGGGCGGTCTCGACACTCATCTGCC
>NZ_WBKR01000065.1 GCF_008868155.1 Micromonospora sp. ALFpr18c
GACGTGGCGGGGCAGGTCCGGTTCGTCGGGCCGCAGCGGGGCCAGGGTGTCGGTGAGCGCGTCGATGATCCGGTCGGTGGCCCGGCGGGCCGCCCCCGGGGTGGCGGCGGTCGTCTCGGCCAGGTCGACGGGCGTGCCGAAGTGCACCCGGATCACCGGGCGGCGCCACAGTGCGCGGGCGACGCCGCGCAGCATGCCCCGGGGCGCCTGGTAGGGCAGCACCTCGTGGGAGCCCCACTGGGCGACCGGGATGACGGGGGCGGCGCAGGCCAGGGCGAGTCGGGCGGCGCCGGTCTTGCCGCGTTCGGGCCACATGCCGGGGTCCAGGCCGATGCGCCCCTCGGGGTAGATGAGGATCACCGACCCTCGGGCGACGGCGGTGGCAGCGTCGTCGAGGGCCCGGTGCACGGCGCTGGTGCCCCGGTCGACGCGGATGTGGCCGGCGTGACGCATGGCGGCGCCGAGCACCGGGGCGCGGAACAGTCCGGCGGTCGCCATGATCCGGGGGGCGATGCCGCGGGTCTGGCAGGCGGCGGCCATCACGACGGGGTCGAACGGGCTGATGTGGTTGGCGGCCAGCACGAGTGGGCCGCGGCGTAGGTGCGCGGGCACGTCGCCGCTGACCTCGAGGCGGGCGAGCAGGCCGACCAGGGCTCGGGCCAGCAGGAGGGCGGCACGCCAGATCAGCGGCGGCTGCCAGGTGGAGTTCGCGGTGTCCATCAGCGCGACATCGTCGCACGCGTCGGCCCGGTCGCGAGGGCTGGTTGGCCGGGGTGATCAGGGTCATTGGTCCCGGGCCGGTTCGGGCCGCCCGACCCTGCCCGATTCTCTACGACGAGCAGTAGTATTTACTACGTCTCGTAGTACGCATAGCTGGGGGTATTCAGGTGGACGCGTTGGACGTCGCCCGGTGGCAGTTCGGTGTCACCACCGTCTACCACTTTCTCTTCGTTCCGCTGACCATCGGCCTGTCCGTGCTGGTGGCCATCCTGCAGACGATGTGGCACCGCACGGGCAACGAGCGCTACCTCAAGCTCACCAAGTTCTACGGCAAACTCTTCCTGATCAACTTCGCGATGGGCGTGGTCACCGGCATCGTGCAGGAGTTCCAGTTCGGCATGAACTGGAGCGACTACTCCCGCTTCGTCGGCGACATCTTCGGCGCGCCGCTGGCCATCGAGGCGCTTGTCGCGTTCTTCCTCGAATCCACCTTCATCGGCCTGTGGATCTTCGGCTGGGACCGGTTGCCCAAGCGGGCGCACCTGGCCAGCATCTGGGCCGCCGCGATCGGCACGAACCTGTCCGCGTACTTCATCCTCGCGGCGAACTCGTTCATGCAGAACCCGGTCGGCTTCCGGATCAACCCCGACAGCGGACGCGCCGAGCTGACCGACTTCCCGGCCGTGCTGACCAACAAGGTCGCCCTGATCACCTTCCCGCACACCCTGGCCGGCTCGTTCCTGGTCGCCGGGTCGCTGATCGTCGCGGTCGGGCTGTGGCACGTGATCCGCAACCGCGACTCCGCCGACACCGGCGCGTACCGCTTCGCCACGAAGTTCGGCTCCTGGGTGGTCCTGGTCGCCTCCGCCGCCGTGCTGTTCACCGGCGACATCCAAGGCAAGATCATGACGGACGTGCAGCCGATGAAGATGGCCGCCGCCGAGGGCCTGTACACCACCGAGAGCCCCGCCTCGTTCTCCGTGCTCACGATCGGCAGCCTCGACGGCAGCCGCGAGGTGTTCGCCCTGAAGATCCCGTACCTGCTGTCGTACCTGGGCACCGGCGACCCGCACGGCACCGTGCAGGGCATCAACGACCTGCAGGCCCAGTACGCCACCCAGTACGGCGCGGGCAGCTACACCCCGATCATCCCGGTCACCTACTGGAGCTTCCGCTTCATGATCGCCTTCGGGATGGCCGCCGGCGCGATCGCCCTGCTGGTGCTCTGGAGCCAGCGCAAGGGCCGCACCCCGAGCAGCCGGTGGCTGCTGCGCGCCGGGCTGGCCATGCCGGTGCTGCCGCTGCTGGCCAACTCCTTCGGCTGGATCTTCACCGAGATGGGCCGCCAGCCGTGGATCGTCTTCGGCGAGATGCTCACCCGCAACGGCGTGTCCCGCAGCGTCTCGCTGACCGAGGTGCTCACCTCGTTCACCGCCTTCACGCTGATCTACGCCACCCTCGCCGTGATCGAGGTCAAGCTCCTGCTGCGCTACGCCAAGGCCGGGGTGCCCGACGTCAGCGAGGAGAACCCCACCGACGACACCGACGACGCCGAGCGTCCGCTCGCCTTCGCCTACTGACCCCGGAGCCCATCGTGGACCTGACCACCATCTGGTTTCTCCTCGTCGCCGTGCTGTTCACCGGGTACTTCATCCTGGAGGGCTTCGACTTCGGCGTCGGCATGCTGCTGCCCGTGCTGGGCCGCGACGACCGCGAACGCCGCGTGCTGATCAACACCATCGGCCCGGTGTGGGACGGCAACGAGGTGTGGCTGATCACCGCCGGCGGCGCCATGTTCGCCGCGTTTCCCGAGTGGTACGCCACCCTCTTCTCCGGCTTCTACCTGCCGCTGCTGCTGATCCTGCTGGCGCTGATCGCCCGCGGGGTCGCCTTCGAGTACCGGCACAAGCGGCCCGAGGCGTCCTGGAAGCGCCGCTGGGACGCGGCGATTTTCCTCGGGTCGCTGCTGCCGGCGATCCTGTGGGGCGTCGCCTTCGCCAACATCCTGCGCGGCGTGCCCCTGGACGCCGACCACGAGTACGTCGGTGGCCTGGTGGACCTGCTCAACCCGTACGCCCTGCTGGGTGGCGTGACCACCCTGGCGCTGTTCCTGACCCACGGCGCGGTGTTCCTCGCCCTGAAGACCACCGGCGACATCCGCGAGCGCGCCGGCGCGCTCGCGGTGCGCCTGGGCGTCGGCGCCGCCGTGCTCGCGGTCGGGTTCCTGACCTGGACGTTGAGCATCCGCTCCAGCGCGGCCGCCGTCGTGCTCGCCGTCGGCGCGGCCCTCGCCCTGCTCGGTGGTCTCGCCGCCGCCCGGGTACGACGGGAGGGCTGGGCGTTCACCGGTACCGCCGTGGCGATCGGCCTGGCCGTGGCGACCCTGTTCGCGGCGCTGTTTCCGAACGTGCTGCCGTCCACCCTGGACGCGGCTGGCACGTTGACGGCCACCAATGCCGCCTCCACCCCGTACACCCTGAAGATCATGACCTGGGTGGCCGTGATCTTCACGCCGGTCGTGCTGGCCTACCAGGCGTGGACGTACTGGGTGTTCCGCAAGCGCATCGGCGTGGCCAACATCCCACAGCACTGACCGGCGCGCCGACCTCTGTCGATCATGGACTTGTGGTGCCCGACTTGGGGCGTCAAGGGCATTTCGTCACCCACCACAACTCCATGATCGGCGGGGTGGGGGGCGGAGACGCGTCGATCATGCCGGCGTAAATCCGCTGCCGGGGCGGGGCCGTCTCGCTACGGTGTGCCGATGCCCGCCACCGTACACGTGCGCGAACTCACCGCCGACGACCTCGACGCCGCCTGGGAGCTGGGCCGGTTCGCGTTCGGCTCCACCTCGGAGCGACCCGCCAGCACCACCGTCGTGGTGCCCGGCATGACCCGCTACGGCGCGTTCGACGACGCCGGCCGGCTCGTCGGCAAGGCCGTCGAGCTGCACCACGAGCAGTGGTGGTCGGGCCGGGCGGTGCCCGCCGCCGACGTCGCCGGTGTGGCGGTCGCCCCCGAGGCTCGGGGGCGGGGCGTGGCCCGGGCCATGCTCACCGCCCTGCTGCGCGGCGCCCGCGAGCGCGGCGCGGCGGTCAGCGCCCTCTACCCGACCGTCGCCGCCCCGTACCGCGCCCTGGGGTGGGAGACCGCCGGCGTGCTGCGCACCGTCGACCTGGCCACCGCCGCGCTGCCCCGACACCGGCCCGCCGCGCACCTGACCGTGCGCGCCGGCACGCCTGTCGATCTGCCCGCCGTCGCCGCCCTGTACGAGGGCGTCACCCGGCACCGCAACGGCATGCTCACCCGCCGGGGCGAGCTGTTCGATCACTTCACCGCCGACGGCGACCTGCCCGGCGATGGGCTCACCCTCGTCGAGGACGGCGGTGACCTGGTCGCATACGCCACCTGGCAGCGGGGTCGCGGCTACGGCGCCGACTCGGTGCTCACCGTCGACGAGGCCCTAGCCGTCACGGCCGAGGCCGCGCGGGCGCTCGTCGGCGTGCTCGGCAGTTGGGCCAGCGTCGCGCCGACCCTGCGGCTGTGCCCGCTCGACGGTGACGTGGTCAGCACCGTCCTGCCGCTGGAGTCGGCCCGTGACCACGAGCGGGACCTGTGGATGCACCGACCGGTGGACGTGGTCCGGGCGGTCGCCGCACGCGGGTGGCCCGCCCACGCCCGGGGCACCGTCGACTTCACCCTCACCGACCCGCTCGCCGAATGGAACACCGGCACCTGGCGCCTCGCCGTCGCCGACGGTGCCGCCGAATTGACCCGGATCGGCGACGAGGCGGACCTGCGCCTCGACGTACGCGGATTCGCCCTGCTGTACGCCGGTGCCGCGCGCGCCCGGTCGGTCGCCCAGGCCGGCCTGCTGCACGGCGCCGACCCCGACGCCCTGGACCTGCTGGGCGCCGGCGGCGTGGCGCAGCTGCTCGACTACTTCTGACCGGCAGCCCACTCCGGATTTACGGTGAACCGCGCCGGTCAGGTGGGGATCGCCGCCAGTTCGGCGTTGGCCCGCTGGGTGATCAGGGTCAGCACCCGGGCGGCGGCGTCCGCCTCGTCGGCCGGGATGTCCCCGTACAGGCGGACGGTGATGCCCGCGACGGCGTCGGCGATGCCGCCCGCCTGCTCAGCGAGGGCTTCGCCGCGCACGACCTGCGCGGCTACCACTACCGGCTGCTCGCGTCACTGGCCGAGGACGGCCCCGCCAGCCAGGCCGACCTGGGCCGACGCTGCGGCATCGACCGCAGCGACGTCGTGGCCGCCATCAACGACCTGGCCGGTCGGGGACTCCTCGTACGCGCCCCCGACCCGGCCGACCGCCGCCGCAACGTCATCAGCCTCACCGACGCCGGCGCCGACGAGGCCCGCCGGATGACCGCCACCGTCGGCCGGGTCCAGGACGAGCTGCTCGCCCCGCTGTCCACCGCCGAACGCGACCAGCTCACCCGGCTGCTGGAACACCACACCCGACGCTGAGCACCCTCAGCGGGCCTCGCGCAGCTCCGCGAGCCGCGCCTCGATCTCGGCCAGCTCGGCGCGCAGCTTCTCCGCCTGCTGCTCGGCCTCGGCCCGCTCGGTGCCGAGGATCTGCTCCACCGCCTCCTGCACACCGGGCACGTCGACCAGCGCCACCATCTTCAACGCCTCGGCCGGCTTCACCACGTACGGCTTCGCGAGAGCCTTGGTGCCCTGCTGCGCGGCGACGGTCCACTCGCCGTCGGCGTACGCCAGCGTCACCGTCAGACCGGCCGGGCTCTTCGGCTTGACGGCCTTGACCGCCCGTCGCGCCGGCGCCTTCTCCGTCTGCTCCACCTTCGGCTCCCCCTGTCGCGGCGCGGGCACCCGCGGCGTGTCCAACACGAACTCCGGCGCGGCCACCGCGGGCGACGCCGGCGGCTCCGGCTCCGCCTTGGGCTCCACCAGCCGACGGCCCGCGCCCTTGGGCGCCACCGCCAGATCCGCGGGGGAGAACGGCAGCTCGTCGCGACCGAACCGCACCACCACGAACTCGTCGGACACCTCGGGGTCGGTCAGCTCGACCACCTGGCCGACCTGACCGGCGATCTGCCCCGCCGACGCGGTGAACACCACCCGCGGCCTACGCCCGGCCGCCAACGCCTCCCGGATGCTCTGCACCTCGTCAGTGGACAAACCCTGGCCGGCATCCATCACAACCCTCTTCCGTACACCTGTTTGATTGCTGTCTTGATACCAGCCCGCTGCGACACCCGCCGCACGGGGCTCAGCCGCCCAGTGCCCGCAACGCCCGGTCGGCGTGGTCGTTCATGCTGACCTCGCTGTGGATCACCTCGATGACCCGCCGGTCGGCGCCGATCACGAACGTCATCCGCTTCATGCTCAGCGGCCCCAACGGCACCCGCCGCTTCACCCCGAACGCCTGCGCCACCGTGCCGTCCACATCCGACAGCAGCGGGTAGTCGAAGCCGTGCAGCTTCGAGAACTCCGCCTGCTTCGCCACCGGATCGCGGCTGATGCCCACCCGCGACGCGCCCAGCGCCGTGAACTCCGCGGCCAGATCCCGGAAATGGCAGCTCTCCGCCGTGCAGCCCCGGGTCATCGCCGCCGGGTAGAAGAACAGCACCACCGGACCGGTCGCCAGGAACTCCGACAGCCGCCGCGGCGTGCCCGTCTCATCCGGCAGCTCGAAGTCCTCCACCACGTCGCCGACACCCACACCCGCCACCGCGCACCTCCGTTGTCCGATCGAACGCGCGGTGAGCGTAAGCGATCACGCCCAGAGCGCCGACACCTCGTCCGCCACCGCCGCCGAGCACCAACGCCCGCCGCATGTGACCCTCCTCTCGACGACTGATCCGCGCCGGTCACGGTAGCGTCGGCCCATCCCACCCGACAGCCCTGGAGGCACCGTGGCACCCGTCACCGTCATCACCGGCGGCGGCCGGGGCATCGGCGCGGCCACCGCCCGCCGACTCGCCCGCGCCGGGCACGACATCGCCCTGTGCTACCGCCGCGACGACGCCGCCGCCGACGCGGTCCTGGCCGACCTGCGGGCCACCGGTGTGCAGGCCGTCGCGGTACGCGCCGACACCACCGACCCCGAGCAGGTCGTCGCGTTGTTCGACGCCGCCGCACGTCTCGGCCCCATCACCGGCCTGGTCAACAACGCCGGTGTCACCAGCCTCATCGGCCCCTTCACCGAGCTGCGCGTCGAGGACCTGCGCCGCGTCGTCGACGTCAACCTCGTCGGCTACGTCCTGTGTGCCCAGCAGGCCGCCCGCCGGCTGGGCGACGGCGGCGCCATCGTCAACGTGTCGTCGGCCGCCGCGACGCTCGGCAGCCCGGGGGAGTACGTGCACTACGCCGCCGTGAAGGCCGCCACCGACACCCTCACCGTGGGCCTGGCCAAGGAACTCGCGCCCCGCGGCATCCGCGTCAACGCCGTCGCCCCCGGCCTGGTGCGCACCGACATCCACACCGACTCCGGCGTGCCCGATCGCGCCGACAGCGCCGCCGGCCGCATCCCGATGGGCCGCGCCGGCGAACCCGACGAGATCGCCGCCGCCATCGCCTGGCTGCTCGGCCCGGACGCCTCGTACGCCACCGGCACGGTGCTGCGCGTCTCCGGCGGCCTGTGAGCCGGGGCGTGGTGCGCCCCGGCTCACCGCCTCAGTGGGTGAACAGCTTCGCCGCCGTGATCACCGTCTGCACGACCCCGTAGCCGAGCAGCACCGCCACCACCAACCAGGAGATCCACAACCGGGCCTGCTGCCCGTGCCGACCGTCGTCGCTCATCGCGTACCGCTCCTCTCGACCGCCGTGTCCTCGTCCGCGCTCTGACCCCGCGCCGGCTCGTGGTAGCGCTGCGGCACCGGACGCACCAGCAGGTTCGCCACGAAGCCCACCGCGAGCACGCCCACCATGGTGAACAGCGCCGGCCGGTACGCCGCCGCCGTCAACGTGCCCGGTTCGCCCTGCGCGTCGAGGAACCCGTTGACGATCAGCGGGCCGGCGATCCCCGCCGCCGACCAGGCGGTCAGCAGCCGACCGTGGATCGCACCCACCTGGTACGTCCCGAACAGGTCCCGCAGGTACGCCGGCACCGTGGCGAACCCGCCGCCGTAGAACGACAGGATCACGCAGGCCAGCAGCACGAACAGCGCCGTCGCGGTCTGCCCGACCAGCGCCAGCAGCGCGTACAGCACCATGCCGACCCCCAGGTACACCAGGTAGATCGGTTTGCGTCCGATGACGTCCGAGGTGGACGACCACACGAACCGACCGGCCATGTTGAACAGCGACAGCAGGCCCACGAACCCGCCGGCCGCCGCCACCGTCACCGCCGAGGTGCCGTTGTCCCGGAAGAAGTCCTGGATCATCGGGCTGGCCTGTTCCAGGATGCCGATGCCGGCGGTCACGTTGCAGAACAGCACCACCCACAGCAGCCAGAACGAGCGGGTCTTCACCGCGTTGGCCGCCGACACGTTCGCCGTGGTGACCAGGGGCTTGGCCGCGACGCTCGCCGGGTCGAAGCCGTCCGGACGCCACCCCTCGGCGGGCACCCGCACGTTCGCCACCCCGAACATCATGATCACGAAGTAGCCCAGGCCGAGCGTCACGAACAGCCACACCAGCGCGCTGCCCGACGCCGTGGAGCCGGCGTTGGACGGGTCGTAGGCGGGGTCGTAGAACGACAGCAGTTGCCGCGACAGCGGGGAGGCCACCATCGCCCCACCACCGAAACCCATGATCGCCAGACCGGTGGCCAGACCCGGCCGGTCCGGGAACCACTTGATCAGCGTGGAGACGGGGGAGATGTACCCGACGCCCAGGCCGATGCCGCCGAGCAGCCCGTAACCCACGTACAGCAGCCACAGCTGCTTCGTGGCGATGCCCAGCGAGCCCACCAGGAAGCCCGCCGCCCAGAAGCAGGCCGAGACGAACATCGCCTTGCGGGGCCCGTTCGCCTCCACCCACGTCCCGGCGACCGCGGCGGACAACCCCAGCATCACGATCGCGATGCTGAAGATGACCCCGATCGCGGTCTGGCTGGCGTCGAAGTGGGCGATCAGCGAGTTCTTGTACACGCTGGTCGCGTAGACCTGACCGATACACAGGTGAATGGCCAACGCCGCCGGAGGGATGAGCCACCGGCTGTAGCCGGGCGGCGCGACGGTGTGCCGACGATCGAGTGCGGAAAGCATGCGCTGCTTCCTCTCCGAAGCGGACGGGAGACGTCCTCCACATGCCCACACCGCGCCTCGTCGGCAAACCTCGCCAGCGCCGGACGGTCGATGCCGTGAGCTGAGCGGTCAGTCAGCCCCTCGGGCCGAGGAACTACCGGGCGGACGCCCAGCCGGTGAACCGTTCGGTCAGATCAGCGCGCGGCACGCCGTCAGGTAGCTCGGCGCTGAGCTGTGCCACAGCCTCGTCGCGCAGCGTCGTCAGATAATCCAGCAGGGCGGCTCGATCCTCGCGGTACTCGGCGAGAAGGTTCAGCTTCGCCACCGAGCACGGCCAGGCGATGCCGCACGCCCGACACCGCCAGGTCGGTCGCGTCGGCAGATGCGCGGGCCGACGCCGGGTCACCGACCAACCCCCACCGGAGTACGGCGGACGGGCGCCGGCACCGCCGTCAACCATCGCGCGCCCGCCGGCATCAGGTACAACTCGCGCCGCGCGACGGCGTCGCCGTTGCGGCCGAGCTGGTACGCGTCGATCCACAGCCAGCCGTCGTACGTGTGCCGGTCGCTCAATGCCCGGATCACCCGCACCGTGATGGGCCGGACGAACTGCGGACTCGCGGCACGGGTCAGGTGCAGCAGGTCGCCAGAGCGCACCTCCCGTGCACTCGCGCCGGCGGGCTTCAGCTTCTCGATGGGCACGGTCTTCCCCTCGGATGTGCGGCGGTGGGAGGGGCCGCCCCGGTGAGTGCTCGCCCGTGGGGGCGGCCCCGCTACGAACGCGTCCGCCGGGTTCGGGTCCCTACCGGCCGCGCCGTCTACCTCCCACCTTCGCTGGGGGTTGCGGGACGCATACACTCCGTATAAGCATTCCTCTGGGACGTTCGGGACGTCAGAGGGAAGGCGCGCAGTGAACCACGTACTCATCGCAGCGATGGCCGAGGCGGGCGAAACAGCCGAGAGTCTCGCTGGCCAGGTTGGGGTCGATCCGAAGACGGCCGCACGGTGGGCCAACCCGGGACGCATTCCCCGCGCGAGACACCGCGCCGAGGTCGCTCGCCTGCTCGGTCAGGAGGTCGGTGAACTATGGCCGGACGTCCTGACCCGTCGCGAACCGGCGTGGTTCCGACCCTGGGCGGACATCGAGCGCGAGGCGCTGTCCCTGCGCGGCTTTGAATTCGCCTGGGTGCCGGGGCTCCTACAGACGGAGGCTTACGCCCGGGCGACGCTGGCGGGAGAGGCGCTGAGTGCCGAGGAAGTCGACGAACTCGCAGCGGCGCGCATCGCCCGGCAAACCCTTCTCCATCGCGATCGAGCACCGCTCTTCGTTGCCATCATCGACGAAGGCGTGTTGCGCCGGACGCTGGGAGACGACCGGGACATGATGCGTGAGCAATGCGAACAACTCGCCTCGTATGCGACGCTGCCGACCGTGCAAGTCCACATTGTTCCAGCCAATGTCGGCATGTATCCCGGTCTGGGCGGGCCGTTCAGCATCGCTGAGATGCGCGACGGCATACGTGTCGCGCACGTCGACGGCCAAGCGCAGGCACAAATCATCGAGTCAGCGGTCGATATTGCTACCCTTGACCGGCGGTGGGCGCGGATCAGCGGTGAGGCATTACCGCGGGCGCAGTCTCTCGACCTCATTAAGGAAGCGGCAGCATCATGGACGTGACGGGTGCGCAGTGGCGTAAAAGCACGAAGAGCGGCAACAACGGCGGCAACTGCCTGGAGGTCGCCGACAACCTGCCTGGCGTCGTCCTCGTCCGTGACACGAAGGACCGCGACGGTGGCACGCTGAGCTTCGGCTCCGCGCAGTGGCAGGGCTTCGTCCGCTTCGCGAAGGCCCTCGACACCGCCGCCTGACCAGCGCCCGCGCGATCGACTCCGTTTCGCG
This sequence comes from Micromonospora sp. ALFpr18c, assembly GCF_008868155.1. Lineage (GTDB taxonomy): Bacteria > Actinomycetota > Actinomycetes > Mycobacteriales > Micromonosporaceae > Micromonospora. The sequence continues at coordinate 10,792 of NZ_WBKR01000065.1, forward strand.
GAAAATGGGGTATCGACGACGGTCGGACACCCCATTTCCAGGAAACCGAGCCGGACGGGCCGGGCACCCTTTGTTCGTTGGCAGATGAGCAATGCGACACGCCGGGCGTCGCGCGTCTGAGCTGCCACCGATCGCCGCTAGCCGGCCGGCTGCGCCCGCCACACCCAGTTGCGCCGCTCGTAGAGCAGCGTGAGACCCAGGCGGCGCATGTTGTCCAGCGACGGGTTGGACGTACCCGGATCGGGTCGGCCCGTCTCGGCGGTGACCCACCGGCAGCCCGCCGCCGCCGCGGCGGCCACCCGGGCCGCCAACAGGCCCGACTGCGCGCCCCGACCCCGGTGCGTCGGCAGGGTCGCGCCGGTGTTGAGCGAGGCGACCTCGCCGTGCACGAACAGGTTGGCGGCGGCCACCATCTGCGTGCCGTCCCAGGCCGCGAACGGACGGAAGCCGGGATCGCGCACACCGGCGGCGAGCATCGGCGCGAGGTGCTGCTCGGGCATGCCGAAGCACCGCAGCACCACCGACGTCCACTCGTCCACCAGCTCGTCGGGGACCGGTCCGACCCGCAGGTCCGTGCGGCCCGGCCGCAGCGCCGCGATCTCGCCGGCCATCTTCACCCAGACGCTCCCCGGGGTGATGGTCTCCCGCGCGCAGATCTCGTCCCAGTCCGCCGGCAACCGGTCCGGCGCGATCTGGATGACCGCACCGGGAGTGCCCTCGGCGCGGTACACGTCGCACACCCGCGCGATCAGGTCACCGGTGACCGGCTCGTCGAAGCCGAACCCGAGCGCCTTGCTCCAGTAGCCGGTCGGGTCGTGCCGCATCGACAGCACCACCCCGCCACCGATCCGGGCGGTGCGGATGCCGAGCGCGTCCCGGACGTCGGCCGGCGCCCCCGACTCGTACCGGAACATGAACTCGGCCTCCGCCAGCTCGGCGAGCGCGCGTACCGTGTCCTGACCCTGATGATCACCTGTCACCCGGCACAGCCTGCCACGACGTCGGCGGCGCCGGCACCGTGAGCAGCGCCACTACCGCAGGTCGGGGGTGTGCCAGCCGCCGGCGAGGGCGTCGGCGTCCGCCGGACCCCAGGTGCCCTTGTCGTACGGCTGCACCTCGTCGGCCAGGTCCAGGATCGGCCCGACGATGCGCCACTCCTCCTCGATCGTCTCGGCGCGCGCGAACCGCAGATGCTGCCCGTCCATCGCGTCGTCGAGCAGCCGCTCGTACGCCTCCTGACGGCGACCGAACGCCGCGCCGAAGTCCACCGACAGGTCCACCGGCCGGCTGGTCACCTCGGCGCCCGGGCTCTTCGCCTGGATCGACATCGTGATGCCGTCACCGCGGCCGAGCCGGAAGCGCAGCAGGTTCGCCGGCGCCGCGGCCCCGCCCTCGGCCGGGATGAGCGTCCGCTGGGGCTGCTTGAACTCGACTACCACCTCGGTGGCCGTTCCCGGCAGGGACTTGCCGGTGCGCAGGTAGAACGGCACTCCGGCCCAGCGGGGGGAGTCGACCGTCAACCGGGTCGCCACGAACGTCTCGGTGTTCGAGCCCGGCGCGACGCCCGGCTCGTCGCGGTAGCCCGCGTACTGTCCCCGCACGGTGCTCTCCGGCGACAGCGCCTCGATCTGGCGCAGCACCGCGCTCTCCGCCGCACGGAAGGCGTCGGTGTCGTCGGCGGCCGGCGCGTCCATCGCGATCAACGCGACGACCTGCAGGATGTGGTTCTGCAGCACGTCGCGGGTGGCGCCCACGGTGTCGTAGAAACCGGCACGGCCCTGGGTGCCGAACCCCTCGGCGAGGGTGACCTGGATGTTGTCGATGTGGTCGCGGTTCCACAGCGGCTCGAACAACCGGTTGGCGAACCGGACGGCGTACAGGCCCTCGACGGCTTCCTTACCGAGATAGTGGTCGATGCGGAAGACGCGCTGCGGGTCGAACGCCGCGCGCAGCGTCCGGTCCAGCTCCCGCGACGAGTCCAGGTCACGCCCGAACGGCTTCTCCACGATCACCCGGCCCCGGTCGGCCAGGCCGGCCGCCGCCAGGCCCTCGACGACGGCGCCGAACACCGCCGGCGGGATCGCCAGGTAGAAGATCGGCCGCTCGGCGTCACGCAGGCGCTCGGCCAACCGCCGGTACGTGTCGGGGTCGGCGTAGTCGCCGGAGATCATCGACAGGTTGCCCGCCAGGGCGTCGAACGCCTCGTCGTCGACCTCATCGTTGGCCTCGGTGACCGACTTGCGGGCGGTGGTGACCAGTTGCTGATCGTCCCAGGGGGAGCGGGCCACGCCGATCACCGGGACGTCGAGGCGGCCGCGGCGGGTCAGCTCGTACAGCGCCGGGAACAACTTCTTCGAGACGAGGTCTCCCGTGACGCCGAACAGCACTACCGCGTCTGAGCGCATGGGCATGGCACTTCCATCCGATCATGTGAACCTGATCTTCCAATCGGTGAACGGCCCGGCCCACCTGCGCATTCCCCCGACAGGGTGGCCGTGAGCACGGCGACAGCCGCACCACCCGGGGACGGCGGTGTCCCGGATCAACGATTAGGAAGGTTTACAGTCCGGTCGCGTCCCGGGTAGCGTGCGAATCGGATCGATGACCACCGATCACGACGAAGGCCTGGAGGTATCCGTGCGTCGCCGACACACCACGACGCGGCTGCTGGCCATAGCCGCGCTCGCGCTACCGCTCACCCTCTCCGCAGCCCCCGCCGTCGCCACACCGAGCACCCCGGCCCGACAGCTCACCGACGTGATCCCCGTGCCCGTCGACACCCGCCCCGACGCCCGCGCCGCATTCCGGCTCAGCCCCCTCACGGTCATCCGCACCGCACCCGGCTCCTCCGCCGCCTGGCAGGTGGGCCGCCAACTCGCCGACACACTGCGCCCCGCCACCGGCTACCCCCTGCCCGTCCTGCCCGTGCCCTCCACGCCACTGCCCGAGATCGCCCTCGTCCTCGGGGAAGCGGACCACCGCGTCGGCCAGGAGGGCTACCAGCTCGACGTCACCCGCCGCGGCGTGACGATCCGCGCCACCACCCCCGCCGGGCTGTTCGCCGGCACCCAGACACTGCGCCAACTCCTACCCGCCGACATCGAGGCACCCACCCGGCAACGAACCACCTGGACCATCCCCGGCGGACGGATCATCGACTACCCGCGCTTCGCCTACCGGGGCGCCATGCTCGACCTCGCCCGGCACTTCCACACCGTCGACGAGATCACCGCGTACGTCGACCTCATCAGCCAGTACAAAATCAACTACCTGCACCTGCACCTCACCGACGACCAGGGCTGGCGTATCCAGATCGACTCCTGGCCCCGCCTCACCACCGTCGGCGGCGGGCCCGGCACCGGCGTCGACGGCGTCGGCCCCGGATACCTCACCAAAGCCGACTACCAGGCCGTCGTCGCGTACGCCGCCGCCCGGCACGTCACCATCGTCCCCGAGATCGACATGCCCGGGCACACCAACGCCGCCCAGTCGACCTACCCCGAACTCAACTGCGACGGCGTCGCACCGCCCCCACGCACCGACATCGCCGTCGGCTACAGCTCCCTGTGCATCAACGACGAGCTCACCTACCGCTTCGTCGAGGACGTCATCCGCGAACTCGCCGCCATCACCCCCGGCCCGTACCTGCACATCGGCGGCGACGAAGCCCACGCCACCACCGACGAGGACTACCGCACGTTCATGAACCGCGTGCTGCCGCTGGTCAGCAAGTACGGCAAACGCGCCTCCGGCTGGAACGAGATCGCGCAGGCCGATCCGCCCGCCGACGCTGTCGCCCAGTTCTGGGGCACCGGCACCACCAACGCCGACCTCGTCGACGCCGTCACCCGCGGCACCAAGGTCATCATGTCCCCCGCCAACAAGTCCTACCTGGACATGAAGTACGACGCCACCACCCGCCTCGGACTGCGCTGGGCCGGCCTCATCGAGGTGTCCGACGCGTACGGCTGGGACCCGGCCACGCGCGTCACCGGCGTCGGCGAGAGCGCGGTCCTCGGCGTCGAGGCGCCCCTGTGGTCCGAGACCCTGCGCAGCCTCGACGACATCGAGTACATGGCCTTCCCCCGCCTGCCGGCGATCGCCGAACTCGGCTGGTCGACCACCACCAGCCACGACTGGGAGTCATTCCGGACCCGGCTGGGGGAGCAGGCACCCCGCTGGCGGCTGCAACAGGTCAACTTCTACCCGTCCCCCCAGGTGCCCTGGATCTGAGCCGACCCGGTGCGCCGACCGAACCCAGCCGGCGCCCCGGCATCCCTCAACGACCGCAGGAGGTGTCCGCCGACGGACTCGGCGCTGCCTGCGATCCGCTGCCGGCGACGGATCGCAGGCAGCGCAGTCGGGCCAGCACGAGCAGGCGACGCACACCCGTTCCACGTCCGCTCGCTAGGCTCCCGGAATGGACCTGGCGGTTGACGAAACAACGGGAACCGGACCGACGATTGTCTGCCTGCCTATGTTCAGCACCACCCGCGCCGCCACGGCAGCAGCCTTCAGCCCCGCCCTCGCCGGCGCAGGCCTGCACGAGACGTACCTGGACCTGCCCGGCCACGGCGACTCACCGGCGACCGACCACCCCGCCTCCCAAGCCATACTCGACACCGTCTGCGCATGGCTCGACCGCCACACCGACGCGCCCGTCCTGCTCGCCGGAGCGTCCTACGGCGCCTATCTCGCCGCCGGGATCGCCCGCCAGCGACCGGACCGGTCCGCGGCCTGCTCCTCGTCTGCCCGGGCGTCACCATCGCACCAGCCAGCCGAACCCTGCCCGACCCCCACCCGTCAACGGCGCCCACCGGCTGGCTCGACGCCGCCCCCGCCGACCTGCACCCGCACCTCGACACCGCGCTGGGCCACCGCACCCCGGGCGTCGTCGCCACGGTCCTCGCCGCGCTGAACTCCGGCGGCCCCGGCGACGACGCATTCCAACACGACCTCCGCACAGGACCCGGGTACGCGCTGCCCGACGAGACCGCCGACACCGTCTTCGACGGCCCGGTCAGCGTGCTCACCGGCCGGCAGGACGGCATCGTCGGCTACGCCGACCAGTTCCACGCCATGCGCCGCTACCCGCACGGCACCTTCAGCGTGATCGACGAGGCCGGCCACTACCTGCCCTACGAGCAGCCCGCCCTGCTGCGCGCGCACACCCACCACTGGCTGCGCCGCACCCGCGACTGACCTGGGCGGCGAGCACCCGAGCGCGTCCCGGGCGCCCGCCGGCCGCGCGGACCTGACTTTTGTCATGAGTACCCGTGCGCCTCACATCGAAGCCGATGACTAAGCGCACTGTGGCGCGCCCCGTCCCGTCCACGAGACTCGATTCAACGCCGGCACAACAGCCGGTACGGGTTCGAGACGGGAGGCGGGACGATGGACGAGCGCTACGACAGTTACTGCGCCGCGGATCGACTGTTCTACGACTCGCTCGGCAGCGCCGTCGCCCAGCCCGTCTTCCCGGCCGCCGACCGGCCCGTCCCGACCGGCTGGCGGCGAGAGCCGCTCGACGACTGGCTGATCTACGGTCCGGACGGCGGCTCGCTGCCGCAGCAGGGCTGGAAGGTCCACATCTCGGCGGGCCTGACGAACGCCGAGCGGGTGCTGGACGCGGTCTGGGACTACTGCGTCCCCCGTGGCCTGTCCTTCAAGTTCCTGCGCGGGCCCCGCACGCTGCTGCTGCGCAACTCCAAGTACGCCGCGCGGGCCGCCAGCGGCAAGTTCATCACCGTCTACCCCCGTGACGACGCCGAGTTGGAGCTGACCTGCAAGGAGCTCGACAAGCTGCTCGCCGGCGAGTCCGGCCCGTACATCCTGAGCGACCTGCGCTACGGTGCCGGCCCGGTCCACGTGCGCTACGGCGGATTCGCCGCCCGCTACTGCCACTCCCCGGACGGGCAGGTGGTCCCGGCGATCGAGGACGACACCGGTGCGCTGGTGCCCGACCGCCGCGAACCGGTCTTTCACGTACCGTCCTGGATCACCCTGCCGGACTTCCTCGGCCCGCACCTGGCCGCCCGCAACGACACCAGCACCAACCAGGTGCCGTACCGCATCGAGCGAGTGATCCACTTCTCCAACGGTGGCGGGCTGTACGTGGGCCGGGACCTGCGAAGCGACACCGAGGTGGTGCTGAAGGAAGCCCGCCCGCACGCCGGCCTGGACGCCGACGGCGTCGACGCCGTCGCCCGACTGGCCCGCGAGGCGGCCGCACTGCGGCAACTCGCCGACCTGCCGCAGGTGCCACGCGTGCACGACGAGTTCACCCTCGGCGAGCACCGGTTCCTCGCGCTCGAATTCATCCAGGGCCGGCCCCTGAACAAGGTGCTCGTCGACAGGTACCCGCTCATCGACGCCGACGCGACGCCCGACGACCGCGCTGCGTACACCCGCTGGGCGCGGCACGTCCACGAGCAGGTCGAGTCCCTCATCGCGGCCATCCACCAGCGCGGCCTCGTCTACGGCGACCTGCACCTGTTCAACATCATGATCCGCCCGGACGACCAGGTCGCCCTCGTCGACTTCGAGGTCGCCGCCCCGATCACCGGGCACCGCCGACCCGGACTACGCAACCAGGGCTTCGCCGCACCCCGCGACCGCAGCGGCCCGGCGGTCGACCGGTACGCCCTGGCGTGCCTGCGACTGGCGCTGTTCCTGCCCCTGACCCAACTGGTCCGCCTCGCCCCGACCAAGGCGGCCCACCTGGCCGACATCATCGCCGCGAACTTCCCGGTCCCGCGATCCTTCCTCGACCCGGCCGTCGAGGAGATCACCGGCGCTCCCCGCCAGGCCACCGACCCCCACACCGACCTCGGCGCGGACGACTGGCCCGCCCAGCGCGACCACCTCACCAGGGCGATCATCGCCAGCGCCACCCCCGAACGCGACGACCGGCTCTTCCCCGGCGACATCGAACAGTTCCGCAGCGGCGGCCTCAACCTCGCCCACGGCGCCGCCGGCGTGCTGTACGCCCTCGCCGCGAGCGGCGCGGGCCGCTGGCCCGAGCACGAACAGTGGCTCACGCGGCGGGCGACCGCACCCCCGTCCGGCACCCGCTGCGGCTTCTACGACGGACTGCACGGCGTGGCGTACACCCTGGAGCACCTCGGACGCCGACAGGACGCGCTGGACGTCCTCGACATCTGCCTCCGCGAACCGGTGGACGGACTCGACCACAGCCTGGCCAGCGGGCTGTCCGGAATCGCCCTGAACCTCGCCGAACTGGCCGCCCGCACCGGGGAGCAGTCGCTGCGCGACGCCGCCTGGCGCGCCGCCGAACGGGTGATCGACCGGCTGGCCGACGACCCCGGCCCCGACATCAGCGGCGGCCGCCACCCGTACGCCGGGCTGCTGCGCGGCCGGACCGGCCCCGCGCTGATGCTGCTGCGCCTGCACGAACTCACCGGCGACGACGACCTGCTGGGGCACGCCGCCACGGCACTACGCCAGGACCTACGCCGCTGCGTGCTGCGCCCCGACGGCGCGCTGGAGGTCAACGAGGGCTGGCGGACCATGCCGTACCTGGCACACGGCAGCGCCGGCATCGGACTGGTCCTCGACCAGTACCTGCGCCACCGCGCCGACGACCGGTTCGCCGAGGCGAGCGCGCAGATCCGCCGCGCCGCACGCTCACCGTTCTACGCGCAGTCCGGACTCTTCACCGGCCGGGCCGGCATCATCGCCTACCTCGCCGCCTCGACACACGACGCCGACCGCCGGGAACTCGACGCGCAACTGCGACGGCTGCCCTGGCACGCGCTGCCCTACCGCGACGGCACCGCCTTCCCCGGCGAGCAGTTGCTGCGCCTGTCCATGGACCTCGGCACCGGCACCGCCGGCGTGCTGTACGCGCTGGCCTGCGCCCGGCACGCCGCACCACCGGCGCTGCCGTTCCTCGCGCCCCTGCCGGACGCACAGAGACTCCCTCGCGACAGCGAGGGCGACGCACTCCACGAACGAGAGGAAGGGAGGTGAACGACATGGCGCTTCTGGACCTCCAGGGCCTGGAGATGGCTCCGGCCGACCGCACGGGCGGTGGTAGCCGGGCGAGCCTGCTGCTCTGCGGCGACAGCTCGCTCTCCGTCACGACCTGCAACTGATCCATCCGCACGTGGCGCCCTGGGCGGGTAGACGTACCCGCCCAGGGCAACCGCGTAGCACCCGGGAGGACCGATGCCGACGTTCGCCGTGGGGGACCGACTGCTCCGGCGCACGGTCCTGGCAGGCGGCGGCTGGACCGCCACGCTCGCCGCGGTCGCGCTCCTCGGCGCGACCGCCGAACTCCTGCTGCCCGCAGCCCTCGGCCGCGCCGTCGACGCCGCCCTCACCACCGGCCCCAGCTGGTGGATGGTGTCCGCCTGCACCCTGGTCGTCGTCCTCATCTGCGTCGACACCCTCACCGACCTGGCCACCGGATCCGGCGCCGCACGCGCCACCGCCGGCCTGCGCCGCCACCTGCTGCGGCACCTGTTCGCGCTGGACGTCCGCGCCACCCGCCACCACCCGGTGGGTGACCTCGTCGGCCGGCTGGTCAGCCAGACCGCCGACGCGGGACAAGCCGGCAACGCCGTGGTGCTGGCCACAGTCGCCGTCATCCCGCCCCTGGGCAGCGTCGTCGCCCTCACCATCATCGAACCGGTACTCGGCCTCACCCTGCTCGCCGGCCTCACCCTGCTCGCCGCCCTCATGCGGGCCTTCGTCTCCGACGCCTCCGCCGTGACCGCCAGCTACCAGCGGGCGCTGGGCACCATCGCCGGCCGACTGCTGGAGTCCCTGACCGGCGCCCGGACCATCGCCGCCGCCGCCACCACCCACCGCGAGCAGGAACGGGTCCTCGCGGCCCTACCCGAACTCGCGGCGCACGGCCGCCGCGGCTGGGACCTGCTGGCCCGCGCGAACGCACGCACCTCCGCCGTGGCCCCACTGCTGCACCTGAGCGTCGTCGCCGTCGGCGGGTACGCCCTGACCGCCGGCTGGCTGACGCCGGGACAACTGGTCGCCGCAGTCCGCTACGCGGCGATGGGCGCCGGACTCGGCGGCGTACTCGCCACACTGAACCACCTGGTCCGCAGCCGCGCCGGCGCGCACCGGGTCGCCGAACTGCTCGCCCAGCCCACCGCTCCGACCGGCGACCGACCCCTGCCACCCGGCGGCGGCGCGCTGCGACTGCGCGCCGTGAGCGTACACAGCGACGACGGCCGACCCATCCTGGACCGGATCGACCTGGACGTCCCGGCCGGCGCCACCATCGCCGTCGTCGGAACGTCCGGCTCCGGCAAGTCGACACTCGCCGCCGTGGCGGGACGGCTGCACGATCCCGACGCCGGCGACGTACGACTCGACGGCGTACCCCTGCGGCACCTCGACCCCACGGCACTGCGCCGGGCCGTCGGCTACGCCTTCGACAGGCCCGTGCTGATCGGCGCGACCATCCACGACGCGATCGGCATGGCCATGCCGGCCGAATCGGCGACGCCGCCGCCCGACCCCACACCCGCGACACCGGCAGTCCTCGACGCCGCCCGCACGGCCGCCGTCGCCGACGTCGTCGAACTGCTACCCCACGGCTACCGCACCCCGCTGGCGACCACACCCCTCTCCGGAGGCGAAACCCAACGCCTCGGCCTGGCCCGCGCCTTCGCCGCCGAACGACTGCTCATCCTGGACGACGCCACCTCCAACCTGGACACCGCCACCGAACACCGCATCGCCCAGGCGGTGACCGGACGGCCCGGCGAACGCACCCGGCTGGTGATCACCCACCGAGCCGCGACCGCCGCCGCAGCCGACCTGGTCGCCTGGCTCGACGACGGTCGACTGCGCGCCCTCGCACCACACCAACTCCTCTGGACCGACACGGACTACCGGGCGGTCTTCCAACCCACCAGCGGTGAACCGTGACCCGTCCCGGCGTACGCCACGAGACCTGGCGGGCGGTACGGGCCCACCGCCGCGAGCTGACCCGCCTCTGCGGCTGGTCGCTCGTCGAGTCACTGCCCGCGCTGCTCTCCGGCTACCTGATCGCCCGCGCCGTCGACCAGGGATTCCTGGCCGGACGGCCCGTCACCGGCCTGACCTGGCTGGGTGCCCTCGCCGTGGCCGTACTGCTCGGTGCCACCGCCACCGGCCGCACCTACCGGAGCCTCGGCGCCGTCGTCGAACCGTTCCGCGACGACCTGGCCACACGCGTCGTCCGGAACGCACTGCACGACGCCACCCGAACCGGCGGCCACCCCGACAGCGCCACCGTGACCCGGCTGACCCACCAGGTGGAGATCGTCCGCGACACCTTCGCCGGCCTGCTGATGGTGACCCGCGGCTTCGTCTTCTCCGCCGGCGCGGCCCTGATCGGCCTGCTCGCCCTGGCCCCGACGGTGGCGGCGCTCGCCGCCACGCCCATGCTCGTCGGCCTGGCCATCTTCCTCGCCGCCCTGCCGGCGATGGTCGCCCACCAGCGCGCCTACGTCCGGGCCGGCGAACACCTCGGCCAGTCGGCAGCCACCGCGTTGACCGGACACCGCGACGTGCTCGCCTGCGGCGCCCAGGCACGCGTCACGGCCGACGTGCAACGCCGGGTGTCCGCGCAGGCAGCCACCGAACGCACCCTCGCCCGCATGGCCGCGATCCGCAGCCTCAGCCTCGGCATCGGCGGCTGGCTGCCACTGGTGGCACTGCTGGCCGCCACACCGTGGCTGGTCGACCGCGGCCTGACCGCCGGCGCGGTGCTCGGCGCACTGATCTACGTCTCCACCGGCCTGCAACCGGCCCTGCACACCCTCGTGCAGGGCATCGGCGGCGGGGGACTGCGCTACGTCGTGACCCTGGAGAACATCCTGCGCACCAACCCGCACACCACCGCAGCCCACCCGCCGGCACCCGCCGCCCGCACACCGACCCACCGAAGCAGCGCCGCACCGGCCATCGAGGCCCGACGACTCACCTTCCGCTACGGCCCACGCTCCCGACCCGTCCTGGAGGACTTCTCCCTCACCCTCGCCGACGGGGAACACCTCGCCGTGGTCGGCCCCAGCGGCGCGGGCAAATCCACCCTGGCCGCCCTGATCGCCGGCCTGACACCACCCCAGGCCGGCACCGTCCACCTCGCCGGAGAGCCCGTCGCCGACACCACACCGGCCGCCCTGGCCCGGATGCGGGTCCTCGTACCCCAGGAGGCCTACATCTTCACCGGACGCCTCGCCGACAACCTCCGCTACCTGCGACCCGACGCCGACGACCACACCCTGGACACCGCCCTCGACGCGCTCGGCGCACGCCCCCTGGCCACCCGCCTCGGCGGCCTCGCCGCCCCGATCACCCCGACCCTGCTCTCCAGCGGCGAACGGCAACTCATCGCCGCCGTCCGGGCCTGGCTCGCCCCCGCCCCACTGGTGATCCTCGACGAGGCCACCTGCCACCTGGACCCGGCGCTCGAAGCGACAGTCGAGCACGCCTTCGCCCACCGCCCCGGCAGCCTCATCGTGATCGCCCACCGCATCAGCTCCGCGATCCGCGCCCAACGACTGCTGGTCCTCGACGGCGACGAACCCGCGACGGGAACCCACGAGCAACTCCTGAGCCGCTCGGCCACCTACCGACAGCTCGTCGGCTGCTGGGACGAACCCGCCATGTCACCCCCGGCGCCACGAGCCTGAACCACCGCACCGGCGAGGGTCAGATCCAGCCCGCCTCCCGCGCGACACGCACCGCCTCGACCCGGGTACGCGCCCCAACCTTGCGGGCGATCCGACCGAGATGGTTGCGGACGGTGCCACAGCTCAACCCCAGCGACACCGCGACCTCCGCCACCGGCGCCCCCGCAGCGGTCAGGGACAGCACCTGCGTCTCACGATCGGTCAACGGGCCATCCGAGTGCAGCGCCGCCACCACCAGATCCGCGTCGAGCACCGGCTCCCGCCGCGCGAGCCGACGAACCCCGTCGATCACCCGCTGCGGAGCGACGTCACACCGCAGGACACCCACCATCCGGGTCGCGCAGAACATCCCCCGCAGCCGCCCCGCCCGACGCGGGTGAGCCAGCACCAGGACCGGACACGAACCCAGACGACTCGCCTCGACCCCCTGGATGAAGTCCAGGTCGGCCACCATCACATCGGGCCGGTGGGCGAGCACGGCAGCCGGAACCGCAGCGACACGGTCCACCCTGCCCACCACACGGATGTCGTCCTCGGCAGCCAGGACGAACGACAACGCACCCAGCACCAGGGCGCCGTCCAACGCGAGCAGCGTACGGATCACCTCGAACCCTTCCCTGCACCCCGACCGACGATCACGCAACCGTACGCATTCAAACACGCGAATCAAACGTCCGCACGCTGGGGGAGCGGGCCCGAGCACACCCCGCACCCGCCCCCCGGACGACTACAACCAGCCGTCCCTCCGCGCCCGCCACACCGCCTCCAACCGGTTACGAGCACCGGTCTTGCGCAAGATCGCCGACAGATGGTTGCGCACCGTCCCATGCGCCAGGTGCAGCCGCACAGCGATATCCTTCAGCGGCAGACCCTCAGCGGCCATCCGCAGCACGTCCACCTCCCGGGGCGTCAACGGGCTCTCCGTCGGCCACAGCACCGCCGCCGCCGCAACTGGATCGATCGCCCGCTCCCCATCGGCGAGCGTGCGGATCACCCGCACCAACTCCTCCAGCGAGCCGTCCTTCCCGACCAGGCCCCGAGCACCGGCCGCCAGCGCCGCCTCCACCAGGGCCGGACTCCACCGGCGGCTCATCGCCAGCACGGCACTCGTCGGCGCCTGCGCCCGGACCGCGGCGACCACCTCCACCGGATCGGGGAGATCCGGCGACAGCGCGAGCACCACCACCTGCGGCCGGCACCGCCGGACCACAGTCAACAACTCGCCGACACCCTCGACATCGGCGACCACCTCCATGTCCTCCTCACGCGACAGCGCGGCGCAGAGCGCCCCGCGCAACAAACCCATGTCCTCGGCGATGACAACGTGGATCACCACGTCTCTCCGATCTCAGGTACGCGCCAGACAGCCACCACCCCGGATCACCCACAGGGTCCAGCAGACCGTCCACGCATGACAGGCGGGCAGGCGTCGGACCCGGGCACCGTCTCGTGAACGGGCCCGGGCACCGGTCGACCCAGCGACTGAACCTGCCGAACAGAGCAGCCGCCAAGGGCCGACCGGCCACCTCAGCCAGGTCGGGCGATCACCGAGGGGGATCGGGTCCCGAGGACGACGAGCCCGAGATCATAGGTCTGCGCGGCGGCGGCCACCTGCCGGACGACCGCCCACACCAGCCCGGGCGTGGGCGCCGACCCGTCGTTGACACCGGCCGCGTCCTGGTCGGCGGGGGTGACGGGCAAACCCGGAAGCCCCGCCGGAGTCGACGTCCGACCGGGCCGCGCGACAGGACGACCCGCCGCAGACACCATGCGCGGCCCGTGGACGACAGACGCCGGCCCCGGCACGGCCACCGCCGGCAGCAGCTCGACGGGGCGTACCGGCGCCAGCGCAGGATCGACCGGTGGGACCGGGGCGCGCCGGTACGCCGCACCGGTCACCGGGACAGCGCGGAGCCCGGGCCCCACCAGCGGGGGCAGCCGCGCCGGCGCCGCAACGACCACCGCGCCGAGAACCGGCGACAGGACGACATCGGTGATGCGACCGAGCACGACGATGACCGGCCGGATCGGCACCCGGTCCACGACGCCCACGACCTGCGCGACCGAGGCGCTGACCAGATCTACCGTGGACGACATGACAGGCCGGATCGCCGGCGGCGCGGCCACGAGCGGGTGTGCCCGGGTCAGCGGAACCGCACCGACCGGCTCAGCCACGCCTGGTGCCGGGGGAGTCAAGCCCCGGCGCGACGGGCCGGCGTCGCGGGGGCCGGCATCGCGGGGGCCGGCATCGCGAGGCGGGCGATGGCCGACCCGGACGGCCGCCGCCGACCGCGGTCCAGGCCGGATCGTGTCCCGTTCGACCGGACGGTGCGTCACCGACGAGGCGACGCGGGGGAGCGCCACCGACCCAGCCGAACCTCGACTCGACCCCTCGGGCGACATCGGTGGCGGCGCGGGGGCGACCCCTACCCGCGAGGTGGGGGGCAGATCCTGCTGACGGTCGTCGGCCCCCGCATCCCGCTGACGGTGCCGCTCGATGCCGTCTCCGACGGTGAGCCGGACGACCCGCTCGACGACACCGGTCCGTTGATGACGCTCGCCGCCGACCCCGTCATCCGCGGCGGCCGGGCCCTGAAACAGAACGGCCACCACGAAGCCGGCACCGACGGCGGCCAGGATCAGCACCATCCGCCGGGCGACCCTGCGCATCCGATCGGTCACGAGCGGGACGGATCGAGTCGACACAGGACTCGGCGGGGTTCCATCGACGGGACTTCGCACGCGGGCACGACCCCTCCGCTCAAGTTTGATGACTCATCGTAGCGATGTGGACACGCCAACGCATCCGGCGGCGTGTCGCGTACCGCCCGTCCGTCACGTGACGGGCGCTCTGGTGCCTCTGCCGAGCCGAAGCTCCGATTCGATAATGCACATTATGTAAAGTTAGGCGATCCGAGGCTTCCCCCGCCGAGCGCGGACAGGTGTTCCTCGATCAGTGCGACCCGTTGCGGGACCGGCCCAGCCGGCACATGGACCAGGTGGTGCCCGTACGCCTCGTACACCTGCTCGTGCACGCGGGCGAAGGCCAGCGATTCGGCGTAGCTGATCCGGCGTGCGGCCGTGCGGGTGATGAAGCCCAGCGGGCTGACCAGAAACACCGTGCGCTGGTAGATGCGCTGCCGCGCGATCCGGTCCACCTCGGCGGCGAGCGTCGGGCCGACTGGTCTGCCCAGGTGTCGGGCCAGGGCCAGCGTGCACAGGGGCGACCGGTCGTACAGCCGCGTCGGCCGCCGCAGGAGACTCGCGTCGATCATGGAGTTGTGGTGCCCGGCGTCACCCTGATTGCGCAGTTCATCCGCCACCACAAGTCCATGATCGACGGGGGCGACTGGGGGTCCGTCGGCCTCGATCTGGCGGTGGCGCTGCACGGCGTCGACGAACGCCGGCTCGCGCCATGGTTCGGCGCAGCCCTGCGCCTGGCGCTCGGCGATGACGTCGGTGGCGGCCTCCCGCACCGTGGCGTATCCCTGGTGGCGCAGCGCCTCCAGCACAGTCGTCTTGCCGGCGCCGGGCGCTCCGGTCAGGACGTACCGCAGTGGTTCGGGCATGGTCTTCTCCCCCTCTCCCCGCGCTTCCCGGGAACGCGAAAGTGCTGCATAATATCCCTTATGCATGACAAAAAGGACGAATCGCTCGGGGTGCTGATCGAGGAGTTCCTGACCGCCCGGGCCACCCGCAAGCCCTCCCCGCACACCCTGGCGGCCTACCGGCGGGACCTGTACGCGGTGGCCGCCCTGGTCGCCGACGGGGACGCCACTCCCCTCCCCCTCGACGAGCTGTCGATCACCGACCTCTCCCCCCGCGTGCTGCGGTCGGCGTTCGCCCGGTTCGCCGCACCCCGGGCGCCCGCGTCGGTGCACCGTGCCTGGTCCACCTGGAACAGTTTCTTCACGTTCCTGGTCGCCGATCAGGTGGTGGCGGGCAATCCGATGCCCGCGGTCGGCCGGCCCCGTGCGCTACTCCCCCAGCCGAAGCCGCTGCGTGGCGCGGACACCCCCGAGGTGCTGCTGGCGTCGGTCGCGCGCGACGACGGCCGCCAGCGTGACCCGTGGCCGGAGCGGGATGTGGCGGTGCTGGCGGTGGCGCTGTGTGCGGGGCTGCGCCTGTCGGAGCTGCTGGCGCTGCGGGTCGGGTCGCTGACGGGGCGGCCCGGTGAGCGGCGGGTCGAGGTCACCGGCAAGGGTGGGCGTCCCCGGGTGGTGCCGATCGAGGCGGATCTGGATCGGGTGGTGTTGGACTATCTGGACAGTCGCCGTCGGCGTTTCGGGGCCCGGTCGGTACGCCCCGACTCGGCGTTGCTGGTGGATCGGCACGGTGAGCCGCTGCGCCGTGGTGGGCTGCAGTATCTCGTCGATTCATGCTACCGGCGGGCGGGCATCGGTGACCGGGTGCCGCGTGGGGCGCGGTTGCACGCGTTGCGGCACACGTTCGCGACGCGGTTGGCGGAGGACGGTGCCAGCGCCGCGGAGATCATGCGGTTGCTGGGGCACGCGTCGTTGGCGTCGTCGCAGACGTACATCGAGGTGACGGCCGGGCAGCAGCGCGACGCGGTGCGGGCCAACCGGACCAACCGGGCGTTGGCGGCTCTGGTGGCGGTGGACCGGGAGTGAGTGGGGTCAGTGGGCGCGGTGGCCGGTGCCGTCGGCGGTGACGGGCAGTGGGCCGAGGACGGCGTTGATGAGGTGGATGCGGGCGTTGGTGGCCCGGTAGTCGGCGCAGACGGTGTCGGCGCGGTCGGCGAGGCGGGTGGTGGGTCCGGTGCGGACGGCGGTGAGGGTGGCGCCGTCGAGGGTGGTGACGGTGCCGGTGGTGGCCAGTTCGTCGATCGAGTGGGCTCCGGTGCTGAGGTGTGGGACGCGGTCGCTGAGGGTGTCGATGGCGGTGGTGTAGGCGTACTCGTCGGTGTCGCTGGTGTACTGCGCGGCGTGGGTGGTCTCCCATGGGGTGCGCAGTTGTTGGCCGGGGGTGTCGGGTTGCCCCAGGGTGCGGTGGTGGTGGCGGTGACGGGGTCGGAGTAGGGCTTCTGGCGGTTGGGGCGCCAACTGCCGACGATGGTGGGGGTGCCGTCGGTGTCGACGGTGGTGCGTTCATTCGTGGCCGCGGTGGTCGGTGACTTCAGCCGAGGTCGACCAGCAGGGGCCGGTGGTCGGAGATGGTGGACAGCGGAGCGGTGACGGCCCGGACGGGTGGCAGTTGGTCGAGGGCGTGCCGGTCGGCGAGGACGTGGTCGAGTTGGACGCGGGGTTGCCCGGCGGGGTAGGTGGGGCGTCGGCCCAGGGGTTGCCAGCCGGAGATGAGCCGGGCCGGGCCGGCGGGCAGGTTGAGGTCGCCGAGCAGGACGCGGGGTGCGGGTAGCGCGCGCAGGGCGCGGACGGTCTGGCGGAGTTGGCGGGCGTTCCAGCCGGGGACGAAGGACAGGTGTGTGGCGGCGACGGTGAGGGGGCCGTGCGGGGTGTCCAGGACGGCGGCGAGGACGACGCGGGGTTCGTCGTGCAGCAGGATGAGGCCGCCGCGGGGGCCGGGCACGTAGACCGGGGAGCGCACGGGTGCCGGCTTGAGGCGGGTGACCTGCCAGCTGCGCACCGGGTAGCGGCTGATCAGGCCGATGCCGTAGCAGGGTTCGCCGTGGCCGTCGTCGTCGTGACGCAGGGGTCGGAACTGTTCGCCGGGGGTGCCGACGACGGCGGCGGCGAAGCGGTGGTGGGGTGCGTCGAGGGCGTGGGCGGCGATGG
Source organism: Micromonospora sp. ALFpr18c (assembly GCF_008868155.1). Classification (GTDB taxonomy): domain Bacteria; phylum Actinomycetota; class Actinomycetes; order Mycobacteriales; family Micromonosporaceae; genus Micromonospora. The sequence goes on from NZ_WBKR01000065.1 coordinate 28,214, forward strand.
CGGTGAGGTCGAGGTTGCCGCTGCGGCGCTGGTCGCGGTCGACCTCCTGCAGGGCGAGCACGTCGGCGTCGAGGGCGCCGATGGCGGCGGTGAGTCGGTCGGAGTCGACGAGCCCGTCGGTGAGGGATCGTCCGTGCAGCAGGTTGAAGGTGGCCAGGCGCACTCCTGCACCCTACGTCCCCGTGGCAGGGTTGCCGGGTGGTCAAGGTGCTGCTGTGTTCCGTGCTGGTGTTCGTGGCGGTTGGCGCGTTGGGGGTGTGGTTGCGGCGTACGCGGGGTCGGTGAG
>NZ_WBKR01000066.1 GCF_008868155.1 Micromonospora sp. ALFpr18c
CGCACGTCCTCACGGGCTCGGGGCCGGGGTGCCACCGAGCCTAGGCGTGGTTGCGCGTGGTGGGCAACCCGTTGCGCTCTCCGCAACGGGGTCAGTCAGGGCAGTGTCAGCCCGTACGCGGCCAGCACCTCCGCGATCGGCTGGTAGTAGGTGGTGCCGCCGGCCGTGCAGTTGCCGGTACCGCCGGAGAGGATGCCGAGGATGGTGCCGGTGGAGGCCACGTACAGCGGTCCGCCGCTGTCCCCCGGCTCGGCGCAGATGTTGGTGCGGATCAGCCCGTAGATCACGCCGGTGGAGTAGTTGACGGTCTGGTTGAGGCCGGTGACGGTGCCGCAGCGCACGCCCGTGGTGCTGCCGCTGCGACACACCGCCTGACCGATGTACGCGGTGCCCGTGCCGTAGACGGTGAGCAGGCCGGGGTACGTGTAGATGGCGCTCGGATGGGCGATCCGGCCGGTGTATCGGATCAGCCCGTAGTCGTTGCCGGGATAGCTGGTGGCGGTGCGGGTGCCGAGCACGGTGGTCTGGGCGCTGTCGGCGTACCAGGTGCTGGCGGTGGTCGTGCAGTGCCCAGCGGTGATGACGTAGTAGGTGCTGCCGCTGCGCACGTTCGCGCCGAGCGAGCAGCGGCCGCCACCGCCGTAGACGGCCTGGCCGGCGGCGATCAGGGGCCGCAGGGTCCCCGGCTCCCGGCGCAGCTGCGCGCCGGCCCGCTCGGCCACCGCCCGTAGCGCCGTCAGCTCGGCGGGCGCCACGGTGTCGTCGACGGTGAGGGCCATCCGGCCGGTGGCCGGGTCGAGGCCCCAGGCGGTACCCGCGGTGCGTACCCCGGCCAGCACGGCGGCCGGATCGGCGGTGGCCCGGTCGGGCACGGCGGCCTGCGCGGCGCCGGGCGCGACGAGCAGGAGGACGGTCAGGACGAGGGCGACGAGCGGGGAGCGGCGCATCCGAACCTCCGCAAAGATCGAGATTGATGGATGCGACAAGCATCGCCCGACGGCCGATGCCATGGCAACCTCGCGCCGACGTCACACCCGTGGGATTCGCCGATCCTCGGACGGGTGCCGCCAGATCTACGTCTTTCGGGCCGGCGAGTTGCTCGAGACCTCGGCCGTGTCCGTGCCCGGCCGGTCCACCCGGATCGCGCCGTACACCCACCTGGTGCTGCTGGTCGGCGTGGCCGTCACGGCGACCTCCTTCGATCTGGTCGTCGACCGTCCGACGGGACCGACACCGGCGCGGTGGCTGATGCTGATCATCGGCGGGCCGCTGGTGTTCGTGCTCGGCCGGGCACTGTTCACCTATCTGCTGTCCGCCCGCCTGCCGTACCAGCGAATTGCGTGGCAACTGCTGCCCCTGCTGATGCTGCCCTGGGCCGGCGGCTGGCCACCGGTGCTGGTCACCGCGATCATGGTCCTCGCGCTGGCCGGGCACGTCCTGGTCCCCGTGGCCGACGGCCGGGAAACCACGCGAGGGCTCGGACCGCGACGACCCGCCGGATGACCTCCACGGTCAGGCGAGGTGCCGACCGGCCCAGTCGGCGAGGTCCCGGGCGCAGGCGTCCACCGAATCCCGCCACGTCCGGGCCGCGCCGTCGCCCGCCTCGTCGCTGACCTGCTTGACCAGCCGGCACGGCACGCCGGCCTGCGCGGCGGCCCACGCCACCGCGTACCCCTCCATGTCGACCAGGTCGGCGCGCTGCGCCAACCGGTCCCGCGCGTCGTCGTCGGCCACGAACGTGTCGCCGGTGGCCAGCACCGCGCCCTCGGCGGCCAACGCCAGGGGTGCGCCGTAGGTCTCGCCGGTGAGCGTGCGCAGCAGGGCCGTGTCCAGGTCGTGCTGGAGCACGGTGGCGACCTCGTGGATGCCCGCCCACCCGGGGCGCAGCGCACCGGCCGTACCCAGGTTCAGCAGCAGGCTGGGACGCGGCCCGGCGGCCAGCACCGCCGACACCGCGCTGGCGGCGTTCACCTTGCCCATGCCGGTGAGCAGCACCGGCAGGTCCGGCGGCAGGTAGCGGGCCTCCTCCCCGACGGCGAGCACCACCAACGGACGATCGGCGCGGATCGTACCCCGAAGAATCACCGGAGCATCGTACGGGCCCAGCGCTCGCCCACCGCCCGCACCCAGCCACCGTTCAGCGCGGTCGCATCGCGCGTCCAGCAACGTGCGGCAGGCTGGTCCCGCGAGCCACCGGACCCCGGCGGTCCGGGCCGCGACGAAAGAGGTGACGAGGGTGTACGACGGGCAGGAGTTCCTCCGCGACAACCGCTGGTGCCTGAGCCGGCGCGCCCTGCTGACCGGGGCCGGTGCGGTCGGCGCCGCCGGCCTGCTGAGCGCCTGCGGCACCGGCGACAGCCCGGCCGGTCAGGCCACCGCCACGGCCGGCGCCGTGCTGGCCCAGACCGCCGACGTACCGGTGGGCGGCGGCACGGTGACCAGCGGCGTGCTGGTCGTCCAACCGGAGGCGGGCACGTTCCGGGCGTACGACGCGACCTGCCCGCACCAGGGCGTACGGGTCGGCGCTCCCCGCGACGGGGTGATCACCTGCCCCGCGCACAAGTCCACCTTCGCGGTCGCCGACGGCGCCCGCCTCGACGGTCCCGCCCCGAAGGGCCTGACCGAAATCCCGATCACGGTCGACGGTACGACGATCACCCGCGCCTGACCCCGCCCGGTCAGTCGTCGGCGAAGCGGTACAGGACGAAGTCCTTCTCCGCGCCGCAGGGGAACTCGACCCCGCATCGTACGCAGAGCGCGCCGCCCCGCTGATCACTCGGTCAGGTGGCACACTCCGACGACCTGGCCACCGCTGATCTCCCCGGTCGGGTCGAACCCGAGCTTCAGGTAGAATGCCTCCGGACCGTCCCGTCCCGGTTCCCACGTCGTGTACACGCGGTCGCGCCCACGTGCGCGAGCCTCGTCGCGGACGGCCCGCACCGCGAAGCGCCCGTACCCCCGCCCCTGGTGTTCGGCGGCGATGTTCAGCCGCCACAGACCCGATCGCAGGTCGTCGGGCTGGTCCGGGTGCCACCCGATGTCGAAGAAGCCCATCAGGAAGCCGACGATCTCGTCGCCCTCGACGATCAGGCGTGGCCAGGCGATCTCGGGCTGCGCGTACGCCTCGGCGAGGGACCAGGCGACCGGGGACACGAACTTCTCCTGCTCCGGTCGGACGGTCAGCCGGCACGCGGCCTCGACGTTGTCCTGAGTGATCCTCACCAGTCGCGGCACGCCAGCCACCCTACCGAGCGACCACGGGTCCACCTACCCCGCGACTGCGGCACATCAAGGTGGCGACCTTCCGGGCGGTGACGGCAGGACGTAAGAAGACCGCAAGATCTGCGGAATCGCCGGCCGTACCGGTGCTGGCTACGCTGGTCGGGGAGGTGACCGGTGACCCAGCGGGTGCTCGTGGTCGACGACGACCGGACCGTCAGCGACGTGGTCTGCCGCTACCTGGAGCACGCCGGGTACGACGTCAGCCACGCCGGGGACGGCCTGGCCGCCCTGGAGGCCGTCCGGGACCGGGCGCCGCACCTGGTGGTGCTGGATCTGATGCTGCCCGGGCTGGACGGGTTGCAGGTGTGCCGGCGGCTGCGGGAGCGGCCGGACGGCGTACCCATCATCATGTTGACCGCGCGTGGCGACGAGGCGGACCGGGTGCTCGGCCTGCAACTGGGCGCCGACGACTACCTGAGTAAGCCGTTCTCCCCGCGTGAGCTGGTGCTGCGTGTCGGATCGGTGCTGCGCCGGGCCGGCGAGCCGGCCGGGCCGCCGGCCGAGATGCTGGCCGACGCGGGCCTGCAGGTCGCGACCGGGCCGCGGATCGCGCGGTTGGACGGCCGCGAGCTGGCCCTGACGGTGCGGGAGTTCGACCTGTTGGCGCACCTGATGCGGCACCCGCGGCGGGCGTTTCGTCGCACCGAGCTGCTGGAGCGGGTGTGGGGGTGGAACTTCGGCGACCAGTCCACGGTGACGGTCCACGTGCGGCGGCTCCGGGAGAAGATCGAGGACGACCCGGCCGAGCCGCGCCGGATCGTCACGGTCTGGGGCGTCGGCTACCGGTACGAGCCGGCCGATGCGTGACCTGGCGCTGATCTTCGCGGCGGCCCTCGCGGCGGCCCTCGGTGTGGGTGTGCTCGGCGCGCTGATCCTGCGGCTGCTGCGCGACCGGTCGATCACCGTACACGTGTGCGTCCTGCTCACGATCACGGTCGCCGCCGTGGTGGCCGGGGTCGTCGTGGTCGCGCAGGCGATGTTCCTGTCCCCGCACGATCTCCAGGTCGTGCTGCTCACCGTCGCCGCGGCGGCGGCCGTGAGTCTCGCCGTCGGCTGGTATTTCGGGCGGCGGCTGGCGGCGGCCGCGGTCTGGGCGGACCAGGCCCGGGAACGCGAACGACGGGTCGAGAAGGGCCGCCGGGACCTGGTGGCCTGGGTGTCGCACGACCTGCGGACTCCGCTGGCCGGTCTGCGGGCGATGGCCGAGGCGCTGGAGGACGGGGTGGTCGACGACCCGGCGACGGTCGCCGAGTACCACCGCCGTATCCGGACGCAGACCGACCGGATGACGCGCCTCGTCGACGACCTGTTCGAGCTGTCCCGGATCAACGCGGGCGCGCTGCGGCTGACGATGTCGGCGGTGCCGCTGGGCGAGGTGGTCTCCGACGCGCTGTCCGGCACCGCACCGCTGGCCGAGGCCCGACGCATCCGCCTGGTCGCCGCCGAGTCGGGGTGGCCCACCGTGCTGGCCAGCGAGCCCGAGCTGGCCCGGGTGGTGGGCAATCTGCTGCTCAACGCGGTGCGCTACACACCGAGCGACGGCACCGTCCGGGTGGACGCGGGGTGTGAACGCGACGCGGCCTGGCTGGCGGTCGCGGACACCTGCGGTGGCATTCCGGAGGGCGACCTGCCCCGACTGTTCGATGTGGCGTTCCGGGGCGAGCCGGCCCGGACGCCCGACTCGGGTGGGGACGGCTCCGGCGGGCTGGGGTTGGCGATCGTGCGGGGGCTGGTCGAGGCGCACGGTGGCCGGGTGGACGTGCAGAACGTGGTCGGTGGCTGTCGCTTCGTGGTCCGCCTCCCGGCGGCGTGACGTTGCCGGCGTCAGCGGCTCGGCCCCAGCTCACCGAACCAGCGCCGGCCCCGACGGAACAGCTGCCGCACGCCGAGCCCCGCCGCGCCGGCGACCGGGTGCACGGCGTGCACGTCGAGGCGGGCCCAGCGGAACGCGGGCCCGAGCAGTAACCGGCCGGCCCGGTGCGCGGCGGCCACCCGGGCCTGGCCCTGCCACAGCCCGGCGCCGGCCGGCTCCAGCTCGACCAGCACCGTGCCGCCGGGTACCAGCAGTTCCCGGCACCGGCGCAGCAACGCGACCGGGTCGCCGCCGATGCCGATGTTGCCGTCGATCAGCACGGCGTGCGCCCAGCGGCCCTCGCCGGGCAGCGGGTCGAACAGGTCGCGGCGCAGGGCCACCGCACCGCGGGCGCGGGTCAGTCGTACGGCCGCCGCCGACACGTCCACACCCACCGCCGTGAGCCCCGCGCGGGTCAACGCCACGGTGAGCCGGCCCGGCCCGCAGCCGAGGTCGAGCGTCGGCCCGGCACAGCGGGTGACCAGCCCCGCGACCGCCGGCTCGGCGTCGCCGTGCCAGCGGTCCACTGGCAGTGACCTGCGGACGCCGTCACCGTCCACCAGCCACCGCCCGGCGGACGCGGGGTCGGCCAGGACGGCGGCGAACCCGTCCGCGCCGATGCTGCCGGCGGGTCCCGCGACGGCGACCCGCGGGGCCGTGTCGACCGGGTTCACCGCCGGCTCCCCGGCACCAGGGTGAGGCGGACCGCCGCGACCTGCCGGGCGAACCGACCGTCGGGCACCTCCACCGCGACGGCCAGGGCGTCCGGCCACTCGTCGACGTCGCGCAGCACCGGCAGCGGCGCGGTGCGCAGCTCCCGCCCGCTCAATGCCGCCCACGTGTCGCGGCCGGTGTGCGGCGTCGACATCGGCACCTCGCGCAGCACCCCCGCGTGTCGGGGATCGCGCAGCCCGAGCGACCACCAGCCGCCGTCGGCCGCGCGGCCGAGGACCGCGTCGGCGGCGCGCAGCCGGCGGATCGCGGCGGCCAGCCGGGCCGGGGTCAGCTGCGGGGTGTCCATCCCGATCTGCAGCACCGGCCGCCCCGGGTACGCCTCGGCCACCTCGGCGTACGCGTTGGCGAGCCGGTCGCCGAGCCCGCCGCCCCGCTGCTCCAGCACCTCCCATCCGGTCAGCGCGGTGGTCAACGCGGCGGCGTCCTCGGCCTCGGCCAGCCGGCCGGTGAACGCCAGCACCGGGGTCACGCCCGGGGTGGCGCGGACGGCGTCGAGGGTGTCGCGCAACGCGGCGGCGGCGATCCGGGCCGCCTGCGCGGCGGTGGCCGGCGGACAGAGTCGGGTCTTCACCGCACCGGGTACGGGCGCCTTGGCGACCACCAGCAGGACCGTCACCGGGAGCCGTCCACGGTCCGCAGCACACCGGCGAAGTCGCGGGTGGCGCGCAGGGTGCCCCGGACCGAGCCGGACACCTTGGAGCGGGTGCCGGCGGCCCGAGGCGCGTACGTGACGTCCAGTTCGTGGATCCGCCAGCCGGCGGCGGCGGCCCGGATCAGCAGTTCGAGGGGGTAGCCGAAGGCCCGGTCGGTGACCCCGAGGGAGAGCAGCGCGTCGCGGCGGGCCACCCGGATCGGGCTGAGATCCCGCAGCGGTACGCCCCGGCGGCGCAGCAGCGCGGCGACCAGCGCGGTGCCGACACGGGCGTGCCAGGGCCACACGCCGGCGCCGACGGGTCGCCGCCGGCCCACACTGAGATCCGCGATGCCGGCGGCCACCGGTGCCACCAGCGCGGGCAGCTCTGCTGGGTCGAACGAGCCGTCGGCGTCGAGGACGCACACGAGGTCACCGTCGGCGGCCTCCAGTCCGGCGTGCACCGCCGCGCCGTACCCACGGCGGGGCTCGTGGACGACCCGGGCACCGTGCCGGGCCGCGACCTCGGGTGAACCGTCGCGGGAACCGTTGTCCACCACGATGGCCCGGTAGCCGGCCGGCAGTGCGGTGAGCACGCCGGGCAGGGCGGCCGCCTCGTCCAGGCAGGGCAGCACCACGTCGATCTGAGTCGCCATACCGCCGACGCTAGGGCGGTACCCGGCGGGCGGAGGCCGAAATGTGCTTACCGAACCCTTACCACCTGGGCATTTCTTACCGTCCGGTGACGGCCCGGCGGTTCCACGGCGCGGAGGCCGGCAGTCGCCGTACCGTCCGGTGGTCATGACCTCGACCACCGGACCCCCGACCGCCTCCGGGCGGACGCCGACCCGCCGCCGTCCCGGTGACCTGCTGGTGCTGGGCGTGGAGGCGACGCTGCTCGCCGCGGCCGTGCTGGTGGGCGCGGTGCTGAACGCGCGGGACGCCGGCCTGCACGCCGACGCCGCCCCGCTGTACGCGACGTGGGGCCCTCACGTCGGCTGGGGCAGCCCCGCCGCGGTGCTGGTCGCGGTCGCGGTGGTGGCCTGGGGCGCGCGCTGGGCGCGTACCGCCCGCTGGGGCCTCCTGCTGGTCGCCGCGTGGCTGACGGCGGTGGCGTGGACGCTGTCGCTGGCCCTGGTGGACGGCTGGTCGGCGGGTCTGGCGGAGCGACTGACGCCGCAGGCCGAGTACCTGCACGAGGTTCCCCGGATCACCGACATCCCGGCGATGCTGGCCGGCTTCACCGACCGGATCGCGGACTTCCAGCCGGACTCCTGGTCCACCCACACCGCCGGTCACCCGCCGGGCGCGCTGCTGATCTTCGTCTGGCTGGACCGGATCGGCCTCGGCGGAGGTGCCGCCGCCGCGCTGGCGTGCGTGCTGGTCGGGGCCACCGTCGCGGTGTCGGTGCCGGTCACGCTGCGGGCCCTCGGCGCGGCCGACGCCGCCCGCGCGGTCATCCCCTTCCTGGTGCTGCTGCCGGGTGCGGTCTGGGTGGGCGCCTCCGCCGACGGGATCTTCGCCGCCGTGGTGGCCGCCGGGCTGGCCTTGCTGGCGGTCCGTGGCCGGGCCACCGCCGCGGCCGGTGGCGCGCTGCTCGGCTTCGCGCTGCACCTCTCGTACGGGTTCCTGCTGGTCGGCGTGCTGGCGCTGGCCGTGCTGGCGCTGCGCCGTACCCATCGGTGGGGTGCCCTGCTCACCGCCGGCGCCGGAGTGGCCGCCGTGACGGCGGCCTTCGTCGCGGCTGGTTTCCCCTGGTGGGTCGGCTACCAACTGGTCGTCGAGCGGTACTACCAGGGCTGGGCGGCCGACCGCCCGTACGGCTACTGGGTGTGGGCCAACCTGGCCGCGCTGCTGCTCAGCGCCGGTCCGGTGCTCGGGCCGGCGCTGCGCCGGGTGCTGTCGACCGCCCGGTCCCGGTGGCCGGCGCCGCAGGGCTCGCTGCCGTCCCGCGTGGACGCGGCGGTACGCGCGGCCGGCCCCACCGTGCTGCTGCCGCTCGCGGCCCTGGTCACGGTGCTCGGGGCGGACCTGTCCGGGCTGAGCAAGGCCGAGGTGGAGCGGATCTGGCTGCCGTTCATCGTGTGGCTGCTGGTGGCCGCCGCCCACCTGCCGGCGGGGTCGCGGCGCTGGTGGCTGGCCGCGCAGGCGGCCACCGCGCTGGCCGTCAACCACCTGGTCTGGACGGTGTCCTAGCGATGTCCTAGCGATGTCCTAGCCGCAGCCCGCTGCCCGCTCCCCGCAGCCCGCAGCCCGCACCCGACCCGGTCGTCATCCTCGGCCACCTCCACCGGTCGGGGTGCTCCGGGGCGCGACCACTCGGTTGAGCGTGATGCCTGTGAGTCATCTTGATGACTCACAGGCATCACGCTCATTCAGATATGCCTCGCCCGGGCGGCGCCGTCCAGGGGCGAGGGGGCGAGGGCCGAGGGCGGCGAGGGACGAGGTCGCGGAGACCGACGGTCGCGGAGACCGACGGTGGTTCAGCCAGCGACGGCGGCCGGTTCGCGCAACGGGTCGGTGGCGAAGCCGGCCACCCCGTCGGCGAAGCTGACCCGGGCGGTGTAGTCGAGCAGTTCGGCGGCACGGCGGGGGTCGGCCACCACATGCCGGACGTCGGCCGCCCGCGCTCCGCCGACCACCCGCGGGGCCGGGCCGCCCATCGCCGCGGCGAGGGTGACCGCCAACTCGCCGACGGTGTGCGGCTCACCGGAGCAGACGTTCACCGGTGTGAGCGTGGCCGGCGGCGCGGTGCTGGCCAGGGCGAGCAGGTTGGCCCGTGCCACGTCGGTGACGTGCACGAAATCGCGGCGCTGCCGGCCGTCCTCCAGCACGCGGGGCGCCTCACCGGCGGCCAGCGCCGATCGGAAGATCGACGCCACCCCGGCGTACGGGGTGTCGCGGGGCATCCGGGGGCCGTAGACGTTGTGGTAGCGCAACGCCCAGACCGCGCCGCCGGTCTGCCGCGCCCACGCCGCCGCCAGGTGTTCCTGGGCGAGCTTGCTCGCGGCGTACGTGCTGCGCGGCTCCAGTGGAGCGTCCTCGGGCACCAGCGCCGGGTCGAGGCCGAGGTCGCAGCGCGGGCAGGTCGGGTCGTACCGGCCGGCGGCCACGTCCTCGGGCCGGCGGGGCGCGGGACGCACCGCCCCGTGGGCGGGGCAGGTGTAGCGCCCCTCGCCGTAGACCACCATCGAGCTGGCCAGCACCAGCCGGCCGATCCCGGCGCGGTGCAGCGCCGCCAGCAGCACCGCCGTGCCGTAGTCGTTGTGCGCGACGTAGTCGGGGCCGTCCGACGGGTCCAGACCGTGCCCGACCATCGCCGCCTGGTGGCAGACCGCGTCCACGCCGACCAGCAGCCGGTCCAACAGGGGGCCGTCGCGGACGTCGCCGCGGACCACGTCGTGCCGGCGCGACCAGGCGGGCAACTCCCCGCCGTGCGCCTGGGACAGCAGCGCGTCCAGCGCCACCACGTCGTGCCCCTGATCGAGGAGCAGGTCGACGACCTGCGACCCGATGAAACCGGCCGCGCCGGTGACCAGTACCCGCATTCCCGTCACGGTAGGGCGGGACGGGTGCCCGGTGGGCCGGTTCGCGTGACCCGTAAGGAGTTCACAACAGATTCCGGTCGGTAAGCGTTCGGTAATGCGGCAAACCCGGAACCGCGCCACCGATGCGGTCTAACCTGCCGGCAGTACGAGGAGGGAGCTGCGGTGTCTCCGAAACCACCCGGGGTGGACACGGTCGAGCGAAGCTGGCGCAGTCCGCTGCGCGGCCCCTGGCTCACCGCGATCTACGGGACGGCGCTGCTGGTCGCGCTGCCCCTGGTGATCATCACTGGGCTGCTCGACTACGCCGCCTACGGTCCTCGGTTCGACCAGGCGTTCCCGACGAACGTGGGCTGGCTGCGGCTGCCCGCCTTCGACTGGCCGACCAGGCCGTCCTGGCTGTTCCGGGTCACCCAGGGGCTGCACGTGACGCTCGGGATCGTGCTCATCCCGGTGGTGCTGGGCAAGCTGTGGTCGGTGCTGCCGAAGCTGTTCGACTGGCCGCCGGCCCGCTCGCTGGCCCAGGCGCTGGAACGACTCACCCTGCTGCTGCTGGTCGGCGGGATCCTGTTCCAGATCGCCACCGGCCTGCTCAACATCCAGTACTCGTACGTGTTCGGGTTCGACTTCTACACCGCCCACTACTTCGGCGCCTGGATCTTCACCGGGGCGTTCGTGGCGCACGTGGTCATCAAGTTTCCCCGGCTGGTGACCGCGCTGCGGTCCCGACCGCTGGGCGCGGAGGCACGGACGTCGCGCGCCGCGACCCGGCCCGAGCCGCCCGACCCGGACGGCCTGGTCGCCGCCGTACCCGGCCCGGCCACCGTCAGCCGGCGCGGCGCGGTCGGCCTGGTCGGAGGCGGGGCGCTGCTGCTCGCCGTCCTCACCATCGGGCAGAGCCTCGACGGTCCGCTGCGCCGCACCGCGCTGCTGCTGCCCCGGGGACGACAGCCCGGCCCCGGGCCGAACGGCTTCCCGGTCAACCGCACCGTCGCCGCCGCCGGCGTACGCCCCGAGCAGACCGGCCCCGGCTGGCGGCTGGCCCTGCGCGGCAACGGCCGGACGGTGACCCTGGACCGGCCCGCGCTGCTGGCCATGGCGCAGCACACCGCCGCCCTGCCGATCTCCTGCGTGGAGGGCTGGTCGACCCGGCAGACGTGGACCGGCGTACGGCTGCGTGACCTGGCCGCCCTGGCCGGTGTCGCCGAGCCGGCCAGCGCGCGGGTGTCGTCGCTGGAGCAGGCCGGGCTGTTCCGCACGGCGATCCTCGCGTCCAATCAGGTCCTCGATCCGGACTCGCTGCTCGCCCTGCGGGTCAACGGTGTCGACCTCTCCCCCGACCACGGCTACCCGGCGCGGGTCATCGTGCCGGCCCTGCCCGGGGTGCACTGCACGAAATGGGTCGCCGAGATCGACTTCCGGGGCCGGGCCGATGGCTGAGCGGGCCGCCCGGCTGCGCGCCCGCTACGGCGCCGGGCCTTGGCACCTGGTCCTGGTGACGGCCGCCATCGTGCTCGCCGGCTGGGTGGCGTTGCGGGTGGCCGACGAGGCGACGGCCGGGCGGATGCTGCTGTGGTTCCTCGGCGCCGTCATTGCCCACGACCTGGTGCTGTTCCCGGTGTACGCGGCCGTCGACCGCGTCCTGCGTACGCTGGTTCGCGGCCGTGTCACGCTGCTCAACCACCTGCGGGTGCCGGCGCTCGGCAGCGCGCTGCTGTTCCTGGTCTACTCCCCCGGAATCCTCCGCCTCGGCGAGACCACCCACCTCGCGGCGACCGGCCAGGACCAGCGTCCGTACCTGGTGCGCTGGCTCCTGCTCAGCGCGGCGCTGTTCCTGATCAGTGCGCTCGGCTGGCTCCTGCGGCGTCGTCAGGCGTCATCGAAGCGGTCGGAGAGCGCGTAGCGGAGCAGGACCACGTCGCCGATCTGCCGGGCCTCGGCCAGCCGGGCGCGGTGGCCCGGGTGCCAGGGGAAACGTCCCTCGCCGACGAACCGGGGCGCCCGGCCGTCACCGACGAAGAACGGTGCCACCACGAGGTGCAGCTCGTCGGCGAGGCCGGCGGTGAGGAACTGGGCGTGCACCGTCCCGCCGCCCTCCACCATGAGCCGCCGTACGCCCCGTGCGGCCAGGTCGGCCAGCAGCCAGGCGGGGTCGATCGGCTCGCCCGCGTCGACGATGGTGGCCGCCCGACCGCACCGTTCCCGGGTCTTGTCCAGCGCGCCGGTGGCGCAGTAGACGAGGCGGGTGGCATCACCGACGGTGAAGAACCGGGCGGTCGGATCGAGGTCACCCCGGGCGGTCAACGTGACCTTGCAGGGCGAGGCCGATCGGCCGGACGCCACCCGCTCGGCCCGGCGTGCCGCGCTGCGCACCAGCAGCCGGGGGTCGTCGCGGCGGACGGTGCCGGCGCCGACGAGGATCGCGTCGCAGCTGGCCCGGACGGCGTCGACGCGGTCCAGGTCGTCCTCGTTGGACAGCAGGAGCCGCTGCTCGGTGGCGTCGTCGATGTACCCGTCGATCGAGGTGGCGCAGCTCAACAGCACGTACGGCCGCGCCGGCCGGCAGCTCACCGGGCGTCGGGCCGGTCGGGGGTCAGGCCCGCCAGCGCCTCGGCCGCCTCGGTCTCCGCCGCCTTGGCCGCCTTCGCCGCCAGGTAGTGGGCGTTGGCCGGGGAGAGGAAGACGCTCGTGGGGATCCGTTCGGCGACGTCCACGCCGAGGCGGGTCAGCTGCTCGGCCTTGTCCGGGTTGCTGCTGAGCAGACGGACCCGTGGCACACCCAGGGTGGCGAGCATCTGCGCGGCGGCGGTGTAGTCCCGCTCGTCCTCGCCCCGGCCGAGCGCGACGTTGGCCTGGTAGGTGTCCAGCCCCGCGTCCTGCAACGCGTACGCGTCGAGCTTGGCGTACAGGCCGATGCCCCGGCCCTCCTGGCGCAGGTAGAGCAGGAAACCACCGGTCTCGGTGATCCGCTGCACCGCCTCACGCAGCTGCGGACCGCAGTCGCAGCGTTGGCTGCCGAACACGTCCCCGGTCAGGCATTCGCTGTGCGGCCGGACCAGCGGGGCTTCGCCACCGGCGGCGAGCCGGTCCAGCGCGCCCGCCCAGTCGCCGAGACCGAGGGCGAGGTGCTCCCGACCGTCCACCAGCCCCTTGAACGAGAACACCCGGACGGTCGTGGTGTAGCCGTCCGGAAACGCCAGCGGCACCGTGACCTGCGTACGGATCGTGGCGACCGGCAATGCTTCGGGCATGGGACACCTTTGTCCGGCGCCACCGTCAGTCGGCGGCGCGTACCGTCTCACAACCGGCTCAACAGTCGACGCCGGGAGTGGCTTCCCGGGTGACCGGAATCCTCCGCCGGGCCAGCAGCACGGCGGCGCCGGGCAGGCTGGCGACCAGCACCAGCGCACCGTAGACGGTGCCGGTGGCGACGCCCTGGGCCGCGCTGAGTCCCGCCGCGCCGAACGCCCACGCGGCGACGCCCTCGCGCGGTCCGAAGCCGGCGATGTTCAGCGGCAACCCCATGGCGAGCAGGGCGAGCAGCGTCAACGGCAGCAGCCGGGACAGCGGGGCGTCCGCGCCGGCGGTGCGTGCCGCCACCAGGAAGGTGGCCAGGTGGCCGGCGACCATCACGGCGGAGGCGACCACCACACCGAACCAGGTGCGGCGCGCCAGCAACCCGGCGCGCACGTCGGCCACGGCGGTCCGCAGTGCCCGCACCCAGCGCGACCCACCGCCACCGGGCAGGGCCCGCGCCGCCAGCACGGTGACCAGACCGCCCCCGACCAGCAGCGCGGCGGCGACCGGCAGGTACGACCGCACCGGTGACGGGAACACGGCGAGCACCACCAGCGCGACACCCACGAGGACGACCTGGCCGGCGGTCCGTTCCCAGATCACCGCGCGGATGCCCCGGCTGACGTCACCGGCGTCACGGCCGTGGCGTACCGCCCGGTGCACGTCGCCGAGCACCCCGCCGGGCAGCGTGGCGTTGAGGAACACGGCCCGGTAGCAGTGCGCCACCGCGGTCGCCAGTGGCAGCCGCACACCCAGGCCACCGGCGACGAGGCTCCACCGCCAGGCCGCGCAGACCGTGGTGAGCACACCGATGACCAGCGCCGCGGCCAACGCCGGCGCGTCGATGAGCCGTACCCCGGCGAGGAACGGGCCGCTGCCCACCTGCCACAGCAGGACGGCGAGCAGACCCACCCCGCCGACCACTCGTGCCCAGGCCCAGACCATCGGCGCCGGCCTCCCCTTGAAGATCGTCCAGTTGCCCTAGTGCACGTACCCGGGGCACGAACAGTTCATCCGCCGGCGAGAAGGTCGCTGTGCTCCACCAGCACGGTGAGCCGGCCGGCAGCCGCGTCGGCCAGCCGGCGGTGGGCGTACGACCGGGTCGGGTCGAGCAGGTCCGGGCGCTGTTCGCACGCCGCGCCCAGCCAGCCCCGGAACCATTCGGCGGCCAGGTCGGCGTGCTGCGGTCCGAGCCGCCACGGGCTGGGCCGTTCCCGCACGTCGACGCCCCGGCGCGCGAACGCGGCGGCGGTGGCCGCGACGGCGTCCGGGCCGAGCAGCCGCCGGCCGTCGACGGTACGACGCTGATGGTCGTTGAACGCGGCCTGCACCGCCGTGTCCAGCGGGTCGGCCGGGGTGAGCCGGACCCGCCCGGTCACCGAGAGGGCGAACAGGGTGGGTCGGCCGGCGCAGGCGGCCACCACCCGGTCGATCTCCTCGGCGGTGAGCATGTCCAGCAGCGCGGACGCGGTGACCAGGGCGGCGTCGGCCAGGTCGGTGGACGTCAGCCGGGTGAGGTCGCCGCAGCGGGTGCTGACGGTGACCGGGGCGCCGTCGGCGGCGGTCAGGCCGGTCATGTCGTCGGCGGCGCGGGCCAGCAGGTCGGCGTCCCGGTCGTGCAGGATCCAGTGCTGCTGGCCGGGCAGCCGGGCGGCCAGCCACCGACCCATCGAACCGGTGCCGCTGCCCAGGTCGTGGATCACCGTCGGGCGCCCGCCGGTCAGCCGGGGTCGCACGGCGTCCACCAGATCCTCGGCGCGGGCCGCCGCGTCGGCGGGCTCGCGCAGCCGCAGCCAGTCGGCGAACGGCAGGGTCTCCTCGACGGTCATGCCGCCACCTCCTCCAGGACGGCGGCCAGCGACGCGGTCGTCACCGGCCAGTCGGTCAGGGTGTCGCGTCGGGCGAGGGCGGCGCGTCGCAGCCGGGCGCGCAGCGCGTCGTCGCCCAGCCAGCGGGCCAACGAGCCGGCCAGCGCGGCCGGGTCGCCCGGGGCGACCAGCAGCCCCGGCAGGTCACCGTCGGGGGCGTGACCGAGCGCCTCCGGCAGGCCCCCGACGTCGGTGCCCAACACCGGCAGGCCACGGGCCAGCGCCTCGGTGACGACCATCCCGTACGTCTCCCCGCGCGACGGCAGCACCAGCAGGTCGGCGCCGGCGTACGCGGCGTCCAGCGCCGCACCGGTCAGCGGTCCGGCCAGCCGGATCCGCTCGACGAGGCCCGCACCGGCCATCCGCGCGCGCAACCGGTGTACGAGGTCCGGCTCCCGGTCCAGCGTCCCCGCGCAGACCAGCGTCCAGCTCAGCCCGGCGAGCGTACACAGGGCGTCGACCAGCACGTCGTGGCCCTTGTGCCGGGCGACCGCCGCGACGCAGAGCAGCCGGTCACCGGCCGCGGAGCCGGGTGCGGGCGGCGCCGGCGTCACCCCCGGGGGCGCGGCCCTGATCCGGTCGGCGAGCAGCGGATGGCGGGCCACCAGCGCGCGGCGGGTCCACTCGCTGGTGGCGACGACGGCCCGCGCGGTGGCCAACGCGCGGGCCTCGGCCTCGTCGTCGAACGGCAGGTGCACGAGGACGACCAGACGCAGCCGCCGGGCGTGCGGGGCGAGCAGATCCGGCACGGTCGAGGCGATCAGGCCGTCGAGCAGCACCACGGCGTCGTCCGGCAGGCCGGCGAGCAGCCGAGCCAGCTCCGCCCGGTCGGCCGGGGCGGGCCGCGGCCACGCGCCGGGCACCGGATGCTCCCGTACCGGCCAGCCCTGCTCGCCGAGCCCCGCGCAGATCCGCCGGTCGTAAAAGTTGCCGCCGCTGGGCGTCGCCGGGTCGTCGATGTCACCGGGCAGGACGACGTGCACCGTACGACCGGTCGTGACCGGCCCGCCGGCGGGCGCCGCGCGGCCCGCGGCGATCACAGCGACCGCCCGTAGCTGGCCCACGCGACGTGTGACTCGTGCAGGGTGACCGTGATGCCGGCCAGCTCCCGCGCTCCCGCGCCCAGCTCGCCGGCGTGCACCCGGTCAGCCAGCCGGTCGGCGACCGTACGGGCCAGCACCTCGGTGGTGGTGTTCACCCCGGTGAACGCCGCCTCGTCGTCGAGGTTGCGGTACGTCAGCTCGCCGAGCACCGCGCGCAACTGCTCGGTGGCCAGGCCGATGTCGACGACGATCCCGTCGGCGTCCAGGTCGGGTCGCCGGAACGTCGCGTCCACCACGAACGTCGCGCCGTGCAGGCGCTGGGCCGGGCCGAACACCTCGCCCCGGAAACTGTGGGCGATCATCATGTGATCCCGAACGGTCACGCTGAACACGGTCACTCCCCGTCGTCGTAGGTGATGAGGTGGCAGAGCGCGGGCAGGTTACCCGTGCTCAGGTTGGCGAGGACGTCGGGCAGGTCCGCGAACCTCGACGCGCCGGTGATCAGCGCGTCGAAGGCCGGGTCGTCGAGCAAATCCAGGGCGAGCGCCAGCCGGTCGGTGTAGCTGCGCCGTCCCCGTCGGGCGGGCGCCACCATGCCGACCTGGCTGCTGCGGACGGTCAGCCGTCCGGAGTGGAACGCCCCACCCAGGGACACCTGCACCTGGCGGTCGCCGTACCAGCTCAGCTCGATCACGGTGCCCTCGGGCCCGAGCAGGTCCAGGGAGCGTTGCAGACCGGCGGCGGTGGCACTGGCGTGCACCACCAGATCCCGGTCGCCGGTCGCGTCGTCCGGCTGGGCGAACCCGACGCCGAGCGCGCCGGCCACCCCGGCCCGGCGGGGGTCGGTGTCGACCAGTTCGACCTGTACGCCGGGGAACCGGGCGAGCAGCGCCGCGACGCAGCAGCCGACCATCCCGGCACCGACGACACTGACCCGGTCGCCGACCAGCGGCGCGGCGTCCCACAGGGCGTTGACGGCGGTCTCCACCGTGCCGGCGAGGACCGCGCGGGCGGGCGGCACGTCATCCGGCACCGGCACCACGGCGTCGACCGGCACGACGTACGCGCTCTGGTGCGGGTGCAGGCAGAACACCGTGCGTCCGAGCAGGTGCGCCGGACCCTGCTCGACCACGCCCACACTCAGGTAGCCGTACTTCACCGGGCCGGGGAAGTCACCCTCCTGGAACGGCGCGCGCATCGCGGCGTACTGGTCGGCGGGCACCCGACCGGCGAAGACCAGCGTCTCGGTGCCCCGGCTGACCCCGGAGTAGCGCGCCCGGACCAGCACCTCGTCGGGGCCCGGGGTGGGCAGCGACACCGGCCGGATCTCGGCCGTGCCGGGCTCGCGCACCCAGCAGGCGTACGCCTCGCGGATCACCGTCGCGCACCTCACCTTTGCTCCCGGCCGAACCGAACGGCCACTTTTTCCGTGTTCCCTGTCGGGGTCGTCGATCATAAACACGGAGGTACGGTGCCCACGGTTCGAGGTGGTCCGGCGATCGGGCTGAGCGCGCAACTGGCCGTGCTGGCGGCGCTGGCCGCCACCGTGGGGCTGGGCGGTGCGGGCTGGCTGGTCGGGACCGGCTACGCGGTGGTCACCTGCCTCGCGTTGAGTCGGGGTCTGCGCCGGGCCGGCGCGTCCCGCCTCGGCCCGGCCGACCGGGTGACGTTGACCCGGGCCGTCCTGGTCGGCGCGGTCACCGCGCTGGTGGTCGACTCGTTCGTCCGGCCCGCGCCGGTGGCCCTGCTGGTGGCGGTGAGCGCGGTGGCGTTGCTGCTGGACGCGGTGGACGGCCAGGTGGCGAGGCGCACCGGCACGGTGAGCGCGCTCGGCGCCCGCTTCGACATGGAGGTCGACGCGTTCCTCATCCTGGTGCTCAGCGTGTACGTGGCACCGTCGACCGGCGCGTGGGTGCTGGCGATCGGCGCGATGCGGTACGCGTTCGTCGCGGCCATGGCGGTGCTGCCGTGGCTGAACGGATCGCTGCCGCCGCGCTTCTGGCGCAAGGTGGTGGCCGCCGCGCAGGGCGTCCTGCTGGCCGTGGCCGCGGCCCGGGTGCTGCCGCAGCCGTGGACCACGCTGGTGCTGGTGGCGGCGTTGGCGCTGCTGGTGGAGTCGTTCGGCCGGGACGTGGCGTGGCTGTGGCGCCACCGCCCGGCGCACCAGCGGCCCCGGCCGGCGTCGGTCCCCGTCACGGTGGCGCCGGCGAGGGTCACCGCGCCGCGCGTGCCCGCGCCGGTGGCACTGCCGCTGCTGCCGTCGGGCGGGCACACGCCGGTCGTCGTGCCGCCGCTGGTGCCGGTGCGCGCGATGGCGGCCCGCTCGGGCGCTACGGTCCACTCCGACTGGAGGCTGTGATGACCCTTCCCGACCGGTTACGCCGGCTGGCCGGCCGGCTGCGCCCCCGCTCCGCCGTGGCCGGCGACGCGCCTGGGCGTACCCCCGGGGTCTCGCCCGCGCGGCGCGGCCGTGCGCGGCGGGCGCTGGCGCCGGTGGGCGCGGTGCTGGCGGTGGTGCTGGTGTACGCCGTCCTGGTCGGCCCGGACCGGCTCGGCGAGTTGACGCCCGGCGCGTTCCTGCGCATCCCGCTGGAGGGGCTGCTCGTCGCCGCGCTGCTGCTGGCGCTGCCGGCGCGACCCCGGCGGGTGGTGGTGGCCGTGGGCGGGCCGCTGCTCGGCCTGCTGGCCATCGTCAAGCTCGCCGACCTGGGTTTCCGCACGGCCCTCGACCGGCCCTTCGACCTGGTGCTGGACTGGTTGCTGCTGGACGACGCGTTCGGTTTCGTCCGGGACTCGGCCGGTCGGGCCGGTGCGGTCGGCGCGGCTGTCGGCGCGGTGCTGCTGATCGGCGTGCTGTTGCTGACGGTGACGGTGGCGCTGCGGCGGTTCGGTGCGCTGCTGGTCGGCCACGAGCGGGTGGCGACCCGGGTGGTGGCCGCGCTGACCGTCGCGTGGGTGGTCTGCGCCGTCGTGGGGGTGCGGATCGTTCCGGGCGTGCCGGTGGCCGACGCCGGCGTCACGACGCTCATCGGCGCGCACGCCGACCAGGTCGACGCGCGACTGCGCGACCGTGGACGGTTCACCGCCCAGATCGCCGCCGACCCGTTCCAGGACGTGCCCGGTGACCAGCTGCTCACCGGGTTGCGCGGCAAGGACGTCGTCCTCGCGTTCGTGGAGAGCTACGGACGCGACGCCGTGCAGGATCCGGAGCTGGCGCCGCAGGTAAACGCGGTACTCGACGGCGGCACCGAGCGGCTGCGCGCGGCCGGGTACGACTCCCGCAGCGGCTTTCTCACCTCCCCCACCTTCGGCGGCGGCAGTTGGCTGGCGCACGACACGCTGCTGTCCGGGTTGTGGACGGACAACGAGCAGCGGCACCGCAGTCTGCTGGCCAGTGACCGGCTCACCCTCAACGGCGCGTTCCGGCGGGCCGGCTGGCAGACCGTCGGGGTGCTGCCGGCGGCCACCCAGCCCTGGCCGGAGCGGGGTTTCTTCTCCTACGACCGCTACTACGACGCCGAGGCGCTCGGCTACCGGGGGCCGAAGTTCAGCTACGCCCCGATGCCCGACCAGTACACCTTGTCGTTCTTCCAGCGGCAGGTCCGCGCCGACGCGGACCGCCCGATCATGGCGGAGATCCCCCTGATCTCCAGCCACTCCCCGTGGACGGCGGTGCCCCGGATGATCGGCTGGGACCAGGTCGGGGACGGCTCGGTCTACCACGGCCAGGCGACGGACGACGGCGGCGATGCCGATGACACCGGCCGGGCCCGGGCCGGATACCGGCAGGCCATCGCGTACTCCCTGGAGGCGTTGGTCTCCTACGTGCAGACGTACGGGGATGACGACCTGGTGCTGGTCTTCGTCGGCGACCACCAGCCGGCACCGGTGGTCACCGGCGAGGGGGCCAGCCGGGACGTGCCGATCACCATCGTCGCGCGGGACCGGGCGGTGCTGGACCAGGTCGCGGGCTGGGGCTGGCAGCCGGGGCTGCGGCCGGGGCCGGCCGCTCCGGTGTGGCCGATGGACACCTTCCGGGACCGGTTTCTGACCGCCTTCGGGCCGTCGACGCAGCCGCTGGCCGCGCCACGCTGATCATGGGCGGCCGATCGAATCGGACAAAACCCCCATAACTAGATAATTACCTCGCTACGCTCCCCTGGCACATCGGACACACAACGGGGGCGTGATGAGGGTTTCGTCGTGGGGTAGCCGCAGGTCGCGGGCGGCGGCGCTGGTCGCCGTCGGTGGCGTGCTGGCCGTCAACGGTCTACTGGTACCGGTGCCGGCCGCGTCCCCTCCCAACCCGGTACTGGTGGCGGTCGACGCCATCGGGCCGGTCGACCCGGTCGCCGAGGCGCTGAGCTTCGGGGTGATGACCGAGGGCAACGCGAACCTGGTCGAGAACGAGAACGAGGGCACCGCCGCCATCGGCGGTGATCTCACCTTCGGCAACTACCAGCTGGCCAACGCCACGGCCGGCTCATTCGTCGTACCCGGCGACGCCAACCCGAGCGCCCTGGTCGTGGGCGGCCGGGTGAACTTCGCCGGCAGCGTCGGCGGCACCCGCCTCCAGGTGCTCTCCAACGGGTACGCCAAGGTCGGCAACCTCACCGGCACGTTCGTCCGCGACACCGACAACAACGGCGCCCAGGTCAACACCCGGATCCTGCCGTCGGACAACTACGACGCGTCACCCCGGGTCGAACTGGTCACCCGGCAGCCGGTCCCCAGCGTCGGACCCACCTCGCCGATCAACTTCGCCAGCGCCTTCGCCGCCTTCCGGGACACCACCGCCGGTCTGGCCACCTGCGACAACACCGTCGTGCTGCGGACGCCCAACGGCGACGTGCTGCCCCGGCCGATCCCGCCAGGCAGCAACGCCGTGGTCACCCTCACGCCGGGCGTGACCAACGTGCTGAACCTGACCGCCGCCGACCTGGCCAACATCCAGATCCTGACCTTCGCCAACCAGCCGACCGCCGACACCCCACTGCTGGTCAACGTGGACACCAGCGCCGTCGGCAACACCTTCGCCTGGACCGCCCCGAACTTCGCCGGGATCGGCGGGCCGCAGGCGCGCTACGTCCTGTTCAACTTCCCGACCGCCACCGCGCTCACCCTCACCCAGCAGGCGGCCACGATCGAGGGCACCATCTACGCCCCCAACGCCAGCCTCACCGACCTGTCGGCCAGCAACACCGAAGGCAGCGTCATCACCCGTACGCTGGACCACCGCGGCGGCGAGATCCACTACTTCCCGTTCAGCACCACGCTGTCCTGCCAGGGCGCCACGCCTGCCGACATCGACCTGATCAAGTCGTCGACCACCGCGGTGATCACCAGTGTCGGCCAGCAGGTGCCGTACTCGTTCCACGTGGTCAACACCGGCGGCGTTCCGCTCACCAACATCTCGGTCACCGACGTGCAGACCCCGCCGTCGTCGAACGCCAACCTGGGGCCGATCACCTGCGCGACCACCACCCTCGCCCCCGGCGCGCAGACCGAGTGCACCGCCACCTACACCGTCACCCAGGCCGACCTGGACAACGACGGGGTGACCAACACGGCCACCGTCCAGGGCACCCCGCCCGACGGTCCCCCGGTCGTCTCCGATCCGGAGACACTGACCATCCCGGCGGAGGGTCTGACCGCCGCCGTCACGGTGGTGAAGTCGTCCACCACCGCGTCGATCGGCTCGGTCGGCCAGCAGGTGCCCTACCGGTACCTGGTCGCCAACACCGGCGGCGTGACCCTGACCAACGTCGCCATCACCGACGTGCAGACGCCACCGTCGTCGAACGCGAACCTCGGCCCGATCACCTGCCCGGTCACGACCCTCCCGCCCGGACAGACCACCACCTGCACCGCGACCTACACCGTCACGCAGGCCGACCTCGACAACAACGGCGTCACCGACGTCGCCACCGCGCGCGGCACCCCGCCCAGTGGCACCCCGGTCACCTCGCCACCGTCGACACTGACCATCCCCGAGGCCGGACTGACCCCGTCGATCGCGGTGACGAAGACCTCCACCGCCGCGTCGATCACCACCGTCGGGCAGCAGGTGCCCTACTCGTTCCACGTGGTCAACACCGGTGGGCTCACCCTGACCAACGTCACCGTCACCGACGAGCAGGCGCCACCCTCGTCGAACGCGAACCTCGGGCCGATCACCTGCGCCGCGACCACCCTCGCGCCCGGCGCGCGGACCGCGTGCACCGCCACCTACACGGTCACCCAGGCCGACCTCGACAACGACGGGGTCACCAACACCGCCATCGCACACGGCACCCCGCCCGGCGGCGGCGCCCCGGTGAACTCGCCGCCCTCCACGCTGACCCTGCCGGAGACCGGTCTGGTCCCCTCGATCGGCGTGCTGAAGACCTCCACCACCACCGAGATCACCACCGTCGGGCAGCAGGTGCCGTACTCGTTCCACGTGGTCAACACCGGCGGGTTCACCCTGACCAACGTCGGCGTCACCGACGTGCAGACCCCGCCGTCGTCCAACGCCAACCTCGGGCCGATCACCTGCGCCGCGACCACCCTCGCCCCCGGCGCGCAGACCGAGTGCACCGCCACCTACACGGTCACCCAGGCCGACCTGGACTTCGGGTCGGTCACCGACACCGCGACCGCGCAGGGCACCCCTCCCGGCGGTAGGCCGCCCGTGCAGTCCCCACCGTCGACGTTGATCATCCGCACCGGCGCCGTCTTCCCGGCCATCGCGCTGGTGAAGTCGTCCACCACCGCGGCCATCAGCTCGGTCGGCCAACAGGTGCCCTACCGGTTCCTGGTCGCCAACACCGGCGGCGTCACCCTGAACAACGTCACCGTCATCGACGTGCAGTCCCCGCCGTCGTCGAACGCCAACCTCGGCCCGATCACCTGCGCCGCCACCACCCTCGCCCCCGGTGAGACCACCGTCTGCACCGCCACGTACACGGTGACGCAGGCCGACCTCGACAACGACGAGGTCACCGACGTCGCCACCGCGCGCGCCGTTCCGGCGGGTACGGAGGAGCCGGTCGAGTCCGACCAGGTCGTGCTGACCATCCCGGCGGCCGACGTCACGCCGTCGATCTCGGTGGTGAAGTCGTCCACCACCACGTCGATCACCACGGTCGGACAGCAGGTGCCCTACCAGTTCCTCGCGATCAACACCGGGGGCGTCACGTTGACCAACGTGAACGTCACCGACGTACAGACCCCACCCTCGTCGAACGCGAACCTCGGGCCGATCACCTGCCCGCAGACCACACTCGCGCCCGGCGAGGCGACGGCCTGCACCGCCACCTACACCGTCACCCAGGCCGACCTCGACAACAACGCGGTCGTCGACGTCGCCACCGCGCACGGCACACCTCCGAACAGTGAGACGCCCGTCGACTCGCCGCCGTCCACGCTGACGATCCCGGAGTCCGGGCTGGTCCCCGCGATCTCGGTGGTCAAGGTCTCCGACGTCACCACGATCAGCACCGTCGGGCAGCAGGTGCCGTACCGGTTCCACGTGGTCAACACCGGCGGGCTCACCCTGACCGCCGTCAACGTCACCGACGTCCAGGCGCCGCCCTCGTCCAACGCCAACCTCGGCCCGATCACCTGCGCAACCACCACCCTCGCGCCGGGTGAGTCCACGGCGTGCACCGCCACCTACACGGTCACCCAGGCCGACCTCGACAACGACGGGGTCACCGACACCGCCACCGCGCACGGCACCCCGCCGGGCAGCGAGACACCGGTGAACTCGTCGCCCTCGACGCTGACCATCCCGCAGGCGGGGGTCGTCGCCGACATCGAGGTGATCAAGTCGTCGACCACGGTGGCGATCACCGCGCCGGGTCAGCAGGTGCCGTACACCTTCCTGGTGGTCAACACCGGCGGCTTCACGCTCACCGAGGTGACCGTCAACGACACCGTGCTGCCGCCGTCCCCGCGCGGCGAGTTGAGCCCGATCACGTGCGGCCCGCAGGACACCCCGAACGGCGAGGTGACCCTCGCGCCGGGCGCGTCCATCCAGTGCCGGGCGACCTACACGGTGACCGCGGAGGACTTCACCGGCTCGTCGCTGCGCAACGTCGCCACCGCCACCGGTACGCCGCCGGTCGGGCCGCCGCCGGTCTCGCCGCCGTCGCCGCTGGACATCCCGATCCCGCACCCGGCGATCGCCATCACCAAGTCGGTCACACCGACCGTGGTGTCCGCCGCCGGTGACGTGATCACGTACCAGTTCGTGGTGAGCAACACCGGCACGACCCCGCTCAGTGCCGTGACCGTCGACGAGACCGAGTTCTCCGGCACCGGGACGCCCGGGGCGATCACCTGCGGCACCCCGCCCGTCGCCAACGGCAGTGTCTCCCTGCCGGCCGGGGCGAGCACCACCTGCACGTCGACGTACACGGTCACCGCCGCGGACGTCGAGGCCGGCCGGATCACCAACACGGCCGTCGCCGCCGGCACGCCACCGACCATCCCCGGGCAGGACCCACCCGCACCGGTACGCTCCGGCCCGGCCACCGCCGAGGTCACGGCCACCCGGGGTGCGGCGATCACGGTGGTGAAGTCCAGCAGCACCGACAAGATCACCCGGCCGGGCCAGCAGGTGCCGTTCCAGTTCGTGGTCACCAACACCGGGCAGGTGACGCTGACCGACGTGACGGTCACCGACACCCCCACCGCGCCGGCCTCGCCGGCCAACCTCGGCCCGATCACCTGCGGTCCGGACCGGACGCCCAACGGGTCCGTCACCCTGGCGGCGGGCGCGACCGTGACCTGCGCGGCGACGTACACGGTCAGCAAGG
Source organism: Micromonospora sp. ALFpr18c (assembly GCF_008868155.1). Classification (GTDB taxonomy): domain Bacteria; phylum Actinomycetota; class Actinomycetes; order Mycobacteriales; family Micromonosporaceae; genus Micromonospora. Next base: position 25,058 of record NZ_WBKR01000066.1, read on the forward strand.
CCGACTACCACCACGGTTCGCTGCGCAACAGCGCGACCGCGACCGGCACCCCGCCGGACGGCCCGGCGCCGGTGGCACCGGAATCGACAATCACCATCCCGGTGAAGGGCAAGCTCCCGATCACCGGTGAGTCGTTCCCGATCGGAGGCTGGATGGCAGCCGGTGTGCTGGCCGTGCTCCTCGGTGCCACGTTGCTGCTGATCGTCCGGCAGCGCAGGCTCCGCGCCTAGCGCGGACCGTTCGTGAGGGTCGGACCGGAGGGGAACCGGTCCGGCCCTCGCACGGACGCGGTGACCATCCAGGAGCCGTCGGTCTCGCGAACGGTGAAGGTCAACGGAAACGGCGCACCGTCACCAGTGGCTCACGACGATGCCGGTACGCCCTCCAAGAAGTCCGCGGATATCGGTAATCAGCGCGGGTGAGCAGGGCGGCCAGTTGAGGAACGTCACGGCGGGGGCGCCGATGAGTACGCCGAACTGGCCGCTCCAGTCGCCCACCGGCCCGCTCCAACCGCACTGGTCGCACGTGAACCCCGGCTCGTGACCAGCGGTCATCCACGCCTCCAGCCAATCGGCGGAGTCGGTGTACGACGCTGGTGCCGCGGCCGCGCACTTCGCGCATCGCGGCGCCTCGTCGTTCTCCACCGGGTGGTAGACGTCACGCTCGCCCCGGATGTCGACCCCGTTGTTCGCCGTGTCGAGGAAGCTGTCAAACCAGTCGACCGGCTCAACGACCGCCGTACGCGCGGCTGGACCTGGTTTCCATTCGCTCGGCTGCCAGAGCGCGTCACGACAGTCGTTGGGGACGATCACTCCACGGGCCAGCAGCAGGCCCTGTACGCCGAGGACGATCTCCTCGCGCGCGGCGGACGAGGTGTCGTCCAGCCGGACCACGGTCACGCTGTGCTCACTCACGTGGATCACCCCGCGTCCGCTGGTGCGTCCCTGCCGGGCGTGGCGGGGCGGGCGCGGACGTGCAGCCGTTCCCCCTGCGGGCCGTAGAGGCTCAGAGCCTCGGCCGTGCCGGGGCCGGGGTTGAGGATGAGGTGCGGGACGCGGGTGTCGAATTCGGCCACCTCGCCCGGCGTCAGGATCAGGTCGCGGTCACCGAGCACCAGGCGCAGCCGACCGGAGAGCACGTAGAGCCACTCGTACCCCTCATGGGTCTGTGGGGTTCGGCCCCCGGCGGACGGGTCCGGCGGGAAGATCTGCTTGAACGCCTGCAGGCCGCCCGGTCGGCGGGTCAGCGGCAGGTACGTGACGCCGTGGATGACGATCGGTTTGGGGCGTATCCGGGGGTCGCCGGTGGCCGGAGCGTCCACCAGCTCGTCCAGCGCCACCTGGTACGCCCGGGCCAGCGGGAGCAGCAGTTCCAGGGTGGGCCGGCGGGTGCCGGACTCCAGCCGGGAGAGGGTGCTCACCGAGATGCCGGTCAGGTCGGCGAGCTGGGTCAGCGTGGTCCCCCGCTGGTGGCGCAGGGCGCGCAGCCGGGGGCCGACGGCCGCCAGCGCGGCGGAGTCCTCGTTTGCCATAACGGCAAGGATACTTGCCACCTGGCCGGCGTCGACGGATGGTGGGTTGAGCCAACAGACCAAGGGAGCGACCGGTGGACGAGACATACGACGTGGTGGTGGTGGGCGGCGGCGCCGCGGGGCTCAGTGCAGCCCTGGCGCTCAGCCGGGCCCGGCGGTCGGTGCTGGTCATCGACTCGGGTGAGCCGCGCAACGCGCCGGCCGGCCACGTGCACAACTACCTGGGACGGGAGGGCACGCCGCCGGGCGAGCTGCTCGCGATCGGGCGGGCCGAGGTGGCCGGGTACGGCGGGCAGTTCCGCACCGGACGGGTGGAGGCCGCGAGCCGCGACGACGACGGCTTCCGGCTCACGCTCGACGACGGGAGCGCGGTGCGGGCCCGCCGGCTGCTGGTGGCCACCGGGCTGACCGACGAGCTGCCCGACGTTCCCGGGCTGGCGCAGCGGTGGGGCCGCGACGTGCTGCACTGCCCGTACTGTCACGGCTGGGAGGTCCGGGACCGGCGCGTCGGCGTGCTGGCGACCGGCCCGATGGCCGCGCACCAGGCCGAGATGTGGCGACAGTGGAGTTCCGACGTGCTGCTCCTGCTGCACGACGCCCCCGCACCGGACGAGGAGACGGCCGAACGCCTGGCCGCGCGGGGCGTCGCGGTGGTGCCCGGACCGGTCGCCGCGCTGGAGGTGACCGGGGACGCGCTCACCGGCGTACGCCTCGCCGACGGTCGGGTCGTGGCATTGGACGCGGTCGTCGTCGGGACCCGGACGACCCCGCGCGCCGACCTGCTGGTCGGGCTGGGCCTCGCCCCGGAGGAGGTGACGATGGGCGAGCACGTCATCGGCGCCCAGATCCCGGCCGACCCCACCGGCGCGACGACCGTCGCGGGCGTCTGGGTGGCGGGCAACGTCGCCGACATCCGGGGACAGGTCATCACGTCCGCCGCGGCCGGGCTCACCGCCGGAGCGGCGATCAACGCCGACCTGATCGCCGAGGACACCCGCGCGGCGGTGACCGCCTACCGGCAGATGGTGGCCACGACGTTCGAGCAACCGGCGTGGGAGGAGCGGTACCGGTCCAAGCCGGCGGTGTGGAGCGGTCGGCCGAACCCGCAGCTGGTCGCCGAGGTCGCCGACCTGCCCCCGGGACGGGCGATGGACGTGGGCAGCGGCGAGGGCGCCGACGCGGTGTGGCTGGCCGAGCGGGGCTGGCGGGTGACCGCGGTGGACATCTCGACCACGGCGCTGGCGCGCGCCGCCGAGTACGCCGACACCGCCGGCGTCGGTGACCGCATCGAGTTCACGCACGCCGACCTGCGCGAGAAGCCGCCGGCCGAGGAGGCGTACGACCTGGTGTCCGCACAATTCATGCACCTGCCCCCGGTGCAGCGCCGGGAGCTGTTCGCCCGGCTGGCCGCCGCGGTCGCTCCGGGCGGGGTCCTGCTGATCGTCGGGCACCATCCGTCGGACCTGTGGGCGTCGGCGCACCGACTGCACATGCCGGACATGATGTACACGGCCGAGGACGTGGCCGCCGACCTGGACCCGTCCCGCTGGGAGATCCTGGCCGCCGAGGCCCGCCCCCGCGAGATCACCAACCCCGAAGGCACCACCACAACCCACCACGACGCCGTTCTGCTAGCCCGCCGCCGCTAGCCCTGCATTCCGCACGTGGCTGATTGTCAACACCACTCGAGTGGGTCGATGTCGAGGAGTTCGAGGAGATGGAGTTGTAGGGGTGTGGGTTGAGGGATGGTGTGTGGGTTGCCGCTGGTCGCG